>NZ_VSWF01000002.1:0-241270 GCF_009668305.1 Comamonas sp. CAH-2
CCCCCACCGGAACGCTGGACAGCGCGCCCGCTGTCAACACAGCGCCGCCCGCCCCGCCCGCGCCACCGGCCCCGTCGACACCGCCAGCCACACCTTCGGGCGGGGCCGTGCAACTGCCATCCAGCGACGCCGCCTACCTGAACAATCCACGCCCCGGCTACCCATCGATCAGCCGCCGCATGGGCGAACAAGGCAAGGTGCTGCTGCGCGTGATGGTGAGCGAACAAGGCCTGCCGCAGCAAATCGAAATCAAGACGTCCAGTGGCTATGAGCGCCTGGACAAGGCCGCCATCACCTCCGTGCAGCGCTGGCGCTTTGTGCCCGGCAAGCGCAATGGCGTCCCCGAAGCCATGTGGTACATCGTGCCCATCAATTTCGTTCTCGAATAAACAGTCATCTCAGGAGTTTTCATGGAATCCCAATTCGGCATTGCCCACGTCTGGGCGCAAGGCGACTTTGTCACGCGTGGCGTCGCCATCCTGCTGCTGCTCATGTCCGTCGCCTCGTGGGTCGTGATCATCGTCAAGGCCCTGGGCCTGATGAAGTTCAAGAAGTACGCCAAGGAAGCCAAGGATTTCTGGCACAGCGAAGACTTCGGCGCCGGCCTGAACAAGCTGGACGCCAATCCGTCCAACCCCTTCCGCTACCTGGCCCTGGAAGGCCGCGAAGCCATCGCCCACCACCGCAAGACCAGTGCCCACCTGCACGATGCGCTGGACGTCAGCGACTGGATCACACGCTGCCTGCGCAACGGCATCGATGAGTTCACGGCCCGCCTGCAGTCCGGCCTGGCCATCCTGGCATCGGTCGGCTCCACCGCCCCCTTCGTGGGCCTGTTCGGCACCGTCTGGGGCATCTACCACGCGCTGATCGTGATCGGCACCAGCGGCCAGGCGTCCATCGACAAGGTGGCCGGCCCCATCGGCGAGGCCCTGATCATGACGGCCTTCGGTCTGGCCGTGGCCATCCCCGCCGTGCTGGGCTACAACGCCATCGTGCGCGGCAACAAAGGCGTGCTGGGCGGCCTGAACAGCTTTGCCCACGACCTGCACGCTTTCTTCGTGACTGGCGCCCGCATGACCGTGGACACGTCCAGCAACGGCACCGACGGCAAGGTGCTGCCGATCAAGAAAGGCGCGTAAGCCATGGCCTTCGGCACCCAAGACGACAGCGATGAAGTCATGAACGAAATCAACATGACGCCCCTGGTGGACGTCATGCTGGTGCTGCTCATCGTCTTCATCATCACCGTGCCTGTCATGAAGCATGCGGTGAATGTGGACCTGCCCCGCGCCTCCAACGAGCCCGAGGTGGTCAAGCCCCAGAACATCAGCCTGAGCATCGACGCCCAGGGCCAGTACCACTGGAACAAGGAAGCCATCAGCGACGAACAGCTGGTGGAGCGCCTGAAGGCCGAGGCTGCCAAGGACCCGCAGCCGGACCTGCACATCCACGGCGACAAGCAAGTGCGCTACGAGCGCGTGGCCAAGGCCATGGCGGCGGCCCAGACCTCGGGCATCCGCAAGATCGGCTTCGTGACCGAACCTGAACGTTGACCGACGGCTGCATTGCCGAGAACGCCCCCGCCCTGCACGCGCAAGCCTGCAGGGCTTTTTTTTAGGGCTTTGCAAAAAACAGAGCGGCTAGCGCTTGCCTTTCCTTAGTTTCAATCACTTTTTTGGCTGAATGTGAATGCAGACCAGCGCCAGGCGCTATCTATTCCTGCATGCAATCCCCTTTTACATCCAGGGACACCGAATAACGGTTGACTCACGAATAAGAATAGTTATCATTAACAAACATTCACACCAACCCAACACTTCGCACCATGCAAGCCACTCTCACCCTCCCCACCTCGCGCCGCGCTGCAGCCCCATCGTCTGCACTGTCCGAGTGTGCCAGCCAGCCGGCCAGCGCCGCCGAGGACCTGAGCGTGGACAGCGAGCTGCTGCTGCGTGGCCAGAAATCGGTGTCCATCGTGCACAACGGCGCCACCTACCGCCTGCAGGCCACCAAGCTGGGCAAGCTGATCCTGACCAAATAAACCGTTTCATCGTGGGGCGATTCCGGGTTCACTGGCCCGGCATCGTTTTAGGCCAGCCAACAAGGCGTTCATCGGGCATTGCGTAGCCAGTCCTTTTTTCCACGAAGCTCCCAACAAAAAAAGCGACCTGACCGGTCGCTTTTTCTATGGCCGCAGAAGCGGCGGCTTACAGGCCCAGCGCCGCAATGCCGGCTTGCGCCACCTGCGCATCTTCGCTGGCCTTCACGCCGGAAACACCGACGGCGCCCAGGCACTGGCCGTCCTTGATGATGGCCACGCCACCTTCCAGCAACCCATCCACAAAGGGCGCGCTCAGGAAGGCCGTGCGGCCGTTGTTGATCATGTCCTCGAAGGCCTTGGTATCCTTGCGGCCCAGAGCGGCAGAGCGGGCCTTGGCCGGAGCAATGTGCGAGGAAATGGCGGCGGCGCCATCCAGGCGCTGCAACCACAGCAGGTGGCCGCCATCGTCCACGATGGAGATGGTCACTGGCCAGTGGTTTTTCAGCGCTTCGGCTTCTGCGGCGGCGGCAATTTTCTTGACATCGGCCAATTCCAGTTCAAACTTGCTCTTCATCGCTACGACTCCCACAATTTGTATACAAAACAGGGCAAGCATAGCGACAATCCAGCCCCCCGCCCCAACCTTCTGCGCAAAACATTCCAACCCAAAAACGCGCGGAAAACCGCTCCGCCCTGCGCGGGCGGCGGGAACTTACACCCCGCAACCCTTCTCATAGAATGGACGCCACGGGCATTTCGCCCGTTCAACAGGAGAAAACACTCAATGAACCACCAAGTAAACACTTTGGACTCTGCAAGCTACGGTATCGCGCAGCAGCAGCGCCACAGAGTGCTGCGCAACACCTACTGGCTGCTGGCACTGAGCCTGCTGCCCACCGTGCTGGGCGCCTGGGTTGGTGTGGCCACCGGCATCACGGCCGGCCTGACAGGCTTTGTGGGCCTGCTCGTCTTCATGGGCGGCGCCTTCGGCTTCATGTTCGCCATCGAAAAGACCAAGCACTCGGCCGCAGGCGTGCCCGTGCTGCTGGGCTTTACCTTCTTCATGGGCCTGATGCTGTCGCGCATGATTGCCATGGTGCTGGGCTTCAGCAATGGCTCGCAGCTGATCATGACCGCCTTTGCGGGCACGGCCGGCGTGTTCTTTGTGATGGCCTCGCTGGCCACCGTCATCAAGCGTGACATCTCCGGCATGGGCAAGTGGCTGTTCGTCGGCGCGCTGGTGCTGATGGTGGGTGCCGTCATCAACGTGTTCGTGGGTTCCACCGCGGGCATGATGGCGATTTCCATGCTGGCCATCGGTATCTTCTCGGCCTACATGCTGTACGACATCAAGCAGATCATCGACGGCGGCGAGACCAACTACATCAGCGCCACCCTGGCCCTGTACCTGGACATCTTCAACGTCTTCCAGAGCCTGCTGGCCCTGCTGGGCATCATGGGCGGCGAACGCGACTGATGCACGGCCACAAGGCCCCAAAAGCCCCTTCGGGGGCTTTTTTACGTCCGCGCGAAGAAACCCTTAATATTGTCTGCAGCTTGTCGATACCACTGACACATGCCAAAACATCTCCACTCCTTCCGCCCTGCCTTCTTGCTGCTGCCGCTGGCCGCAGGCTTGCTGGCAGGTTGTCTTGAACAGGTGCCGGGTCTGGGCCCGGACCCCCGCATGGTGATCCGCGAGAACGAGGCCAAGGCCATCGGCAGCGCCTGCCGCCATGCCATGCGCGGCATCGAAGACTGCTACACCCTCAACCCCAAGGCCCCCAAGGCCATGGTGTTCGCCGGCTGGAAGGAGATGGACGAGTACATGCGCGAGCACAAGCTGGAAGGCACGCCCTCGGTGCTGACGCAAAAGCCCGAGCCTGCACGCGCCCGTGAAGACGACGTCGAAACCGAATACACCCGCCCCCGCAGCTGAACGGGCGCGAAGCCCCCACAAAAAAGCCCGGAGAGCCTTGCGCTCATCCGGGCTTTTTTGTGACGAGTCACACCCAGGGCAACGACACCGCCCCGGTCAGGCACACCCTCAGTGGGCTCGCTCGAACACGGCCATCGATTCCACGTGGGCCGTGTGCGGGAACATGTTGACCACCCCGGCGGCCACGCAGCGGTAGCCCGCCTGGTGCACCAGCAGGCCGGCATCGCGCGCCAGCGTGGCGGGGTTGCAGCTGACGTAGACGATGCGCTCGGGGAACTGCCAAGCCTCATGGCCTTCGGGCAGCGGGGGCAGCAGGTCGGGCTGCTCTTCCGTGGCCACGCCGGTCTGCTTGGCGCCGATGCGGATCTGGTGGATGTCGGCCAGCGCCTTGGACAGGGCGAACGCGCCCTCGCGCGGGGGGTCTACCAGCCACTTGTCGGCATTGCCGTCGGCCATCAGCAGCGCCGGCGTCATGTTGAACAGGTTGCGGCCCACAAAGCGGGTCGGAGCCAGCTGGTCGCCCTGCGCGCGCGTGGCGTTGTTGGCGGCGTAGTTCTCGTGCGAGCGCTGCACCAGCGCGTCCGAGCCCTCGATACCCAGCACCTCGCGCGCCATGGAGGCCAGCGGCAGCGTGAAGTTGCCCAGGCCGCAGAACCAGTCGATCACGCGGTCGCTCTTTTGCGCATCCAGCAGGCGCAGCGAACGCGTCACCAGCACACGGTTGATGTGCGGGTTGACCTGGGTGAAGTCCGTGGGCTTGAACGGCATGGTGATGCCGAAGTCCGGCAGCGCGTACGACAGCTGCGGGCCACCCGGGTCCATCAGGTGCACGGTGTCCGGGCCCTTGGGCTGCAGCCACCACTGCACGTTCTGCGCGGCGGCAAAGTCGCGCAGGCGCTGCAGGTCGGCGTCGGACAGCGGCTCCAGGTGGCGCAGCACCAGGGCGGTGACATGGTCGCCACAGGCCACTTCAATCTGCGGGCAGGTCTCGCGCGCATCCAGGCTGGCGATCAGCGCGCGCATGGGCATCAGCATGGCGTCCACGTGGGGTGGCAGCACCTTGCAGGTTTCCATGTCGGCGATGTAGCGGCTCTTGCGCTCGTGGAAGCCCACCAGCACCTTGCCCTTCTTGATCACATAGCGCACCGACAGGCGGGCGCGGTAGCGGTAGCCCCAGGCCGGGCCTTCGATGGGGCGCAGCAGGGTCTCGGGCTTGACCTTGCCCAGGTGCCACAGGTTGTCCTCCAGCACACGCTGCTTGACGGCCACCTGGGCCGCCACGTGCATGTGCTGCATCTTGCAGCCGCCGCAGGCACCGTCGTGCAGGCCGAAGTTGGGGCAGCCGGGCTGCACGCGCTGTGCGGATTCGCGGTGGATCTCGCGCAGGCTGGCGGCTTCCCAGTTGTTCTTCTTGCGGTGCACGTTGGCCGTGACCAGCTCGGTGGGCAAAGCCCCGTCGATGAACACCACCTTGCCATCGGGCTTGCGGGCCACGCCCTTGGCTTCCATGTCCATGGACACCACTTCCAGCCAGCCTTCGGGCAGGCTGGGGTTGGCGGCGGGCATGTCGGCGTACTCGGTATCGGGGGAAATCTTGTCGTTCTGGTCACTCATGATGGGCGACATTGTCTCAGGCTCTGAGTACCTTGCGCGGCGACAGGAAAGCGGGGACCCCAAGTGGATGGCGCATGGCGGCAGGCCGGGCCGGCACAGCCGTGCCCCCGGCCCTGACGGCGCGGCTGCATCAGAGTTTCTAGCCAAAAATGGCACCAGCGCTTGTGCAGCCTGCACTGTGCGCTATGTTTTTCTCAAACTTCGAGCGCCTCGACGGCCGCGCGTGCCAGGGCATCGGCCTCGCTGTTGCAGCGCCGCGGCACCCAGCGCAACTGCACCGTGCCCAGGGCCTGCAAGGCCTGGCGCGCCTGGGCGAACAGCGGCTCCAGCCGCACGATCGGCCGCGGTGGGCGGCCGGGGGCTAGCGCCAGCTGCTCCAGCAGCACATGGCTGTCGGTGTAGACGCGCAGGGCCTGGGCCCCGGCCTGCTGCGCGGCCTGCAGGCCGTCGAGCAAGGCGGTCAGCTCGGCCTCGTTGTTGCAGCCGGTGTGCGGCAGGCGCCGCGCCGCGCGGTGGTGGGACCCATCGGGGCCGGTGAGCACCAGGCCCACCGCCATGCGCCCCGGGTTGGGCATGGCCGAGCCATCGATGTGCAGGATCCAGAAATGAGGGGGTGGGTAAGCGCGCAACACGGGCCCGACTCTACACCGCCGGCGCCTTGCCTTGCAGGGTCTGGGCGATCACCTCCCGCGTCAGCGTGGGCACAAAGCGCTGCATGAAGTCGTAGGCATATCCGCGCAGCCAGGCACCGCGGCGCAGCCCCAGGCGCGTGACGTTCACCTCGAACAAATGCCCCGCATCCAGGGCGTGCAGGTGCAGGTCACGCTCGGGATCGAGCGCCACCGAGGCGACGATGCCCACACCCATGCCCAGCTCCACATAGGTCTTGATCACATCGGCATCCATGGCGGTCAGCACCACGTCGGGGGCCAGGCCCTCGCGCTCGAAGGCCTCGTCGATGTGGGCGCGCCCGGTGTAGCCCTGCTCGTAGGTGATGATGGGAAAGGCTGCCAGGTCCTGCAGGGTCAGCGGCAGCTCGTGCTGCAGCAGCGGATGACCGGGCGGCAGCACCACGCTGTGCGTCCAGCGGTAGCAAGGCAGCGTGACCAGGCCCTCGTAGCCGGCCAGGGCCTCGGTGGCCACGCCCAGATCGGCCTCGCCGCTGAGCAGCATCTGCGCGACCTGCTTGGGCGAGCCCTGGTGCAGGTGCAAGCGCACCTGGGGGTAATGCTGGCGGAACTCCTGCACCACCTGCGGCAGCGCATAACGCGCCTGGCTGTGCGTGGCGGCGATCGACAACTGCCCGTGCGCGCTGGCGCTGAAGTCGGCCCCCACGCGGCGCAGGTTGTCGGCATCGAGCAGCAGACGCTCCACGATGGGCAGCAGCTCGGCGCCGGGCTGGGTCAGCCCGGTCAGGCGCTTGCCGGCCCGCAGGAAGATGTCGACCCCCAGCTCCTCCTCCAGCTCGCGGATCTGGCGGCTGACGCCCGGTTGCGAGGTGTGCAGGATCTGGGCGACATCGGTCAGGTTGAAGCCGCTGCGCACGGCCTCGCGCACGGAGCGCAATTGCTGGAAATTCATAGACTATCAAAACAGAAGCTATCAGCGCTTGACCAGCAAGCGCTGATAGCCAATTTCATGCAGCAACCGCCCAGGCGCTGTCTGCCATAGCCGGTTGGCCGACAGCCCCCTGTGTCGCCACAGCGGGACGTGGCCGTGGGGCGGCCAGCGGCGCGGGTTGCAGCAGCTCCAGCGTATTGCCTGCCGGGTCCTTGGCGTAAAAGCGCCAGCCCTCGGCCACCCGCACCACGGCCAGGGCCGTCGCGCCTTGGGCCTGCAGGCGCTGCTGCAGCGCCTCCACCCCGGCGACCTGCAAGGCCAGGTGCCCCAGGCGTTCGCCGCCGAGGCCCGCCGTGCTGCGGGGCACCAGGTCGATGCGCTGGGCACCGGCCAGGTAGGCCAGCACCTGGGCATGCACGATCCGGGGCAGCCCCAGGCCGTCGCTGTAAAAGCGCTCCATCTGCGTCTGCAGGTGGGCTGGGTAGGACAGTTGCACATGGTGCACGCCCTGCACCACACCCTCGACAGGCAGGCGGGCACTCATGCTGCCAGCCCCCAGGCCCGCAACGCCGCGCACGGCGAGGTGGCATGGCCGCTGCGCTGCACCTGCGGAGTGCGCTGCGGGCGCGGCATGGCCCCCATGCCCCATTGCTGCGCCGTGGTGCGCAGCACGCGCAGGGCGTGCACGCACAACACGTCGCGCGAGGTGGCGACAGGGGCTGCGATGGAAACGATGGGGGTGGACATGGTGCGCTCCTTCAAACATTCGGGGCGGCGCGCAACGCCGCCCCCGGGCCGCGGGTGCGGCACATCACTTCTTGGTGTAGATCTGGTCGAAACTGCCGCCGTCGGCAAAGTGGGCCTTGTCGGCCTTGGCCCAGCCGCCAAAGGCCTGGTCGATCGTGAACAGCTCCAGCTTGGGGAACTGCTTGGCGAAGTCGGCCTTGATCTTCTCGTTGGTGGGGCGGTAGAAGTTGCGCGCGGCAATCTGCTGGCCTTCGTCGGAGTACAGGTATTCCAGGTAGGCCTGGGCCACCTTGCGCGTGCCCTTCTTGTCCACCACCTTGTCGACCACCGCCACCGTGGGCTCGGCCAGGATGGAGATGGACGGAGCGACGATCTCGAACTTCTCGGGACCGAATTCACGCAGCGCCAGGAAGGCCTCGTTCTCCCAGGCCAGCAGCACATCGCCCACGCCACGCTGCACGAAGGTGATGGTGGAGCCACGGGCGCCGGTGTCCAGCACGGGCACATTGGCAAACAACTGCTTCACGAAGTCCTTGGCCTTGGCCTCGTCGCCACCGTTCTTGCGCTTGGCGTATTCCCAGGCGGCCAGGTAGTTCCAACGCGCACCGCCGCTGGTCTTGGGGTTGGGGGTGATGACCTGCACGCCAGGCTTGACTAGGTCGTTCCAGTCCTTCAGGCCCTTGGGGTTGCCCTTCTTGACCAGAAACACGATGGTGGAGGTGTAGGGCGCGCTGTTGAGCGGCAGCTTCTTTTGCCAGTCGGCCGAAAGGTAGTTGCCGTTCTTCACCAGGGCATCCACATCCCCCGCCAGGGCCAGGGTGGCCACATCGGATTCAATCCCGTCGATGATGGAGCGCGCCTGCTTGCCCGAACCACCGTGCGACTGCTTGATGGTCACGTCCTGGCCGGTCTGGGCCTTCCAGTGCTTGGCAAACGCCTTGTTGTACTCGACGTACAGCTCCCGCGTGGGGTCATAGGACACGTTCAGCAGGGTGACCGGGTCGGCCGCGAATGTCGGCAAAGCCGTGAAGGAGAAGCCCGCCAGAAGGCTGAGGGCAACGGGAATCTTGATAAAGTTGCGGCGATCGTTCATTGTTGGCTTTCTGGGTTGTGCTGGGAAATACGGTCCGTTTCACCGTTGAATGGCATTCTGAAAGCAAGCCAACAAAACTTAAACCAATAAGATTTCAGTTCTTTATTACCTAAACATCTGAAATCAACCGAGGACACCCCATGGCACGTACCGTTCAATGCATCAAACTGGGTCAGGAAGCCGAAGGCTTGGACTTTCCCCCCTACCCCGGTGAACTGGGCAAGCGCATTTTTGAAAATGTGAGCAAGCAAGCCTGGGCCGACTGGCTCAAGCACCAGACCATGCTGGTGAACGAAAACCGCCTGAACCTGGCCGATGCCCGCGCCCGCCAATACCTGGCCCGCCAGATGGAAAACCACTTCTTCGGCGCAGGCGCGGACGCCGCCGCCGGTTACGTGCCTCCCAGCGCGCAGTAATCCCCAGTGAAGTGGTTGCTTCCCAACCACTTCTTCGGCAGCGACGCAGTGGCGGGCTTCGTGCCCCGTGGGCATCCGGCACGGCAGGCGCAGGCGTCACAAGTACTACCTCAGCAGCAGTGACGCAGGAGTTGGGCGCCATGCCCTGCGCCGGCTGGCCTGACACCCTATGGCAGGACAACGGTTCCGCCAAAGCCCCCGCCCACCGGCACCACAGGCCGGTTTTTTTATGGGCCGGCAAGTCCCCCTGGGCGTTTGGGTCTTGCACGCAGGCCATAATCGCAGCTTTTGTTTTCCGTGGGAGAGCGAGGCAGCCACACCGGGCCGGCCTCCGCCGAAGGCGCAAACTCCCATAATCGCTCAGGCACCCAGCACCACGGAACACACATGCCGACTGGAGAGCAGCCGGGACCTTGGCACAAGGTCAGCCGGCTCACCGAAGGGGCAAGCGCACGCATGACGAACATGCGCCGTGCAAAAACTCTCAGGTAAAAGGACAGCGGGAGAGGCTCATCCATGCCCCCATGGCAGCTGCTGCATTGCAGGCCTGGGCGTGTGGGTCTCACCCTTGTGCGCCCATGGGCGCTGCCTGCCGTGTCCGTCCTGTCCGATTTCCTGCACTCCGTCGCCAGCGTCCAGCTGGACGTCATCCTCGTCATCTACCTGATCGCCATCACGGCCGAAGCCATGTCCGGCGCGCTGGCCGCCGGGCGGCGCAACATGGACATCTTTGGCGTGGTCGTGATCGCCTTCGTCACCGCCCTGGGTGGCGGCACCATCCGCGACATGGTGCTGGGCAATTACCCCATCGGCTGGACCCAGCATCCGGCCTATGTCTACCTGGTGGTGTCTGCGGGCCTCTTGACCACCGTCATTGCACGCTACATGCAACGCATGAAACATGTGTTCCTGCTGCTGGATGCCATGGGGCTGATTGCCTTCTCGCTGATCGGCAGCAACGTGGCCATCAAGCTGGGGTATGACCCGCTGGTGGTCGTCATGGCTGGCATGATCACCGGCATCAGCGGCGGCATTCTGCGCGATGTGCTGTGCAACCAGGTGCCCGTGGTTTTCCGCCGCGAGCTGTATGCCAGCGTCTCCATGCTGGTCTGCCTGCTCTACCTGGGCCTGCAGGCGCTGGAGGTGTCGATCGGCATCAGCACCGCCCTGTGCTTTGCCGGGGGACTGGGCCTGCGCCTGGCCGCCATCCGCTTTGGCTGGCGCCTGCCCGTGTTCTCCTACCAGCAGCGCTGGGAGTGAGCCCCGCAGGCGATCGCGCCTGATTTATTCATAGATATGCATTTTCCACCTGCACTGCTGTCCCCCTCCTCCCCGTTGCTCGCCTGGCAAGGCCGCCCCAGCTGGCGCTTGCTGAGCACTGATTTCGGCCACGGGGACAGCTTTTTGCAGGTCTGGTCCGCCTGGCAGGCCGACCCCGCGCGCAGCGCCCAATTGCACGTCACTGCCGTCCTGGCACAGCCCGTGACCGCCCAGCAGGTGCTGGCCCAAGCCCCGGCGGCGCTGCAGCCCCAGGCCCAGGCATTGGCCGACCAGCTGTACGGCCTGCTGCCCGGCGTGCACCGCCTGGGCTTTGACCACGGCCGCGTGCTGCTGACGCTGTGGGTGGGCGAGGCACACAGCCTGCTGCGCCAGCAGCACAGCGTGGCCGATGCCGTGCTGCTGCACACCCCCTGGGCCAGCGATGCCCACAGCCTCAAGGCCCTTGCGCGCCACTGCCGGCGTGGCACGGTACTGGCCGTCACCCCTGCGGACGCTACCCTGCAGCAGGGCCTGGCGGGCGCGGGCTTTGTGGCGGACACCACGGCGGCCTCCCCGGTGCTGCGGTTCGATCCTCGCTGGGAGCCGCGCCAGCGCAGCACCAGCCAATCCAGCTTCACCCAGCCGGGCACGGCCCTGGTGGTGGGCGCGGGCCTGGCGGGCGCCGCCGTGGCCCACAGCCTGGCGCTGCGCGGCTGGCAGGTCACGGTGCTGGGCGAGGGGCAGGACCCGGCCGATGGGGCCTCCGGCCTGCCGGCCGGGCTGTTCTGCCCCCATGTCTCGCCCGACGACAGCGTGCTCTCGCGCCTGTCACGCAGCGGCGTGCGCATGACGCTGCAGCGCCTGCGCGATGTCTGCCGCGAAGACCAGGACTGGGGCCACAGCGGCGTGCTGGAGCATTGCACCGACGGCGGCACCGGCCTGCCCGCCGACTGGGCCCACGGCCCCGGCGCCGACTGGAGCCACGCCACCACGCCCGAGCAGCTGCAGGTCGCCGGCCTGCCTGCAGACACCACCGCCTGCTGGCACGCCCAGGCCGGCTGGGTACGCCCGGCCCAGTTGGTGCAGGCGCAACTGCAGCACCCCTTGATCCAGTTCCACGGCCAAACCCCGGTGGCGCAGCTGCGTGCCACGGACACCAGCCTCTGGCAGGCCCTGGATGCCGAAGGCCAGGTGCTGGCCCAGGCCGATCTGGCCCTGCTGGCCTGCGGCCCGGGCACTGCGGCGCTGTTGCCGGCGGGCAGCGCCTGGGCCCTGCAGGCGCTGCGTGGCCAGATCACCTGGGGCTGGCACACCCCCGCCAACGCCACCGCGCTGCCGCCCTTCCCCGTCAACGGCAATGGCAACCTGGTCACCCACGTGCCCCTGGCCCCCGGGGCGGCCTGGGTCATGGGCTCCACCTTCGAGCGCGATGTGGACACCCTGCCCATCTCCGCAGAAGACCAGATGGCCGCGCACGCGGTGAATTACGACAAGCTCGCCACGCTGCTGCCCGCCAGCGCTGCGCCGCTGGCGCCATGGTTCACGCCGGGCGACGAACGCTGCCAGCCCACTTGGGGCCGCGTGCGCGTGGCCAGCCACGACCGCCTGCCGATTGCCGGCCCGGTGGGCGATGCCACCCCGGGCCTGTGGGCACTGACCGCCCTGGGGGCCCGTGGCCTGACCCTGTCGGTGCTGTGCGGCGAGCTGATCGCCGCCCAGTTGCACGGCGAACCCCTGCCGCTGGACGCCAAGCTGGCCCTGCACCTGGGCACCGAGCGCCTGGCACGCCAGGGACAGAAAGCTAAAGTGGCACCGTTGCCAGCAAATTGACAAAGATTCGCCCAATCAAAAACAAGAGCTGCCAACGCTTATCTAGCAAGCGCTAGCAGCCAATTTGGTGCATGCATCGTCACAGGCTGCAGCGCCCGGATGCATATTGGGTGGTGTGTTGTGGGGCAAAGGCCGGGGGGCGCCTCGGCAGCCCAGTGACTTTCACGCTGGCGTGGGACGCCATGCATACTGCGGAGCACCGTGAGTGAAGGCCAAAGCAACGCGTCTGCTGACGGCTGCCTGAGGGAACGCGCTGCGCTCAGACCGTCGCAGGAAGTCCGAAGAACTTTCTCACATAGCAGGTTGCGCGCGTACACGGGTGGCGCTGTGCCTCCTCATGCCCGCATGCTTCGCCACAGCGCTGGCTCTTCCCGCAGGCCTGCCGCAGCAGCGCTGCGAGACAGGTCTGCCTCGTCCACCTGAATTGCCGTGGCTGGTTGAGTGAAGCGCTGCAAGCGCGCAGCGAGTTCCACGGCAGGTATTCAAAAGCGCATCTTTGGTCTCCACTCACATTGCTACGCAATATGAGTTACGTCCCACGCAAGCGTGAAGGTCACTTTCTGGGCGCACCCAGAAAGTGACTCGCCCGCCGGGGCGAGATCCCGGCCTCTGATCACCAAGTCTTCACTGGCGCTACAACCCGCCGCCCCTCAGGCGCAAGCTGTCGCAGCGCAGCGGCGACACAGGGCTGCCACCCACCAAGCCAATGCAGGGCAAACAAAAGCCCCACCTCACCCCCGCACCAAGGTGCTCTTTCCGAACAAACTCTCCACCAAATCCACCACCAGCTCCGCCGTCTGGTTGCGGATGTCCAGCGCCGGGTTCAGCTCCACGATGTCCAGCGAGGCCAGGCGCCCCGTGTCGGCAATCATCTCCATGCACAGCTGGGCCTCGCGGTAGTTGGGGCCGCCGCGCACGGTGGTGCCGGTGCCGGGGGCGATCTCGGGGTCCAGGAAATCCACGTCGAAGCTCAGGTGCAGGTGCACGCCCTCGCCGTCCGGGCCATCCAGCCCCGCCAGGGCCTGCTGCATCACGGCACGCATGCCTTGTTCGTCGATGGCGCGCATGTCGAACACCTCCAGGCCCAGGCGCTGAATGATGCGTTTTTCCACCGCATCCACGCTGCGCAGACCGATTTGGCAGATCTGCGGGCCTTGCACGGCCGGGATGGCGCCCGACAGGGCGGCCAGCGGCTCGGGGCCCTGGCCGCACAGGCTGGCCACGGGCATGCCATGCAGGTTGCCGGTGGGGCTGATCTCGGGCAGGTTGCAGTCGGCGTGCGCGTCCAGCCACAGCACACGCAGGCGCTGGCCGGTGGCGCGGCAGTGGCGGGCCACGGCGCTGATGGAGCCGGTGGCCAGGGTGTGGTCGCCGCCCAGCATGATGGGCATGCGCCCGGCCTGCAGCTGAGCGTACACCGCATCGTGCGCGGCCTGGTTCCAGGCCAGGCATTCGGCATAGTTGCGCAGGCCCTGGGCATCGCGCGGCCCGCGCGGGTTGGGCGGGCCGGCCAGGTTGCCGATGTCCTGCACGTCCACGCCGAATCGACCCAGCGCCCGGCCCAGCTGGGCCACGCGCAGCGCATCCGGGCCCATGGCAGCGCCCAGGCGGCCGGCGCCCACATCGGTGGGTACGCCGATCAGAGTAACCGCCTTTTTAGCCTCCAGCGCTTGCTGGTCTTGCGCCAATAGCTCTTGTTTTTGCAGCTTTTGCATTCATGCCACCTTGTGCAAAACGGGATGCCCCACCCCGGCGGCCGGGTGCAGCAGGGCAAACAAGTCCTTGGGATCGGCCAAGGTGGGCACCAGCTCGATGGCCGACAGCAGCCCCGCCTGGCGCCCCAGCGCCTGCATGGTACGCAGGGCGGAGTAATCCTCCAGCGCAAAACCCACGGAGTCGAACAGGGTGATCTGCGCCGGCGACACGCGCCCAGGGGCCTGGCCGGTCAGCACGCGCCAGAACTCGGTGACGGCGAAGTCGGCCGGCATCTGCTGCAGCTCGCCTTCGCGCCGGGTCTGGGGTTCGTACTCGACAAACACGCTGCTGCGGCGCAGCACCTCGGCCGCCAGCTCGGTCTTGCCGGGGCAGTCGCCGCCGACGGCGTTGAGGTGCATGCCCGGCGCCAGCGCCCGGGCGTCCAGCACCACGGCGTTGCGCTTGTCGGCGGTGACGGTGGTGACGATGTCCGCGCCCTGCACGGCGGCCTGCACGCTGTCCACGGTCACCGCCTCGGCACCGTACTGGTCCAGCCAGGGCGCCAGGTTGCGCTGCAGCTTAGCCGAGGCGGCCGGGTCCACGTCGAACAGGCGCAGCGTGCGCACGCCCAGCAGGTCCAGGAAGGCCAGGGCCTGGAATTCACTTTGCGCGCCGTTGCCGATCAGGGCCATGCAGCGGCTGTCCGGCCGCGCCAGCCGGCGCGCTACCATGGCCGAGGTGGCTGCGGTGCGCAAGGCGGTGGTCAGCGTCAGCTCGCTGACAAAGCGCGGCGCGCCGGTGGCCACGTCGGCCAGGGCGCCAAAGGCCATCACCGTGGGCAGGCCGTGCTGGGTGTTGACGGGGTGGCCGTTGACGTATTTGAAAGCATAGTCGTGCGCGTCGGCCACGGGCATCAGCTCGATCACGCCGTGGGCGGAATGTGCCGCCGTGCGCGCGGTCTTGTCGAAATCGTTCCAGCGGGCAAAGTTCGCCTCCAGCGCCTGCACCATCTGGCGCAGGCAGGCCACGACGCCGACGCGCGCCACCAGGCGGGCGGCGTCGCTGGCGCTCAAGAACTCGGTATGCACCGGGGTGGGTGCGGCGTTGCGGGGCAAGCGGTGGGTGGTGGGGGTCACGGGGGTCATAGGTCCTCCTGCCGTGGGGGCTCCAGGGCGATGCACCAAGCGTGACACAGGTCAAGCGCAATTCAAATTGCCAAATTTGAATCAAAATCGTTAAATACCTGTCATTTCGACAACCTGGATTGCCACTATGTCCAATCTGGACCAGATCGACCAACGCCTGATCGCCCTGCTGCGCCACAACGCGCGCGAAAGCGTGGCCACGCTGGCGGCGCGGCTGGGCGTCTCACGCGGCACGGTCACCAACCGCCTGCGCCGGCTGGAGGACGAGGGCGTGATCGCCGGCTACACGCTGCGCCTCAAACCCGCAGCCGACACCGGCGGCCTGCAGGCCTGGATGAGCATTGCCATCGAGGGCAACGATGCCCGGCGCGTGACCGCCAGCCTGCTGGGCGAACCCGCCGTGCAGGCCCTGCACGCCACCAACGGCCAGTGGGACCTGCTGGCCGAGCTGCAGGTGGCCACCCTGCCCGAGCTGGCGCGTGCACTGGAGCGCATCCGGCTGATCAAGGGCATCAGCCACACGGAAACCAGCATCCACCTGGAGACACTGCGCGCGCCCCACGGCGCCAGTGCTGCGCAAAAAGATAGCTGACGGCGTGGCTGCCTGCGGCATTTCCAAGCACAATCCCCGGCAAAACCACACAACACCAGCGCGACAAGCTCCTGCTTTCTACAACCCTGGAACACGATTGCCCATGTATACCGCCCTGAAACACTCCCACATGCTGCTGGCCGTGCTGACGCTGCTGCTGGCCGTCGGCTTTGCCGCCCTGGCCTGGCAGGCCACGCCCGCCCGCAAGAGCGCGCTGGTCTATGTCTGCACCCGCATCTTTGGCGGCCTGACCGCGCTGACCGGACTGGCCATCACCTTCGTCGGCCCCTGGCAGCAGATGATGTACCCCTACATCGGCCTGATCCTGTACGTGGTGCACGGTCTGGCGATCGGCTTTGCCAAGCGCGCCGACAGCCCTGACAAGCTGGGCCTGCGCCGCGGCCTGCTGGCCGTGCAATTGCTGGCCCTGCTGGCACTGACCGGCCTGATGGGCGCCAAGCCTTTCTGAGCCCGACGCCACAGCCGCAGATCAAAAAAAAGCCCCGCAGGGTGACCCTGCGGGGCTTTTTGCTTTCTGCGCGGTACCGCTCAGGGCTTGAGCTTGTGGCCGCAGTGCTCGCAGAAGCTGTCCGTGCGCCCTACCTGGCCGTGGCAGCTGGGGCAGCTGGGGCAGCTGGGCGCCACCGCAGGGGCCGCCGGGGCGGCCTCCTGGGCCTGCGGGGCTGCCGCTGGCTGTGCGTCGGCCAGGCGCTGGGCTTTCTGCGCAGCCTGTTGCGCGGCTGCGGCTTGGTCTGCGGCTGCTTGTTCGGCCTGCAGGCGTGTCGCTTCAGCGGCCTGGCGTGCGGCTTCACCCTCGGCAGCCACTGCGGCTTGCTGCTGGGCTTGCTCGGCGGCAGCTTGTTCAGCCTGCAGGCGCGCCGCTTCGGCGGCCTGTGCGGCCTGCTGCTGCGCTTGCTCAGCCGCAGCGGCCTTGCGTGCTTCGTTGGCGGCGGCAACTTCCTGCGCCTTCTGTGCCGCGACCTGCTTGGCCCGCTCGGCGGCGGCCTTGGCACGTTCCTTGGCTTCTTCGGCGCGCTTGCGCACATCACTCCACACACCGTCCAGGGCCTGCTCCTCGCCTGTGCTGTCGATGCTGGCGCTGGCTTGCAGATAGACCAGGTTCTGGCCCATCACCGCCACCTGGCCCAGCAGGGCAAAGATGACGCAGAACAGCACGCCCACACCCAGCCACAGCCCAATGACCGCGCCCGACATGCCCATGTGCGCCAGGGCCCGGGGGCCCATGTACATCAGACCTTCCAGCCCCATGCCCCCCGCGCCGCCACCGGCAATGCCGGTGCCCATGGCCGTCAGGCTGATCGACGCCGGCAGCAGGCCCATGAACAGCAGGCCGGTGATGACCATCAGGATGACGTAGAGCACGATCTGCATCAGCACCACCTCGACCAGGCGGTTGCGGGCGATGCCGATCACGCTGGCCAGGGCGGCCTTGAACGGCAGGCCGCTCCAGACGGCGGGCGCGAACATGGGCGCCACCACGCAGACCCAGGCCACGATCAACGCGGACGCCGCGATGATCAGCACCGGGTGCGCCACAAAGGCCAGCACCGCCCCCAGCAATGGGATCTTGCAGACGAAGTAGATGATGGCCGCCACCAGGTAGAACAGCAGGGTGGCCACCAGGGCCAGCAGCGCCAGCCCCAGGAACTTGGGCACGCACAGCAGGCCCGCGTAGGCCGCATCGGCAAAACCCCGCACGGCGATGCCCTGGGCCTTGTCCATCAGCATCACACCCACGGCGGAAACGCCGGAGAAGAAGACCACCGCGGTCGCCAGCATCAGCAGGCCGAACAGCAGCACGCCGGCAAAGCCGCCCATGCCACGGGCCAGGGCCTGGCTGACAAAGACCAGCAGGCCGCACGCCACCAGCGTGATGAAGCCCATGGCCAGAGGCCGCCATTGCGTCAGGCCTTCGCCTGCGCGCGCCAGCGCCGAAAATTGAATGTTTTGCAGTCTAGAACTCATCCCGTCCCTCTTTCTTTTTGACAAGCGATGGGTGGCGGTGTGCCCGCCATCCCTGGGGCCCACAGTGGCCTGCGGACCCCCATGACCTCACAGGCTGCCGCGGATCGCGCCGGCCTTGACCGTGTAGCGCTCCACCCCGGCAGGCACATTGGCGGTGGTTTGCTTTTCCACCGTGATGGGCTGCCCAGCCGGGCTCTTGGTGTTGCCCGAGGCGGTGTTGACGCGCTTGGCCTTCACATCGGCCGGGTTCTGCTGCACCAGGATGCTGGCGCTGCCGCGGTTGTCGGCCAGGGTGTTGGCCAGGTCCTTGATCTCGTCCATGGCCTGGGTGTAGCCGTCCTTGCCCTTGCCGCCCAGGGGCATGTCCAGGGTCATGGCATCCAGGGTGCGCATGTTGCGCTTTTGCTGGCTGCGGCTGTCGGTGATGTCGACGTGGATCACGGCCACCTCGCCGGCCACGGCGCGCTGCTTGGGCCCCAGCGGCTGTGTCGCGGCCACGGCGCGCGCCTGGGCCTCGCGGGCGGTCTGGATTTCCTGCTCGAACACGGTCTGCAACTGCTCGAAGCGCCCGCCCTGGCCCGTGCTGGCCATGGCAGCTTCCTGGCCCCCGCAGGCCTTGCCGGTGGCGCGGGCCAGCATGCAGCTGAGCGAATTGCTGGCTTCGTCCATGGTGGCACAGCCTGTCACGGTCAGCAGTGCAGCCACCACCACGGTTGTCTTGATCATTCGCATGGGTTCACCTCTCTCTCGGTCTCTCGGAATCTGTTGGGAAGATGACGGCCACACGGCCCTGGGCCATGTGGCGTCCTTCCTCGGTTGTGCGGGGGGATGGGCAGGCCCGTGGCCCGTCAATCCAGCAAGCTGTCCAGCGTGTTGGCGGGTTTGGGGGCCGGCTTGGGCGCCACAGGCTTGGGGGCCGCAGGTTTGGGCGTGGCCGCCACCGGGGCCGGCGTGGGGGCCACGGCAGGCTCCAGCGGCTGCGGTGCAGCCACCACGGCGGGTTCTGCCGGGGGCGGCAGGGCCTCAGCGGCGGGCGCGGGGTCCAGCGCCTCGGCCTGGGGGCCCACGATATTCGCCGCCCGGGCCTTGTCTTCGTCCTCCGGCAGGCTAGGGGTCGGATCGTTCAGGCGCTCGGCGTTGATGACCGTCTGCGCCCCCGGCTTGAACATCATCCAGGTGCCGCCGGCCGCCACGGCCAACACCCCGACCACCACAAGCGCCAGCAGCTTGGGCTGCAAGGCGGCGGGCTTGGACGGGTTGACCGCAGGCCCCGTCACCAGCGGGGTTGGTGCGACAGGGTCCGCCGCGGGCGTCACCTGAACGGGCGGGCTGACCACCGGCGCAGGCGCAGGCGCAGACGGAGTCGGGCTCGATGTCGCCACTGCGGCTGCGGTGCGTGCCACGCCGCACTGCAGGCAGAACTTGGCACTGGGCGAGCACAGTGCCCCGCAGGCACTGCACGCCTCCTTGGTCATGGCCACCTCCTCCGTCCCGGCGACCGCCTGCGTGGGCGTGCCGCATTGTTTGCAAAATTTGGCGTTATCGGACAGCGGATGTGTGCAGTGGTGACAGTGCATAGGGTGCGTTGGTGAAGAAATTCCCGGCATTCTGTCGGTAAAAACCGCATCCATCAAACATTCCGAGGCTGCGCGTGGGCTGGACCACACGGGCTTTTTGCGATGTCTCCGCATGGCGTCCGCTGCGGACGAGCAAGTCTTAACTTCAGGCCATATTTCACGGGGATATAAGACAACAACAAAACAATCGTTTGTTTTTATAAAGAGATTTCATACAGTGCGCAGCCAGAGGGTTTCCTACGACAAGACCCAGCTTTCCACGATCGCGACTGCGCCATGTACCAATACACCGAATTCGACCAAGCGTTTGTCCAGCAACGCGCTGACCAATTCCGAGACCAGCTGCAGCGCTGGCAGACCGGCAAGCTCTCTGAAGACGACTTCCGCCCCCTGCGCCTGCAAAACGGCTGGTATGTGCAGCGCTACGCCCCCATGCTGCGCGTGGCCGTGCCCTATGGCGAAATCAATGCCGCCCAGATCCGCGTGCTGGCCCGCGTCGCCCGCGAGTACGACGAGCCCGAAGCCGCCGTCTTCCAGGCCGCCATGGAAGGCCAGGGCAAGCTGGGCACCACCTTCCTGCCCACGCACTGCGCCCACTTCACCACGCGCACCAACGTGCAGTTCAACTGGATCCCGCTGTCCAAGGCCGCCGACGTGATGGACCTGCTGGCCACGGTGAACCTGCACGGCATCCAGACCAGCGGCAACTGCATCCGCAACACCACCACCGACGCCCTGGCCGGGATTGCCGTGGACGAGGTTGTGGACCCCCGCCCCTACGCCGAAATCCTGCGGCAGTGGACCACGCTGCACCCCGAGTTCGCCTTCCTGCCGCGCAAGTTCAAGATCGCCATCACCGGCGCGGCCGAAGACCGTGCGGCCACCGGCTGGCACGATGTGGGCCTGCACCTGGTGAAGAACGCCGCAGGCGAGGTCGGCTTCAAGGTCTTCGTGGGCGGCGGCATGGGCCGCACCCCCGTGATCGCCACGCAGATTCGTGAGTTCCTGCCCTGGAACCAGATCATGAATTACATCGAGGCCATCGTGCGCGTCTACAACGAGCTGGGCCGCCGCGACAACAAGTACAAGGCCCGCATAAAGATCCTGGTCAAGGCCGAAGGCCAGGCCTACATCGACGCCGTGGAAGAGGAATACCGCCAGATCGTCGAAGTCGATGGCGGCCCCCACACCGTGCCCCAGGCCGAATTCGACCGCGTGGCGGCCATGTTCGTCGAGCCCGACCTGTCGTCCCACCCCGCCATCGGTGCCGGGCAGGCGAATGCCGAACTGCAGGCGCAGATCGCCGCTTCGCCCGCGTTTGCGCGCTGGGTGCAGCGCAATGTGCACCCCCACCGCAACCCGGCACTGCGCGCCGTGACCCTGTCCTTCAAGCGCCCCGGCCAGGCCCCGGGCGATGCCAACGGCGACCAGCTGGACGCCCTGGCCGACCTGATGGATGTGTTCTCCGCCGGGGAAGCCCGCGTCACCCACGACCAGAACGTGCTGTTGCCCTGGGTGCATGCCAGCGAGCTGCACGCCCTGTGGCAGCAGGCCAAGGCCCTGGGCCTGGCCAGCACCAACGTGGCCCTGCTGACCGACATGATTGCCTGCCCCGGCGGCGACTTCTGCGCCCTGGCCAATGCCCGCAGCCTGCCGATTGCCGAAGCCATCACCCAGCGCTACCAGGACCTGGACGAGCTGGACGACATCGGTGACATCGACCTGCACATCAGCGGCTGCATCAACAGCTGCGGCCACCACCACAGCGGCCACATCGGCATCCTGGGCGTCGACAAGGACGGCAAGGAGTGGTACCAGGTCACGCTGGGTGGCTCGGACGGCTCCACGCTGTCCGGCGAAGCCGGTGCCGGCAAGGTGATCGGCCCCTCGTTCTCGGCCGCCGAAGTGCCCGACGTGCTCGAAGCCGTGCTGACCACCTACCGCGACCTGCGCCAGCCCGGCGAGCGTTTCATCGACGCCGTGCGCCGCATCGGCCTGGACCCGTTCAAGGAAGCCGGCAAGGCCGCGCGCCACCCCGCGCCTGCCGAGGTGGAAGCAGAAGCCGTCTGAGCCCCCAGAACCCCAAGGAAACCACCATGCAAATTCTGGCCCACAACGACTACCAGGCCCCGACCGCCAGCACGGCCACCGTGCTGGTGCTGGCCAACGACACCAACGTGCTGGACGTGAACCTGGACGGCATCACGCAGATCGACCTGCACTTTCCCACCTTCACCGACGGCCGCGCCTTCAGCCAGGCCTACCTGCTGCGCCGCCGCCTGAAGTTTGCCGGCGACATCCGCGCCACGGGCGATGTGCTGATTGACCAGCTGGTGCAGATGCAGCGCACCGGCTTCAGCAGCGCCGTGCTGCGCGAAGGCGTGGACGCGGCCGATGCCCAGCGCCAGTTCGAGCGCTTCGGCGGCTACTACCAGGCCGATGCCGTGAACCCCCTGCCCCACTTCCACGCACGCCAGGCCACCGCATGAGCGCACTTGCCCCCACCCTCGATCTGGCCCAGGTGAATGCCGAACTGGGCCGCGACGCCCAGGCCCTGGTGAACTGGGCCGTCGGCCTGGACCTGCCCACCATCGTCACCACCAATTTCCGCCCCTTCGAGGCGGTGATCCTGCACATGGTGACGCGCGCCCGCCCCGACGTGTCCGTGGTCTGGATGGACAACGGCTACAACACCGAAGCCACCTATCGGTTTGCCGATGCGGTGACCAAGCAGCTTGAGCTCAACCTCAAGATCTACCTGCCGCTGCGCTCGCGCGCCCACCGCGAGGCCGTGGAAGGCCCCACGCCCGCGCTGGATGACCCACGCCATGCGGCCTTCACCGCCGAGGTGAAGCTGGAGCCCTTTGCCCGCGCCCTGCGCGAGACTGCGCCCCGGGTCTGGTTCACCGCCCTGCGCGCCACCGACACCGCCGTGCGCGCCGCCATGGACCCGGTCAGCATCAACCCCGATGGTCTGATCAAGGTGGCGCCGCTGCTGCACTGGTCGTCCAAGGACCTGTACGAATACTGCGAGCAGCACGGCCTGCCCAACAACTTCGACTACGTGGACCCCACCAAGGGTGAAGACAACCGCGAATGCGGCCTGCACATATCCCACTAAGAACCATAGCTGCCAGCCCTTACTGGATAAGCGCTAGAGCCCGATTTCGTTTGAAAGTATCTGTATGAACGCCCGTGTGGACACCCCCGTGCTGAGCCAGCTCAGCAACCGCCACCTGGATGCGCTGGAAGAGGAAACCATCTTCATCCTGCGCGAAGTGGCCGCCGCCTTCGAACGCCCCGCCCTGCTGTTCTCGGGCGGCAAGGACTCGCTGGTCATGCTGCGCTGCGCCGAGAAGGCCTTTGGCGCGGGCCGCATCCCCTACCCGCTGCTGATGATCGACACCGGCCACAACTTCCCCGAAGTGACCGATTTCCGCGACTTCCGGGCGCAGGAGCTGGGGGCCGAGCTCATCGTGCGCAGCGTGGAAGACTCCATGGCGCGCGGCACGGTGCGCCTGGCCCACCCGGAAGAGCCCCGCAATGCGCACCAGTCGGTCACGCTGCTGGAAGCGATTGAAGAGTTCCGCTTTGATGCGCTGATTGGCGGTGCCCGCCGCGACGAGGAAAAGGCCCGCGCCAAGGAACGCATCTTCAGCCACCGCGACAGCTTTGGCCAATGGCAGCCCAAGGCCCAGCGCCCCGAGCTGTGGACGCTGTTCAACACCCGGATTGCCCCGGGCGAGCACTTCCGCGTGTTCCCCATCAGCAACTGGACCGAGCTGGACGTGTGGCAGTACATCGAGCGTGAGCAGATCGCCCTGCCCAGCCTGTACTACAGCCACCCGCGCCACATCGTCGAGCGCAAAGGCCTGCTGGTGCCCGTGACGGAGCTGACCCCGCCCAAAGACGGCGAAACCGTCGTGGTGCGCGATGTGCGTTTTCGCACCTTGGGGGACATCACCTGCACCTGCCCCGTGGAAAGCACGGCAGCCACGGCGGCCGAGATCGTGATCGAGACCCTGGCCGCCGAGGTCAGCGAACGCGGCGCCACGCGCATGGACGACAAGACCAGCGAGGCCTCCATGGAAAAGCGCAAGAAAGACGGTTACTTTTAATGCATCCCCCTGAGGCGCTCACGCGCCTTCCCCCTTCTCTTGCAGGCTTCGCCTTCGGGAAGGGGGATGACACCAGCGCGGCGGGGCGGCCCTTGCGCGGTGTCTCTGGATTGGGCCATGCCAGTGCAAGGGCCATGCCCTTGCTCAGAGAAAGAATGCAATGACAGAAACTCTTAATTCCGTAGCTACCAGCGCAAGCACAGCAAGCGCTAACGGCCAATTTGACTCTGATTCCGACCACGTCTCCGCCCTGCGCTTCATCACCTGCGGCTCGGTGGACGATGGCAAGTCGACCCTGATCGGCCGCCTGCTGGTGGACACCCGCGCCGTGCTGCAGGACCAACTGGCCGGCGTGACCAAGAGCGGTGAGACCGACCTGGCCTTGCTGACCGACGGCCTGTCGGCCGAGCGCGAGCAAGGCATCACCATCGACGTGGCCTACCGCTACTTCAACACCGACGCGCGCAAGTTCATCATCGGCGACGCGCCCGGCCATGAGCAGTACACGCGCAACATGGTCACGGCCGTCAGCAGCGCCGACGCCGCCGTGGTGCTGGTGGACGCCACCAAGCTGGACTGGCAGAACCCCGGCTTGCAACTGCTGCCGCAGACGCGCCGCCACAGCCTGCTGGCCCACCTGCTGCGCGTGCACTCGCTGGTGTTTGCCGTCAACAAGCTGGACGCCGTGGCAGACCCAGCCCTGGCCTTCACCCACATCCGCGGCGCCCTGGCGCGCTTCGCCCAGGACGCCGGCATTGCCGTGGCGGCCACCGTGCCCGTGTCGGCCCTCAAGGGCTACAACGTGGTCAACGCCCACCATGGCTGGGCCGGCTATGACGGCCCCAGCCTGCTGCAACTGCTGGAGCAGCTGCCCAACACCCCGGCCGACAGCGATCTGCCCCTGGCCTTCCCCGTGCAGTGGGTGGAGAAGTTCCACGACAGCGCCGTCACCACCCAGGGCCGCCGCGTGTTCTGGGGCCGTGTGGCCGCCGGCAGCGCCCAGGTGGGCGCGCAGGTGCAGATCCTGCCCAGCGGCCAGCTGGCCACCATCGCCCAGGTGATCGACCATGCCCGCGCGCCCCAGGGCGTGGCGGCGGGCCTGTCCGCCGGCATCACGCTGGACCGCGAGGTGGATGTCTCGCGCGGCGACTGGATTGTGGCCGCCCCCGTGCCGGCTGCCGTGGCCGACGATGATTTCGACACCCCCACCGCCCAGCCCGTCTGGCCCAGCAGCCGCAGCCTGAGCGCCACCGTGGCCTGGATGGACAACGAGCCCCTGGTGCCCGGCCGCGTCTACTGGGCGCTGCACGGCCACCGCTGGGTCAAGGCCAAGGCCCAGCGCGTGGTGCATCGTCTGAACGTCAACACCCTGGCCGAGGAAGACGCCGCCCAGTTGGAGCCCAACGCCATCGGCGTGGTGGAGTTTGCGCTGCAGGAAGCGATTCCCACCGCCGCCTTCCACCGCAGCCGCGCCCTGGGCTCGCTGATCCTGGTGGACACCGCCAGCAACGCCACGGCGGCAGCCGTCCTGGTGCGCTGAGCGCGCCCCCGGATTTGATCCGCCACACGGAAACCGCAGCTTGATACCCCTGAATCCATGCCCACTGCTGGCAGGGTTCAGGAAAAAACCTAGAATCGTGGGTTAATACCGATCCCCTTGCATACTGCATAAGAAGAATCTCTCATGACACACGTCGTCACCGAAAACTGCATCAAGTGCAAATACACCGACTGCGTGGATGTTTGCCCCGTGGACTGCTTCCGCGAAGGACCAAACTTCCTCGTGATTGACCCCGATGAGTGCATCGACTGCGCGGTCTGCATTCCCGAATGCCCGGCCAACGCCATCTTTGCGGAAGAAGATACGCCGGCCGACCAGCTGCACTTCATCAAGCTCAACGCCGAGCTGGCCATGGCCAAGGGCTGGAAAAGCATCACCAAGCGCAAGGCCTCGCTGCCCGACGCCGACGACTGGAACGGCAAGGAAGGTAAGCTGGACCTGCTGGAGCGTTGATCGCCTCCGTCCACGGTGGCCCCGATCGCCCCCCATCAGCCCCAGCCCCTGGGGCTGTTTGCTTTGTAGCTGCCTGATCGCTTTGCACCCACCCGTATGACCTCTGCCCCCACCTGCTCCGCCCCGCTGTCCACCGATGTCGCCGTGATCGGCGCAGGCCCGGTGGGCATGTTCCAGGTGTTCCAGTTGGGCTTGCAGGGGCTGCGCAGCCACCTGATCGACGCCCTGCCCCACCTGGGCGGCCAGTGCGCCGAGCTGTACCCGGACAAGCCCATCTACGACATCCCGGGCATTCCCGTGTGCACGGGGGCCGAGCTGGTGCAGCGCCTGCGCCAGCAGATGGCGCCGTTTGCCCCCACGCTGCACCTGGGCCAGCAGGTCCAGACCCTGGTGCAGGAGGACGACGGCCAGTGGCTGCTGGGCACCTCCACCGGCACCACGCTGCGCGCCAAGGCCGTGGTGATTGCCGCGGGCGTGGGCTCGTTCGTGCCCAAGGCCGTGAAGGTCGACGGCATCGACGCCCTGGTCGGCCACAGCGTGCACTACCACCCGGCCGATCTGGCCCGGCTGCCCCTGCGCGGGCAGCAGGTGCTGGTGCATGGCGGCGATGAACTGGCCGTGCAGGCCGCCATCGACGCCCTGGCCCAGGCGCCGGCCAGCGTCACCCTGATGCACCGCCGCGAGGTCTTCACCGCCCCTGAAGCCTTGCTGGCCCAGCTGCAGGCCCACCAGGCCGCCGGCCGCATCCGCGTGCTGGCCGCCCAACCCCTGGCGCTGCAGGCCGATGGCACGGCGCTGCAGGCCCTCGACGTCAGTCTGCCCGATGGCAGCCCGCACAGCCTGCCGGTGCAGCAGTGGCTGGTGTTCCAGGGCATCTCGCCCAAGCTCGGCCCCGTGGCCGAGTGGGGGCTGGAGCTGGTCAAGAAGCAGTTGCCCGTGGACACGGGCACCTTTGTCACCGAGGCCCCGGGCATCTACGCCGTGGGTGACATCAACCACTACCCGGGCAAGCGCAAGCTGATTGTCTGCGGCTTTCACGAAGCCACGCTGGCGGCTTTCTCGATCGCGGAATACCTGACCGACAAGCCCGTGCTGCTGCAATACACCACCTCCAGCAGCCATCTGCAAAGCCTGCTCGGGGTGGCCCCCAGCGCCGCCTGAGCGGCTCCCTACCCGCTAAACCCCGGTCGTGCCACGTCCGGCGGGCCGACCCCGCACGGCAGTCCCCTTTGCCCCTGGGGCACCCGCTGGCACCACGGCGCCCCGATATGATTTGCGGACTTTCCCCGCCTTTTCCAATCATATTTATTCAAAAGGCGGCCGCTTCATTTTTATCCAGCGACCCAATCCCTGATTGGGTTTTTTTATGCATTCATTGGCAATTCAATCCGCATCGGCACGCCCCCCTGCGGGCCGTTCGATGTCCCACACCAATATCCAGCAGGCCCTGCAGGACATCGGCCGGCAGGCCGATGTCTTGATGCTGCTGTTGATTATGGGCTGCAGCATTCTGGCTGTGCCGATTGCCTGGCATTACTCCAGCCTGGATGGGGTGCTGATTTTCAGCCCGCTGCTCAGCGCCCTGGCCGCCGTGCTGTGCTTCAGCCTGCGCGGGACGGTCATCACGCGCTACGCCCTGCCGCTGCTGCTGTGCGCCACGGTCGCGCTGCACATCCAGGTTTCGCTGGGCACGATCGAATTTCACTTCGGGGTATTTGTCACATTGGCCCTGGTCATGGTGTACCGCGAATGGCGCGTGGTATTGGCCTGTGCAGCATTTTTTGCCGTGCACCATATATTATTCGACCGTTTGCAGGCCTGGGGTTACGGCATTTACTGCACCACCGAAGCAGATTTTCAGAAAATCGTTTTGCATGCCACGTTCGTGGTGGCGCAAACGGCCGTGGAGATATTCATTCTCCAGAAAATGGTGGCGTCTTACCGCCAGGGGATTGAATTGCAGGGTCTGGTCAATGCCCTGGACGATGGCGGCCAATTCAATCTGGATATTTCCGGAGAATCGGTGCAGACGCCCCTGGCGCGCGAGCTGCAGGCGCTGATGCTGAACCTGCATGACACGGTCCGCACCGTGACACACAGCGTGCGCCAGATGCAGACCGCCAGCCACGAGATCCAGACCGGCAGCAACGACCTGTCGGCCCGCACCGAGATGGCCTGCAACGCGCTGGAGGAAACCGCCAGTGCCGCCTCGCGCGTGCTGGCGGCCGGCGAACATGCCCGGGCACTGGCCGCGGACACCGACGCCATGACGCGCAACGCCACCGAGGCCGCGCACCAGGGGCAGGCCGTGGTGGCCGCCCTGGCCCAGAGCATGGCCACCATCCGCCAGCAGTCGCAGGAGATTGCCGAGATCGTGGCCGTGGTCGATGGCCTGGCGTTCCAGACCAATCTGCTGGCCTTGAACGCGGCCGTGGAAGCCGCCCGCGCGGGCGAGCAAGGCCGTGGTTTTGCCGTGGTGGCCGAGGAGGTGCGCCGCCTGGCCCTGCGCAGCGCCGATGCGGCCCAGCAGATCCGCGGGCTGATCCAGTCCTCCGGGCAAGCGATCGCCCTGGGTTCCAGCCAGAGCCAGGACGCGCTGGCCGCCATGCAACAGCTGCAACATGCCTCGGGCAATGTGACGGGCAGCATGCGCGAGATCATGGACTCCACGCAAGAACAGGCCAGTGCCATGGCCGACATCACCCAGGCCATCCACCAGCTCGAGCACAGCATGTCGCAGAACTCGGCCCTGGCCGAAGAGTCGCATGCCGCCGCCAGCAGCCTGCAGGAGCAGACGGTGCAGATGCGCCGCAGTGTGCAGGCCTTCAAAATCTGAAGCGCACACCGCGCATAGAACAAAGGGCTTCAGGTCAAAAACACCTGAAGCTCTTTGTCTTTGAGCGCAGGTCGCTCATTTTTTGATGAACACCTGCCGCGTTTACAAGGTTTTGCGCATGGTGATGTGGTCGATGCCCGCCTCCTGGTAGACCTCGCCCTCGGGCACAAAGCCGGCGCGGGTGTAGAAGTTGCGGGCGTGGACCTGGGCGTGCAGCACGGCCTCGCGGTCCCCGCGTTGCTGTGCGGCCTCCACCAGCGCGTCCAGCACCCGGCGCCCCACGCTGGAGCCGCGCAGCTCGCGCGCCACGGCCATGCGACCGATGCGACCCACGCCAGGCGCATCGCTGACCAGCCGCCCCGTCCCCACGGCATGGCCCAGGCGGTTGAGGGCCACGACGTGGCGGCAGACCGGATCGAACTCGTCCATCTCGATCTCGGGCGGCACACCCTGCTCCTTGACGAAGACTTCCATGCGCAGGCGCTCGGCCAGGCGGCCCAGGTCGTTCCAGTTGCCGGAGCGCAGCTGCACCATGTCCTCGCCAGCCTCGAAGGCGGTCAGCATGTCACGCAGCGCCTGCGGCACGGGCTGGGGTTGCTGCTGTGCGTCGGCAAACACATAGACCAACTCCACCGTGTTGAGCAGTTGCTGGCCGCGGAAAATGCCCGCCTCGAACTGCAGCGAGGTGTTGCCCTGGCGCACGCAGCGAATGCCCACGTCCAGCACATCGCCCATCTGGGCCGAGGCGTGGTAGGTCACCGTGGCCTTCTTGACAAACAGCTCGCCGCCCAGCGTGGCCCAGCTTTGCGCATACGGCATGGCCATCTGGCGCCAGTAGTCGGTGACCGCCACGTCGGCGTACATCAGGTAGTGGGCGTTGAAGACGATCTTCTGGGCATCCACTTCGGACCAGCGCACCGTCAGGCGGTGGCGGCAACGGAAATCTTGGGGTCGCATGGTGGGCTCTTTCATGTCGCGGGCATCAGTCGGCGGGCGTGGTGCCCAGCGCCGCGCGCAAGGCGGTGGCCATGGCGGCATGCGCCTGGCGCGCCTCGGGAATGGCGCGGCCCATCTTGATGAACTCGTGGGTCACGCCCTTGTAAATCTCCAGCTCGACCGGCACGCCGGCCATGCGCAGCAGGTCGGCGTACTGCACGCCCTCATCGACCAGCGGGTCCAGCTCGGCCAGACAGAAGAAGGCCGGCGCCACGCCCTCGACGTCAGGGGCCAGCAGGGGCGCAAAACGCCAGTCCTCGCGGTCGGCCGCGCTGCGCACGTAGTGGTTGAAGAACCACTGGATGCCATCGCGCTCCAGCACCAGGCCGTGGGCATAGCGCAGGTGCGAATCCGTGTCCTGGTGGGCGCAGGTACCGGGGTAGATCAACAGTTGCAACTGCAGCACCAGGCCGGCATCGCGCGCCAGCAGTGCGCAGGCCGCAGCCAGGGTTCCGCCGGCGCTGTCACCACCCACGGCCATGCAACCGGTGTCCAGCCCCAGTCCCGCACCGTGCAGGGCCAGCCACTGCAGGGCATCCCAGGCGTCGTGAATGGCGGTGGGGAAGCGGTGCTCTGGCGCCAGGCGGTAGTCCAGCGACACCACGGCGCAGCCCGACAGCCGGGCCAGCTGGCGGCACAGGATGTCGTGCGTCTGGACGCTGCCGATGGTGAAGCCGCCGCCGTGCAGGTACAGCAGCACCGGCAGGGCCTGGCCCTGCGTGGGTGCATACAGCCGGGCCGGCAGCGCGCTGCCATCGCGCGCGGGAATGCGCAGGTCTTGCACGCGGGCCAGCTCGGGCTTGTTGATCTCCAGCACGCCGGCGCCCGCCTCGTAGGCGGCGCGGGCCTGCTCGGGGCTGAGCGTATGCAGATGGGGGCGGTTGGCACGCACCATGCGGCGCAAGACATCGCGCATGGCTGGCGTCAGGGGATGGGGCAGTTCGTGGTCGGGACTCACAACACGCAAACAACAGTCACAAAGCCGCACATCATGCAGCAATCCCGGGCAGTGCGCAGCCAAACTGGCGGACTTTGTCCCCGGGGTGACCGTGGCCCAGCCCGGCTCAGGGTTCCCAAGGTGGCGCGATGGGCGCAGGCTGACTAGATTGCCAGTCCAGCGTGTGCACATGGCTTCACAGGGAAATTCGCATGGCCTTCATCAATTACGTGACCCAGATCCAGTTCGACTTCGGCGCCGTGCGCCTGCTGCCGCAGGAATGCCAGCGCGTGGGCATCACCCGGCCGCTGATCGTGACGGACGCGGGCGTCAAAGCGGCCGGCGTGCTGCAGCACGCGCTGGACGCCCTGGACGCGCTGCCCGTGACGGTCTTTGATGCTACCCCGAGCAACCCCACCGAGGCCGCCGTGCACGCCGCCGCCGACCTGTACCGCCAGCACCGCTGCGACGGGCTGATCGCCGTCGGCGGGGGCAGCGCCATCGACTGCGCCAAGGGCGTGGCGATTGCGGCCACCCACGAGGGGCCACTGACCACCTACGCCACCATCGAAGGCGGCTCTGCCAAGATCACGGCCGCCGTCGCCCCCATCATCGCCGTACCCACCACCAGCGGCACGGGCAGCGAGGTGGCGCGCGGCGCCATCATCATCGTTGACGACCACCGCAAGCTGGGCTTTCACAGCTGGCACCTGGTGCCCAAGGCCGCCATTTGTGACCCCGAGCTGACCTATGGCCTGCCGCCCCTGCTGACGGCCGCCACCGGCATGGATGCCATCGCCCATTGCATGGAAACTTACATGGCGGCGGCCTTCAACCCGCCGGCCGATGGCATTGCCCTGGACGGCCTGGAGCGCGGCTGGGCGCACATCGAACGCGCCACGCGCAACGGCCAGGATGCCGAGGCGCGCCGCCAGCTGATGAGCGCCAGCATGCAGGGCGCCATGGCCTTCCAGAAAGGCCTGGGCTGCGTGCACAGCCTGAGCCACAGCCTGGGCGGCATCGCCCCCCGCCTGCACCACGGCACGCTCAACGCCATGTTCCTGCCAGCGGTGGTGCGCTTCAACGCCGAGGCCGCGTCGGTGGTCAAGGACCACCGGCTGGAGAAGATGGCCCACGCCATGGGCCTGGCCAGCGCCAGCGACATCCCCGAGGCCCTGCGTGACATGAATGCCCGCCTGGGCTTGCCCAGTGGCCTGGGCGCCCTGGGGGTGGAGCAGGACTGGCTGGATGCCGTGATTGCCGGCGCCCTGAAAGACCACTGCCACGCCACCAACCCGCGGCTGGCCAGCGCCCAGGACTACGCCGACATGCTGCACGCCGCCTGGTAAGACCGGCCTCAGGCTGCGGGCGGCGCCCCTGTGGCGCCCTGGGCGCGCGCCTGCACCTGCTGCATCACCTCCCGCGCCATGCCTTGCAGCACCGCCAGGCCGGCGGCATCCATGTTGCGCGGGGCATCGTGCAAGATGCACAGGCTGCCCAGCACCATCCCCGCCGCATCCACCAGCGGCACGCCGGCATAGAACTGGATGCCCGCCCGCCGCAGCCACGGGTTGTCGGCAAACCGCGGGTCGCGCGCCAGGCTGTCCACCACCACGCCCTGCCCCTCCTGCACCACATAGGCACAGATGGAGGCATCGCGCGGCAGCCCCGGCGAGGCCGGCGGCACCCCACCGTGCACCAGCAGCCCGCCAGGGGTGTGCACCCAGTCGGCATCGACCAGCGAGACCTGGGCGTACTTCACATCGAAGGCATGGGCCGCTTTCAGGGCGGCGATCCTGTAGGCCTCGGTGCAACCAGCATCCAGGGCGCCGCTGCGCTGCAGGTGCTGCAGGCGCTGCGCCTCGTGCGGCGGCCTGCGCGCCGGCACACAGCCCTGGGCCGTGGTCGGCACCGGCGACGCCGCCTGCTGGATGCGCAGCACCGCCTCGTGCAGGCTGGTGACCTGGGCCTGCACGCCCAGGCGCTGCAAGTCCTCGCCCTGCAGGCCTTCGGGGGGCACGTTCCACAGCGCCAGCACCACCTGCAGCTGCGGATACCGCCGGCGGATGCGGCGCAGCCACTGGCGCAGCAAAATGTGCGGCTGCCCATGCAGGGTGGACAGCACCAGCCACTGTACCTCCTGCCAATCGCCGATGCCGTCCAGCCCCCGGTCCGGCGCCAGTGCATGGCTGGCACTGGTGGCGGGCAGGCCCTGCAGCTGCAGGCTGTGCGCCAGCATGCGGGCGGCCCAGGCATCGACCGCCCAGCGGGCCCCGACACAGTGCACGCGCCCACACGCCGCCGCGTCTGCCAGCCCTGACGCGCCCGGGTAATCCTCCGCCAGCTCTTCCAGCAGGTCTTCCATGCCGTTGGACAGGCGCATGCGGTGCTCGACCGTGGCCGCCTCGGCATGGTGCTTGCACGCCAGCTGCAAGGCCGGCAGCGCCACCTGGCCGTAAAAACCCTCCACCGCCGCGGCCTTGTCCGCCACCGTTGGTCTGGCGGGCAGGCGCTGGGCGATGTCGCTGCGCGCCAGGGCAATCGCATCGGACACGTCCTCGGCCAGCAGGCGCTGGTACAGGCGGTGCGGGGCGTCCATCACCGGCTGGCTGCCCAGCAGCACCTCCAGGAACTGCAAGCCCGGCAGATAGCGACCCAGCACCAGGCAGCAAGCTGTCAGCGGCGTCGACAGGATCAGGCCGATGGGCCCCCACAGCGCGGTCCAGAAGGTGGCGGCGATGATGATGGCCAGGGTCGACAGGCCGGTGCTGCTGCCGTACAGCCAGGGCTCGACGATGTGGTTGCTGACCAGCTCCAGCAGCAGCACCAGCGCCAGGGTCCACATCAGCATGTCCCAGCCCGGCGCCACGGCAAACGCCAGGGCCAGCGGGAACACCGCGGCCACCAGCGGCCCCACGTAGGGCACAAAGCGCATCACCATGGCCAGCACCCCCCACAGCATGGCCCCGGGCACGCCAATCAGCCACAGGCCCGCCGCCATGGGCACGCCATAGGCCACATTCACAATGCACTGCATGCGCAGGTAGCGGCCGATGCGGTGGGCGGCCTCGTCCATGGCATCGGTCGCCACGTGCGGGTTGCCGCCCATCAGGCGCAGCAGGCGGTCGCGCAGGTCGTCGCGGTCCAGCAGGATCAGGATCACGAACAGCAGCACGATGCCGGCCTGCGTCAGCGGCTCGCTGACCTTGCCCAGCCACTGGGCCACGCGCAGCACGGGCTTGTCCTCATCGCGCACCACCTCGACCTGCTGGACCCGCGATGACCGCTGGCCGGGCTCGGCCGTGGCCGCTGCGATCTCGCGCTCCACCGTGCCATAGGTCTTGACCGCGCCGTCCCAGGCGCTGGGGCCGGCGGTCAGCACGCGCAGGTTGCGAAGCTTTTGCTTGATGGTGGTCTGGTAGGTGGGCAGGTCCGCACTCAGCGCCTGCACCTGCTTGCCCAGGTACAGGCCCAGGCCCGCCAGCGCCCCCAGCGCCAAGGCCACCACCAGCAGTGCGGCCGCCAGGCGCGGCAGCCCCCAGCGGTGCAACCGCGTGACGGCCGGGTCCAACAGGAAGCCCAGCAGCACGGCGAGGGCCAGGGGAATCAGGATCTCCCGCCCAAAGTACAGGCCCACGATCACGATGGCGGCGATCATCAGCCCCACCATCCAGCGCAGGCCGGGCACGATGGCCACCAGGGCATTGCCCTGCGAGGCTCTATACGCTGTAGGGCGCGCACTGGCGGGCCCAGAACCCGGACCCTGGGCCGTCTGGGGTTCGGTCGGGGTGGATGGCGATGGCTGGGGCGACGGGTCGGACATGGGGCATGCCACAGCGGCCGGCCCGCCTGCGCCAGGCGGGCATGCACGGTTGTGGACCAAAAACGAAAACCCGCCCAGCATGGCGGCGCCCGGCACCGCCCCGGTGTCAGGTTTTTCCGCCAGGCCGTGCCTGATTTTTCAGTCTTTTTGGGCTCCAGCCCTTGGTGCAAGCGCGCAGTGCGCTATCAATACATGGACTGGCTCCAGTCCGTTGCCTCCTGCTGCAAGACCACGTCCACGTCGATGCCCAGCGCCAGCGCCACGTCCACGGGGAAGGCGTCGGCCATGCTGCGCTCGCTCCAGCCGCTGACCTTCACGCGGTTGCGCCACACCGCCAGGTGCAGCACCCCGGCCATGGGGTCGAACTGCGCGTCCTGCAGCGGCGCCTCCATCGCCTGCACGGCGGCGACGATTTCTGCGGGCAGGCCCCAGGCGCGCAGCAAGATGGCCGTGGTGTAGTGGGCGCTGTAGCCCCAGTGGCGCACTTCCACGCGCGGGCGGCGCGGGTCCCACAGGCCGGCCTCGGCCGCGAGGGCGGCCACGCGCTCGGGCTGGGTCTGGTGCAGCACCAGCTGGCCCATGCCATGCAGCAGGCCGGCGATGTAGGCCACGCTGCCATCCAGTCGCACCCGACCCGCCAGGCTGCGCGCCAGCTTGGCGCAGTCCTGGCTGACGCGCGCAAACTGCCCCATGTCGATGCCAGCAATCGGCCGCGCCACCATGCCCGCCTGGGCCTTCTTCAGCAGCGCGCGCAACTGGCGCTCGCCCAGCAGGGTCAGGGCCTGGGGGATGCCGCGCACCTGCGCCGCCATGCGGTAGGCGCTGGAGTTGGCGCACTCCATCAGTTGGGCCGCCAGCACCGGATCGCAGCCGAACAGCTGGTTCACACGGCGCATGTGCGGCACCTCGCTGATCAGCTCGCGCATCAACAGCGCCAGGATCCGCGGCTGGCAGGGCAGTGACAATTCTGGAGCGGCTTGCATGGACCTTCAGGCAGTGACAACCGTGTACCGGGCCCGGGCATCGCCGCCCAGGCACCATCCTCTTCAACCGGGGCACGCAGCCCCCCATGCCGAGTATGGGCTGCGCAGATGACGGCCTTGCGCGAATAAGGCAGGCTTTTCCCCGCTGATTGCCCGCTATCTGCGCCGCGATTGTGCGCGGTCGTGCGCACGCCGTCACGGGCCGACGCACAAAAAAGGGCAGCCGCAGCTGCCCCGGGTCGCGCCTTGCGCCGTGTGCGCCTTACTTCTTCAGCGCTTGCAGCTTGGCAAAGGCCGAGGCCATGGCGTTGGGCTGCTCGGCCTGGCCCCCACGCTGCGGCTGGGCATAGCCCCCGCGGCCTTGGCCGCGACCGGCGCTTTCAAAACGGTTGTCGCGCGGGCCATCGCGGCGGGCGGGGACCGCATCCAGCTTCATGGTCAGGCTGATGCGGTTGCGCGCCACGTCCACTTCCAGCACCTTGACCTTGACGATCTGGCCGGTCTTGACCACCTCGCGCGCGTCCTCGACGAACTTGTGGCTCATCTGGCTGACGTGAACCAGGCCGTCCTGGTGCACCCCCAGGTCCACAAACGCGCCGAACTGGGCCACGTTGCTGACCGTGCCTTCGAGGATCATGCCCTCCTTGAGGTCCTTGATGTCTTCCACGCCGTCGTTGAAACGCGCCACCACAAAGTCCGGGCGCGGGTCACGGCCGGGCTTGTCCAGCTCGCCCAGGATGTCCTTGACGGTGATGGCCCCGAACTTCTCGGTCACAAACTGCTCGGCCTTCAGGCCCTTGAGCACGTCGCTGCGGCCCATCAGCTGGTCCACGGGCTTGCCGGTGGCGGCAATGATCTGCTCCACCACCGGATAGGTTTCCGGGTGCACGCCGGTCATGTCCAGCGGATTGTCGCCACCGCGGATGCGCAAGAAGCCGGCGGCCTGCTCAAAAGTCTTGGCGCCCAGGCCGGCCACATCCATCAGTTGCTTGCGGTTTTTGAACGAGCCGTTGGCATCGCGCCAGCGCACCACGGACTTGGCGACCGAGGCGCTCAGGCCCGACACGCGGGTCAGCAGCGGGGCCGAGGCCGTGTTCAGGTCCACGCCCACCGAGTTCACGCAGTCTTCGACCACGGCGTCCAGCTGGCGCGCCATCTCGCTCTGGTTCACGTCGTGCTGGTACTGGCCCACGCCGATGCTCTTGGGGTCGATTTTCACCAGCTCGGCCAGCGGGTCCTGCAGGCGGCGTGCAATGCTCACCGCGCCGCGCAGGCTGACGTCCACGTCGGGCAGCTCCTGCGAAGCGAATTCGCTGGCCGAGTACACGGACGCGCCCGCCTCGCTGACCACCACCTTCTCGATCTTGCGGTCCGCCTTGGCGGCCAGCTTGATCAGGTCGGCCGCCAACTTGTCGGTTTCGCGGCTGGCCGTGCCGTTGCCAATGGCAATCAGGTTCACGCCATGCTTTTCCACCAGCTTGGCCAGGGTGTGCAGCGAACCCTCCCAGTCTTTGCGTGGCTCGTGTGGGTAGACGGTGGCGGTGTCCACCAGCTTGCCGTTGCTGTCCACCACGGCCACCTTCACGCCGGTGCGGATGCCGGGGTCCAGGCCCATCACGGTCTTGGCGCCGGCCGGGGCGGCCAGCAGCAGGTCGCGCAGGTTGTCGCCAAACACCTTGATGGCCACCTTCTCGGCGTCTTCACGCAGGCGACTGAACAGGTCGCGCTCGGTCGACAGGCTGAGTTTGACGCGCCAGGTCCAGGCCACGCACTTGCGGATCAGGTCATCGCTGGCGCGCTTGGCGTGGCTCCAGCCCAGGTGCAGGGCAATCTTGCCTTCGGCCAGGCTGGGCTGGCCGGGTTCGGGCTCCACGGGCTGGACCAGCTTGGCTTCGAGGATTTCCAGGGCACGGCCGCGGAACACGGCCAGCGCGCGGTGCGAAGGCACGCGGCCAATCGGCTCGTCATAGTCGAAATAGTCGCGGAACTTGGCCACCTCGGGGTCGTTCTCGTTCTTGGCCTCAACCTTCTTGGACTTGAGCAGGCCCTCGTCCCACAGCCATTCGCGCAGCTTTTGCACCAGGGCCGGGTCTTCGGCCCAGCGCTCAGACAAGATGTCGCGCACGCCGTCCAGCACGGCGAAGGTGGTGCTGAAATCGGGGCCGGGCTTGCCATCGTCCAGCGTGGTCGCAGGCTGGCAGAAGGCCTTGGCTTCTTCGTGCGGGTCCAGCGTGGGGTCGGCAAACAGCTTGTCGGCCAGCGGTTCGATGCCGAACTCCTTGGCGATCTGGCCCTTGGTGCGGCGCTTTTGCTTGAACGGCAGGTAGATGTCTTCCAGCTCCTGCTTGGTCGGCGCATTGGCAATCGCCAGGCGCAGCGCATCGGTCAGCTTGCCCTGCTCGTCGATGGCCTTGAGCACGGCCACGCGGCGGTCTTCCAGCTCGCGCAGGTAGGACAGGCGGGCCTCCAGTTCACGCAACTGCACATCGTCCAGCCCCCCGGTCACTTCCTTGCGGTAGCGGGCGATGAACGGCACGGTCGCGCCACCATCCAGCAATTCCACGGCAGCACTGACTTGCTGCGCACTGACTTTGATCTCTGCGGCAATTTGCCCAATGATTTTTTGCATGCGTTACGCGCCCCTCGGCGCTGTGTCCCTGAAAGCGGGCAAGTGTGCCATACGTGATTGCCGCCCATCCGCAGATCGGGTGCCGCCTTGCATATCCACACAATTGATAGCTGATCGCGCCGGATACATCTGCCCTGGAGGGCAAAATCATTCAAACTCCAGATGCCATGCAAGACGATTTGTTCGCGGCCGACGATCCGCCCGCTCCCCAGCCCGCCCCCAAGGCTGCGGCCACGCCGCGTGGCAGCGGCGTGCGCGCAGTGCAGCACCCCGCCGAGTTGCACGAGCTGGCCCAGTCGCTGCCCCCCACGCTGCGCATGGGCGTGTCCACCTGGTCCTACCCGGGGTGGGATGGCCTGGTCTGGGACGGCGTCTACAGCGATAGCACCCTGTCCCGCAAGGGCCTGGGCGCGCTGAGCCAGCACCCGCTGATGCGCACCGTCTGCGTGGACCGCAGTTTCTGGCGCCCCCTGAGCACCGAGCAGTACGCCCAGATGGCCAACCAGGTGCCGGGCGACTTCCGCTTTGTGGTCAAGTGTCCCAATGTGGTCACCGACGCCCTGGTGCGCGGCGAGCATGGGGCCGGCCAGGAGCGCAACCCGGCGTTCCTGGACCCAGGCCTGGCCTGCACCCAATTCGTGCTGCCCTGCCTGGACGGCCTGGGACCCAAGCTGGGGGTGCTGGTGTTCCAGATCAGCCCCCTGCCCTGGTCCGTGCTGCAGGACACCGCCACGCTGTGGCGGCAACTGGCGACCGTGCTGGCCAGCACCCGCGCCGCCTTGCAGCACGCCCCACAGGTGATCGTGGCCGTGGAGGTGCGCGACCCGCTGCTGCTCAGCCCCGAACTGGCCCAGGTGCTGAACGCCCACGGCGCCACCTACTGCCTGGGTTTGCATGGAAAAATGCCGCCCATCGAGCCACAGCTGGTGTTCTTGCGCCAGCTGTGGCCCACGCCCCTGGTCTGCCGCTGGAACCTGAACCACAGCTTCGGGCCGTTCGGCTACCAGGCGGCCCAGGAAAAGCACCGCCCCTTCAACGCACTGGTTTCGGCTGACACCCACACCCGCGCAATTCTGGCGCGGACTGTGCGTGGCATTACTGGCGCCGGCCAACCCGCATTTGTCACCATCAGCAACGATGCGGAAGGCTGTGCGCCACTGTCCATCCTCCGCTTGGCACAGCAGATTGCGCCTGCCGCTGGTCTGGAGCCGGCCTGAGGCACTTGCCACCCAGTTATGAATGGTTCACATTAAGTCCCACACAGACAACAGCCAGGGCCCTTTACAGCCAGCTTGTCACAAAAAAATGACCCAAGCGCGACAATTTGCAACATTCTGCGGAGGCATTACCGGAGGATTCACTCACAGGGCGCACGTGGTTGCGCACAGGACTTTGGCGTTAGAGAAGACATCACCGTGAAACTTCGCAACATCCTCATACTCGCTGGCAGCGTCGCCGCTGCCTCGCAGGCCTGCGCGCTGTCCCTGGGCAACTCGCAAGGCCAGGTCCAGCTCGGCGCGCCCTTGAACCTGGTGTTTCAGGTGCAGCCCGATGACGGACAAACCGCCGAGAGCAGCTGCATCACGGCCGCCGTGTGGATGGGCGACGACAGCCTGTCACCCGGCAATGTGCTGATCACCCCGCAAACCACCACCGTGCGCGTGCGCACCACCCAGGTCGTGCACGAACCCCTGGTGACCGTGAAGCTGACGGCCGGCTGCGCAGGCAGCGTGGCCCGCAGCTACACCCTGTTCGCCGACCCACCAAGTTCCATGGCGGCCACCGTCGCCCCGATTGATCTGAGCAAGTTGCAGGTCACCTCGCGCCCGGCGGCACGCCCCGCACCGGCCGCCGACGCACCCGCACGCCCTGTGCGCAAGGTGACCAAGCGTGTGGTCAAACCCGCTGCGGCAGCCCCCGTGGCCGCGGCTGCAGTGGCTGCCCCTGCGGCCGCCAGCGCCAGCAGCACGGTCGCGCCCCCCCCTGCACCGCCCGCGGTCACGGCTCCAGCCCCCAGTGCGGCAGAACCCGCAGCGACCACACAGCCACGCTTGCGTATGGAACCCCTGGAAGGGCTGGGCAGCCCCCAGACGGCGCCCGAGGCCCCGGCGAGCGCCGAACCCACCGACCCCCGCATCGACGCCCAGACCCAGGCCTTGCTGGACACCAATGCCCAGCGCCTGCAGACCTTGGAGCAGCAACTGCTGGGCCTGCAATCGCAGCTCAAGAACAACCAGACCGAACTGCTGAAGCTGAACACCCAGCTGGCCCAGGCAGAGCAGCAGGGCCTGCCAGCCTGGGTGCATGTCTTGCTGGGTTTGCTGGCGTTGTCCCTGGCCTGCATTGCGTGGCTGCTGCAGCGCATCAAGCAGGAACGCCAAAACTCGCAACACGCCTGGGCCGAAACCGTGCTGGCGGCCGCCCACCCGACGACGGACCCGGCCGAGGCCGCGCTGCAAGCTGCGCCAACACCCGCGACCGCACCAGCCCCCGTGCCCCCTCTGGTGCCGGCGGCTGCACAACAGCCCGAGCCCCCGCTGCCTGAAGCCACCGAAACCATCATCGCAGCGACTGCGCCAGCCATGGCTGCGCCTGCAGTGGTAGCAGTGCCGCAAGAGCCCCCTCTGCCCGAGTCTCCGCAACTGCAAGAGCTGCCCAGCCAGGTGGCAGAGGCCGCGCCAGCCCGCGCACCAGTGGCACCACCTGACACGTCCCTGGTCGAGATGCTGACCGCACAGGCCCTGTTCGATGTGCAGGAGCAGGCCGAGTTCTACGCTTCGATTGGCGAAAACGACCAGGCGGTCGACATCCTGCAGTCGCACATTGCACAGCACCAGGCGTCCTCGCCCCTGGCCTATCTGGAGCTGCTGCAGCTGCTCTACCGCCTGAGCCGCACCGAGGCCTACGAGCAGGCGCGCGAACAATTCCAGGCGCATTTCAACGTGCAGGTGCCCTCTTTCCTGGGCTTCTCGCGCAAAGGGCGCGACCTGTGGAGCGGCTACCCCGAGGTGCTGGGCAAGATCGAGGCCTTGTGGCCCACCGATGACGTGCAGCCCCTGCTGCGCAGCCTGATCGTCCACAACCCTGCCACCGCGCTTGCCGACACTGAAGTCCGGTTCGATCTGGCGGCCTTTGATGACCTGCTGATGCTGTACAACGTGGCCCAGACCACCCCGGCCTCCAGCCGGGGACAGATGCCGGGCCGCATCCGCACCGCGCCCACCGAAGTGCCCCTGCCCGAGGTGGTGTTCGATGCCCCGGCTGCTGCGCCGGTGGCAGCCCCCACCAGCTTTCTGCCCGATGACGCCTTCCTGTCGCTGCGCACGACGCCCGCGCCCCGTGCGCCGGTTGCCCCCCCCGAGGTCACCCTGCCGCTGCAGGCGGCCCAGTTGGACATGCTGACTGCGGCCCCCGCGCAGGCCCCACTGGCGGCCACGGAGTTGCCTGGCGACTCGCCATTCCAAAGCCCTTCCCACTTCGCTCCCGATGAAGTGCTGATGCAGGAGCTGTCCCTGGACTGGAACAGCACCTCCCCCGCGGCCTCGGCCCCGGCCGACTTCACCACGCTGGATCTGCAGACGCTGACCATGGATGAAAGAGACCTGCCTCCGCCGCCACCGGCAGCGCCACCGCCCTCGCATTGACGCCCCCCGCCCAACGCCACAGCCCTTGCCCGCTGTGGCGTTGTTGTCTGCGGCCCCGGAACCCCATTCCCAGCCCCCACCTGCCACAAACCTGCAGCGCGAGTGCCTTATTGGGGCAGTGTCTCCGTCTACATGCGAAAATCACGCCTTTGCGCGAGCAACGCCACAAAGTCCGACCACCGACTGGCCTTGCCGCGCAGCACAGTTACACACAAGGAATACACATGGAAGCCGAACGCATCAACCAAATCGAAGCCACCCTCACCGACCTGTCCAGCCGGACAGAAGACCTACGGAGGTATCTTTGACTACGATGCGAAATACGAACGCCTGCGCACTGTAAACGCCTCGCTGGAAGACCCCAACGTCTGGAACGACCCCAAGAAGGCCCAGGAACTGGGCAAGGAAAAGAAGTCCCTGGACGCGATCGTGCTGACCCTGCAAAAGCTCACCACCGAGCTGGCCGACAATGCCGAGCTGTTCGAGATGAGCAAGGAAGAAGGCGATGACGCTGGCCTGGAAACCATCGAAGGCGAGACCGACAAGCTGCGCCCGCTGATTGAGGAGCTGGAGTTCCGCCGCATGTTCCGCCACGAGGCCGACCCGCTGAACTGCTTCGTCGACATCCAGGCGGGTGCGGGTGGCACAGAAGCCTGCGACTGGGCCAGCATGCTGCTGCGTCAGTACCTGAAGTACGCCGAGCGCAAGGGCTTCAAGGCCACGGTCGAGGACGAAACCCCCGGCGACGTGGCGGGCATCAAGAGTGCGACGATCAAGATTGAAGGCGAATACGCCTACGGCCTGCTGCGCACCGAAACCGGCGTGCACCGTCTGGTGCGCAAGTCACCGTTTGACTCCTCGGGCGGCCGCCACACCAGCTTCTCCTCGCTGTTCGTCTATCCCGAGATTGATGATTCGATCGAAATCAACATCAATCCCGCCGACGTGCGCACCGACACCTACCGCGCTTCCGGTGCCGGTGGCCAGCACATCAACAAGACCGACTCGGCCGTGCGCCTGACCCACATGCCCACCGGCATCGTGGTGCAGTGCCAGGACGGCCGCTCGCAGCACAGCAACCGCGACGTGGCGTGGCAACGCCTGCGCTCGCGCCTGTATGACTTTGAAATGCGCAAGCGCATGGAAGAGCAGCAAAAGCTCGAAGACACCAAGACCGATGTGGGCTGGGGTCACCAGATCCGCTCGTACGTGCTGGACAACAGCCGCATCAAGGACCTGCGCACCAACGTTGAAGTTTCGGCGACCCAGAAGGTGCTGGACGGCGACCTGGACGTATTCATCGAAGCCTCGCTCAAGCAAGGCCTATAAGGGGAGCTTTCATGCTGCGTGAAGGACAAGCCTCAGCCATTTACCGTGCTGACTACCAGGCACCGGCCTGGTTGATTGAAACCGTCGACCTGACCTTCGACCTGGACCCCGCCAAGACGCGCGTGCTCAACAAGATGCGCATCCGTCGCAACCCCGGCGTGCCCGCCCAGGCGCTGCGCCTGGATGGCGACGAGCTGAACCTGGCGCGCGTCATGGTCAATGGCGGTGGCACCTCGTTCAAGATGGATGGCGGCCAGCTCGTGCTGGAGAACCTGCCCGAAGGCTGCGACCCCGTCGAACTGGAAATCTTCACCACCTGCGCGCCCGCGAAGAACACCAAGCTCATGGGCCTGTATGTGAGTGAAGGCACGTTCTTCACGCAGTGTGAGGCCGAGGGCTTCCGCCGCATCACCTACTTCCTCGACCGCCCCGACGTCATGGCCATGTACACCGTGACGCTGCGCGCCAGCCGGCACGACTACCCCGTGCTGCTGTCCAACGGCAACCTGGTGGACGCAGGCCCCATGGACGACGGCCGCCACTTCGCCAAGTGGGTCGACCCGCACAAAAAGCCCTGCTACCTGTTCGCGCTGGTGGCGGGCCAACTGGTCGCCCGCGAGCAGAAGATCAAGAGCCGCGCCGGCCGCGAGCACCTGCTGCAGGTCTTCGTGCGCCCCGGCGATCTGGAAAAGACCGAGCACGCCATGAACGCCCTGATGCACTCCGTGGCATGGGACGAGGCGCGCTTTGGCTTGAGCCTGGACCTGGACCGCTTCATGATCGTCGCCACCAGCGACTTCAACATGGGCGCGATGGAGAACAAGGGCCTGAACATCTTCAACACCAAGTACGTGCTGGCCAGCCAATCGACGGCCACCGACGTGGACTTCGCCAACGTGGAAAGCGTGGTGGGCCACGAGTACTTCCACAACTGGACCGGCAACCGCATCACCTGCCGCGACTGGTTCCAGCTGAGCCTGAAGGAAGGCCTGACCGTCTTCCGCGACCAGGAATTCAGCATGGACATGGCGGGCACCCCCTCGGCCCGCGCCGTCAAGCGCATCGAGGACGTGCGCGTGCTGCGCACCGTGCAGTTCCCGGAGGATGCCGGCCCCATGGCCCACCCCGTGCGCCCGGACAGCTACATCGAGATCAACAACTTCTACACCGTCACCATCTACGAAAAGGGCTCGGAAGTGGTGCGCATGCAGCACAACCTGGTCGGGCGCGACGGTTTTGCCCAGGGCATGAAGCTGTATTTCGAACGCCATGACGGCCAGGCCGTGACCTGCGACGACTTCGTGCAGGCCATCGCCGACGCCAACCCCAACAGCGCGCTGGCCCAGCACCTGGAACAGTTCAAGCGCTGGTACAGCCAGTCGGGCACGCCCGTGGTCCACGCCCGCGGCCAGTACGATGCCACCGCGCAGACCTATGCGCTGACCCTGTCGCAAAGCTGCGCTGCCACGCCCGGGCAGACCGACAAGCTGCCGTTTGTGATCCCCGTCGAAATCGGCCTGCTGGGCCAGGACGGCAGCGCCCTGCCCCTGCAGTTGCAAGGCACGGACGCCACCGCCGCCAGCCAGACGCTGGTGCTGACCGAAGCCACGCAGACCTGGGTCTTCACCGGCGTGGCGCAAGCCCCGGTGCCTTCGCTGTTGCGCGGCTTCAGCGCGCCGGTGGTGCTGGACTACGACGGCAGCGATGCCGAGCTGCTGACCCAGCTGGCCCACGACAGCGATGCCTTCAACCGCTGGGAAGCCGGACAGCGCCTGGCCCTGCGCTACGCGCTACAGGCGGTGCGTGCAGACGGTGCCGTGGCAACCGACATCCTGCCCGGTGACTTTGTGGCCGCCCTGCGTGACGTGCTGCGCCACCCGACGCTGGATGCCGCCTACAAGGATCTGGTGCTGACGCTGCCCGCCGAAAGCTACATGGCCGAGCAGCTGGACGTGGTCGATCCGCAGCGCATCCACGCCGTGCGTGAATCCATGCGCCAGCAACTGGCCGAAGCCCTGCAGGCCGACTGGGCCTGGGCCTTCGACACCCACAGCGCCACCGGCGCCTACCAGCCCGACCCCATCTCGTCCGGGCGCCGCGCCCTCACGGGCAGCGCCCTGCTGATGCTGTGCCTGGCGGCGCGCACCAGCGGTGATACGGTCTGGCCCGGCAAGGCCTACCAGCGCTTCAAGGATGCGGGCAACATGACCGACCGCTTCAACGCCTTGTCGGCCCTGGTGCACAGCGGCGCCGAGCTGGCCAAGCCCGCGCTGGAACGCTTCCACGCCCTGTTCAAGAGTGAGCCCCTGGTCATCGACAAGTGGTTCAGTCTGCAGGCCAGCAACTGCGACCGCGGCGGCCAGGTCCTGCCGGCCGTCAAGCAGCTGATGAAGCATTCAGACTTCAGCCTCAAGAACCCCAACCGCGCACGCAGCCTGATCTTCAGCTACTGCAGCGCCAACCCCGGGGCCTTCCATCGCACCGATGCCGCCGGCTACGTGTTCTGGAGCGAACGTGTGCTGGAGCTCGACGCCATCAACCCGCAGGTCGCGGCCCGCCTGGCGCGCGCCCTGGACCGCTGGAGCAAACTGGCCGAGCCTTACCGCACGGCCGCCCGTGAAGCGATTGCCCGCGTGGCCGCCAAGCCGGACCTGAGCAACGACGTGCGCGAGGTGGTCACCCGCGCCCTCGGCGATTGAGCATCAAAATGGCTGTTAGCGCTTGTACAGCAAGCGCTAACAGCTCCTTTTTTAGAGTTAAGGCGCCCTGCCGCAGGGTGCCCAAAGGAGAATTCTTATGAAACGTCGTGTCAGCCTGACCCGTTATCTGGTCGAACAGCAACGCGCCGATGGCCGCATCCCCCCCCAGCTGCGCCTGCTGCTGGAAGTCGTCGCCCGCGCCTGCAAGCGCATCAGCTTTGCCGTGAACAAGGGCGAACTGGGTGACGTCATGGGCACCGCCGGCAGCGAGAACGTGCAAGGCGAAGTGCAGAAGAAGCTGGACATCATCGCCAACGAAACGCTGATCGAAGCCAACGAATGGGGCGGCCACCTGGCGGCCATGGCCTCGGAGGAAATGGAAGGCATCTACGTGGTGCCCAACCGCTATCCCCAGGGCGAATACCTGCTGATGTTCGACCCCCTGGACGGTTCGTCCAACATCGACATCAACATGTCCATCGGCACCATCTTCAGCGTGCTAAAGAAGCCCGAAGGCCACCCTGGCGTGCACGACAGCGACTTCATGCAATCGGGTGCCCACCAGGTGGCGGCCGGCTACTGCATCTACGGCCCCCAGACCACCCTGGTGCTGACCGTGGGCGACGGCGTGGCTATGTTCACGCTGGACCGCGAGCAAGGCTCCTTCATTCTGATCGAGGAAAACGTCAAGATCCCCGAGGACACCAAGGAATTCGCCATCAACATGTCCAACATGCGCCACTGGGATGCCCCGGTCAAGCGCTACATCGACGAATGCCTGGCCGGTGAAGAAGGCCCGCGCGGCAAGAACTTCAACATGCGCTGGGTGGCAGCCATGGTGGCCGACGTGCACCGCATCCTGTGCCGTGGCGGCATCTTCATGTACCCCTGGGACAAGCGCGAGCCCCAGAAGGCCGGCAAGCTGCGCCTGATGTACGAAGCCAACCCCATGAGCTGGCTGATTGAGCAGGCTGGCGGCGCCGCCACCAACGGCCGCGAGCGCATCCTGGACATCCAGCCCACCGAACTGCACCAGCGCGTGTCCGTGGTGCTGGGCTCCAAGAATGAAGTCGAACGCGTGACCCGCTATCACCTCGAAGCCGACCAAAAGTAACTATAATCTTCACCTGTTGCCGGTGTAGCTCAGTCGGTAGAGCAGCTCATTCGTAATGAGAAGGTCGCGTGTTCGATTCATGTCTCCGGCACCATTGAAATAAAGAAACCTCGCTATGTTTTGCATAGCGAGGTTTTCTGTTTTTGCAGGCATGCATCCCACATGCATCCGGCAGTACATGGTTTTGATGCTCCAGTGTGCTGAGTTGCGAAGTGTCGCAACAAATCACACCAGGCTCCGTGGCAGCTCCTTCAACCAGCTACTTGCTCAGCTGCTTGAGCAGGCCGCTCTTACCAATCAGGTCTTCTGGCTTCTTGAGTTGGCCAGCAGGCCAAGCAGTAGTACTTCGGTACTTCGTGTTTCTTGGTGCTCATGATGCTTACGCACAGACCGACTTGTGCCGGCAGTGGATTGTCCGTTTACGCACAACTCCGCACACCCATACGCTATGGATTTGGCAGCAATAAATCACATGATCGATTTCTTTACCCAGTGCATTTGAAGCAAGGAAACCCCGCTATGTTTTGCATAGCGGGGTTTTGTTTTTTCCGACGATGTAAGGGCGGATGTAAGACGATTTTTTAGACGGCTGGCGCTGGCCTGCGCCAGCCACCCAACCCAAACCGCGCAAGGAGACTGGATTCGTGCCCCCGTTTGACAAGACCCGTACCACTACCGAACTGCAGAGTTTGCCCATCGAGTGCGCCCCACATGTGGAACTCGAACTCACGGAACAACAAGCGCGCACCATGCTGGCCATCCAGGCCAAGACCGAGCAGCTCAAGCAAACACTGCGACAAGACCCTTTGTGGGGGACCCCGGTGTATCTGCCGCCCAGGGGTTTTCCGCTCAAGCCAGAAACTAGCGAGCAGGTGCTTGCCGAGCAGTTGCCCTGGCCTGCCTTGCTGACGTTGGCCAATTGCGCCGAGGAAACGGCCCTAGTCGCCCAGTGCTCCGTTAAAGAGCTGCTGCTGTATGCCATCCAGATCTGCCCGTACCAGCATGTGGCCGTCTTGATTCAATTTTTGTCGCACAAAGAAGGCGTCCAAGCATCTGCCAAGGCGTTGAGCCCTTACATCCGACAGCTGAGAGACAAAGAAGCCCGCATCAAAGCAGGTGCCCGCAAAGGGGCCGACAAATCTGCGCATACGCGGCGCAAGCAGTCCAAGGTACCTGCGCCGCAAGATCTCAAGCGTGAAGCAGACAAGTTGATGGCCAGCCACTATGCGAAGCAGGACGTGGCAGGTATTTTGGCCAAGCGCTACGACGTCACGCCGACGACCATCCGCCGCAAGCTGAATGCCGCCACATAACAGACGCTTCGTTTAGAGCGGACCCAGCCAACTCGCTGGCAGGTTTTCTGCCGGCTGAATTGCAGGGCTTGGATCGGTGAGCACCTGCAATCTGAATCTCTATTGCCATCACAAAAATACGAACATGTAGGGGGCTCATGTTCGTCGTGACATTCAAAGTCGCGGCCATCACAACTTCTTCAACTCAGAGGAATACAACGATGGCCTACTTTGTTGCGCACCCCGTCCGCCTGGACGAAGAAACCCGCTCCCACATCACCACCGCCGAGGCGGCTTTCCACCTCAACCGCTCCGAGCAGACCCTGCGCCTGTGGGCCTGCAAGGAAACAGGGCCACTGCGCCCTGCCCGCATCAACAACCGCTTGGCCTGGTCGGTTGCCGAGCTGCGCCGCGTTTTGGGTATCCACTAAACCGCTGCCCCGCCATGCGTTCGCTGGCCCTCTTTAACCCAGCCGTGCTCGTCACGGCTGGGTGCATTTGAGGGGCACGCGTGCACATGGACCGCCGGACACGCTCTGCCAACCTGCTGGTGCGCTTTGCCAAGCTCAAGGGCCCCACGGCAGCGCTGCGGTCGGCTCGGCACAATCTGCGCGAGCTGGCCTTGACGCCCAACATCACCCCAGGCCAGCAGCATCTCAACCGCGTCTTGCTCGGTCACCAGAGAGCTGACGCGGTCAACGCCGCCTACAAAGCACAACTGGAAGCAGCAGGCATCGACAAGCTGCGCGTGGATGCCGTGCGCCTGATCGAGGCCTTGGTCAGCCTGCCTGTGGGCATCCACGATGACGAATGCGCGTACTTCCAAGCTGCACTGGACTGGATGGCCACAGAGTTTGGCAGCGCCAACCTCCTGAGCGCGGTCGTGCACAAGGATGAAAGCGCACAGCACATGCATGTGCTGATCGTTCCCCTGGTCCAGGGGCGGATGCGGGGCTCAGACTTGCTGGGCGGTAAAGCACAGCTGCGTGCGCGCTTGGCGCGCTTTGAACAAGCCATGCAGCCCCACGCAGCCGCTTTAGGCCTGCTGGACCATTCCGAGATGGCGCTGACGGCAGAACAAATGGCCGGGGAAGTCATTCGCGCACTCCAGCACCGCAAAGACCCGATGTGGAAAAGCTGCGTGGCCCAGCTGCTTCGCAACTGCATTGAAGAAGCCCCCCAGGCGTTTTATGCAGCCCTGGCCCCGACGTTGGGGCCCGCCGATACCCTGAGTCCGCCTCGCCCTCGTTGCCGCCCCAAGCGCACGAAAAAGATGGCTGAGATTTTTACCAAGCCGATTGCCAAGCTCCGTGGCGCGGCTGCGGAACGCTATCGCCAAAGCCAGGAATACCAGCGTGCCCACATCACGGCACCGGCACGGACCAAGCCTGCCGCCAGCATGGTGGGTGCCCGTGCCATCTCAGACGCCCCTCGCAGTTCCTCGCCTCCCGTGCATGTTGTGACTGCACTGAAACTGCCCGCCTTGCCGCAGCGAACCCTATGCTCTGTAGGGTTCGCTGGCGCTGGTCCCACTTGGCCCATCCATACCAGCCTTGGCATCCTGGCCCAGCCTCGATCGGTACTCCAGGCAAGCATCCCCAGGGTACGGGCCACACCAATCCCATCGTGGCCAGCTGCAAAGTACCCACAACCGACTCTTCAACGCACCAGTTGGCTGGTGGCGACAGTGCCGCTGAACTGCGTGCTTTTGCAATGGTGGCTGCTCAAAGCGCGAGTGCCCTGAGATGGGACGACACACAAGTACGTTCAATTGCAAGACAGAGGCCCCCATGCACCACACCACTCAACCACATGCCTTACCGGCGCCAGCATCTGGCAATCAGAGCGCTGATCACGAACCTGCGTCCGTCCATCTCCACAGCGACTGCTGTGGCGCGAGGACGCGCAAGGGCACTCCCTGCAAAAGCAAGGCTCTGTATCGCGGCGGACGCTGCAAGTTGCATGGTGGCTTGTCCACGGGGCCCAAAACCAAAAAGGGCAAGGCTGCCAGCCGCCGTAATGGAAAGAAAGGTGGGCGGCCCAGGAAGAACCGACAAACTGAACGCAAAGGCACGGCTTAAAACCCAACCCCATGAGAACCAGACAAAACTTGACATCAAAAGACACTGAAAAAAGGAAGCTCAAGATGCTGGTCCAGCAGGACATAGGGATGGTGCTACGCCACTGGAGCCAGTGGTTGAGAAGATGACATTACCTACGTCTCGACCTGGCAAGGTTGGCTCTATGCGGCCTTTGTGATTGATGTCTCCGTCACTTGGCCTGGCCGCCAAAGATCGCCAGCAGGTCATCCAGCGCCTGATCTACCCGCCCGAGGTCACCCACTTGGCCCCAGTGGAGGCATCCGGGTCGTGGCCGAAGTGGTCGTCGGCCAGTTGCCGCAGCCGGGTCAACTTGTTGTGGATGGCTGCGGCGCGGGCGAGATAGGTGTCGAGGGCGTCGGTCTTGGTGTTCATCGCGGGGCTCGTTGGTTGATGGATGACACCACCATTCACGCGCTGAACGATCAAGAAGCCAAGCGAAGATGATTAGAACTCTGGCTCTCCAGCCCCTCGTCATAGTTGTGTCGGACTGATACAATGGAAGGTAATTTTCTGTTGATCCAGAACCATTCGCCATGAAGCGTTGCTTAGTCGGAATTCGCCCCACTGATGCGCCTGATGCCACGGTTTCAGGCAAGCAGGTGCCCACGGTCTGGTTTCCGTCGATGGCAACGCTGGCGGCGGTCTTGTCGGAGGACAACCGGGCTTTGCTGCGGCTGATTCGGCAGGCCAAGCCCAAGACCATGACGGAACTGGCGGCGCTGTCGGGGCGGCAGGTGCCCAACCTGTCGCGCACGCTGCGGATGATGGAAGGGTATGGACTGGTGGCTTTGACGAAAAATGCCCGGCAAACTCGCCCCACCGCGCTGGCCACCGAGTTTCTGGTGGTGCTGGATTGAGATACAGAAATAACAAAAAACGAGGAACAGACTGAACGATGCCTTCCGCCAAACTCACACTCGCCCGCCTGGAAAGCCTGCTGCTCACGGCTTGCGATGACCTGCGCGGTAACATGGATGCCAGCGAGTACAAGGAATACATCTTCGGCATGCTGTTCCTCAAGCGTGCCAGCGATCTGTTCGATCAGCGCCGGGAGGAGATCAAGAAGGAAGGCAAGGCGGCGGGGCTGTCAGAGGCCGACATCGCCCTCAACCTCGAAGACCCGGATCAGTACTCGGGCAAGTATTTCTACGTGCCGCCACGAGCCCGCTGGAACGATCCGTGGGTAGACGATGCAGGCAACCAGCAACCAGCGCTCAAGCACGTCAAGGAAAACGTCGGCTCCACGCTCAACAAGGCGCTGGAAGCCCTGGAAGAAGAAAACGCCGATGCCCTGCAGGATGTGCTTAAGGGCACCATCAACTTCAACCGCAAGATCGGTCAGAACACGCTGGATGACGATACCCTGGTCGACTTCATCCAGAACTTCGAAAAGATCCCGCTGCGGGATGATGATTTCGAATTCCCCGATCTGCTCGGTGCTGCCTACGAATGGCTGATCAAGCACTTTGCCGATTCGGCTGGCAAGAAGGCGGGCGAGTTCTATACCCCGGCCGAGGTGGTCCGCATCTGCGTCGAAATTTGCGACCCCAAGGAAGGCATGAGTGTGTACGACCCGACCGTTGGCTCGGGCGGCATGTTGATCCAGGCCCGCGACTACCTGCGCGAATGCGGGGCCGATGCGGCCGAGTTGTCGCTCAACGGGCAGGAAAAGATGGGCACGACCTGGTCCATCTGCAAGATGAACATGCTGCTGCATGGCATCTCGCACGCCGACATCCGCAACGCCGACACCCTGGCAGACCCGCAGCACAAAGACGAAAACAACGAGCTGCGCCGCTTTGACCGTGTGCTTGCCAATCCGCCTTTCAGTCAGAACTACGCCAAGACCAAATCCAAGGACGATGGCAGCGGTGCCAAGAAGAAGGAGCCCATCGCTTACCCCGGGCGCTTCCACGTCTGGATGCCGGAAAAAGGCAAAAAAGCTGACCTGATGTTTGTGCAGCACATGCTGGCCGTGCTCAAGAGCAATGGCCGCATGGCCACCGTCATGCCCCACGGCGTGCTGTTCCGTGGCGGTGAAGAGCGCGAAGCGCGCCAGTATTTCATCGACAGGGGTTACCTCGAAGCCGTCATCGGCTTGCCCAGCAATCTGTTCTACGGCACCGGCATCCCTGCGTGCATCCTGGTGCTGAACAAGGATGGCACCCAGCAGCGTGACCACGTGCTGTTCATCAATGCTGACCGCGAATACCGCGAAGGCAAGGCGCAGAACCATCTACGGCCGGAAGACATCGACAAGATCGTGCACGCCTACCGCGATGGCAAGAACATCGACGGTTACGCTAAACGTGTGCCGGTGGCCGACATCAAGACGGAAGACTACAACTGCAACATCCGCCGCTATGTGGACAACGCCCCGCCACCCGAGCCGCACGACGTGCGCGCCCATCTGCACGGCGGCGTGCCGGTCAGTGAAGTCGATGCCCTTGGCCACTTCTGGCAGAACTACGCGGGCCTGCGCGAAAGCATCTTTGTGCCCCGTGCCACGGCAACCCATGGCATCTGGTATGCCGACTTTGCCGCCCCCCTGGCCGACAAGCGCGACATCGCCCCGCACATCAACAGCCACGCCAGCGTCACCCAGCGCCACGCCCAGTTCATGACCGATCTGGCCGACTGGTGGCAACAGCACCTGCCTGTCATCGAGGCTCTGGCGCCGGATGCGGACAACCAGCACGCCACTGGTCGCAACGTCTACGCCGTGCGCGCCACGCTGCTCGACAGTATCGAACGCACGTTCGCAGGCCAACACCTGCTGAACCGCTATCAGGTACGCGGCGCTTTCGCCAACTACTACAAGGGGCTGGTGTCCGATTTCAAATCCATTGCCGCCAGTGGCTGGGGCCCGGAGCTGATTCCGGATGAAGACATCCTGCAAAGCCAGTTCCCCGAGGTATTGGCAGAACTGGAACAACAGCACGCCCGCCTCGCCGAGCTGCAAGCCCTGTTCGCCGCCGCAAGTGAAGAGGACTTTGAAGATACCGACGACAACGGCGTGCTGCCTGCCGATGAGGTGAAAACCCTCAAGGACGAACTCAAGGAAGCCAACGCCGAATGGAAGGCCCAGCTCAAGACGCTCAAGGGCGCTGTGGGTGACTTGTTCTCCGAGATCAAGGTGGCCGGGCTTTTGCCCAAGGGCACGGACAAGGCGCACCACTGCAGCGATGGTTTCACCGCCAAGGAGGCCCAGTTCGCCAACGGCCAGCGCGTCCTCGATCTATCCGCCTCTGTCGGCCACACCTCCACGTTCGCTTCTGTGATCGAAGCCGCCATGGCTGCTGGCCAGCAGGCCAAGGCCACTGCCGAACGCATCGAAGCCAAGCTGACCACGCACAAAGCACTGGAAGACGAAGCCAAGGCCCTGAAAGCCGCCATCAAGTCCACCGAGGCCAAGAAGGACGAGCTGGTGGAACAGGCCCGCCTGAAGATCAGCAAGGACGAGGCACGGCAGGTCATCGTTGAACGTCTGGGCAAGCTGCTGTTCGAGAGCTACCGGCAATACCTGCGGGCGGATCAACGCGCTTGCATTGCATCGGTTGAAAACCTGTGGGGCAAATACGCCGTCACGGCCAAGCAGATTGAGTTCGCGCGGGATGAGGCGGCCAAGGCGCTGCGGGAATTCCTGGTGGAGTTGGGGTATGAATGAGTGGGTTGAATCGCCCCTATATCAACTGGCGACCTTTCAAAAAGGTCGGAAGGTTGACACATCACCGTTCAATGGTGATGGGTACGCTCCTTACCTGGGTGCGTCGGGCCTAGAGGGCGGTGACGATGGCTTTGCCGCTACCCGACTCGCGGTCATCGCAAAAAGCACTGACACCTTGATGCTGTGGGATGGTGAGCGCTCTGGTCTGGTGGGCTATGGTCGCCAAGGGGTGGTGGCTTCGACGGTTTCCAAGCTCTCGCCGAGCGACAAGGTTGAGCCCAAATATCTGTACTACGCACTGTCCGAACGGTTTGATTGGATTCAGCACCGCCGTACAGGCACCGGTGTTCCCCACGTTCCCAAGGATCTGGGGAGACTGCTGAAGCTGCGCTACCCAAAGCAACGGACGATTCAGCAGCGAATCGCCACCATCCTCACCGGCATCGACACCGCCATCGAAAAAACCGAAGCCCTGATCGCCAAATACCAGCAGATCAAGGCCGGCCTGATGTACGACTTGTTCACCCGTGGCGTGCTGCCCAACGGCCAACTTAGACCCATTGAGTCGTCGTCATCTACACAATTTGGAAAGATTCCATTCGGCTGGAAGCTTGGATCGATTCTTGAGCTGACTGATCCGCAGCGACAGCCGATTCTTACTGGTCCGTTTGGGGCTGATTTGGGTAATGCTGACTTCGTCGCAGAAGGAATTCCAGTTTTGAGAATTGGAAACGTGCAGCAAGGCGAATTAGATCTTTCGGATTTGCTTTACGTCACCCCAAGAAAGGCTGCTTTACTCAGTCGCTACCGAATTAAGTCTGGTGATTTGTTATTCGCCCGGCAGGGGGCCACAACTGGCCGTAATGCATTGGCGACCAAGTTGGTTTATGGATTCCTCATCAACTATCACATCATTCGCGTAGCACTTGATCACGAACGCTGTGCACCACTCTTTGTAGAGGCGGCGTTTGCAAATGAAGTAGTAAAAAGGCAAATCGAGCGAGACAAAGGTCGTGGTACGCGAGAAGGAATAAATACTGCTCAAATCACGTCTCTAGCGTTCCCGATTGCACCGCTGAACGAGCAACGTCAGATTGCGCAGATTTTGAAAAAAATCAACCTTCAGATTGAAGCGACTCAAGCCGAACTGAATTCTTACAGAATGCGAAAGTGCGGCCTGATGCACGACCTGCTGACCGGGAAAGTGCCCGTCAAGGTCGAAGAACCCGAGGTGGTCGATGGCTAACCACTATCCCAACCTCAACCCGGAGAAGGCGCTGATCTGGCGCATTGTCCACCGCGACAATCTGCCGTGGATTCTGGACAACGGCCTGCATTGCGGCAACAGTGCGGTGAAGGCACCAGGCTGGGTCAATATCGGCAACCCGGAACTGATCGACAAGCGGGCCAATCACCCCGTGCCGCTGCCACCGGGCGGCTTGCTGAACGACTATGTGCCGTTCTACTTCACGCCGTTTTCGCCCATGCTGCGCAACATCCACACCGGCTGGGGCGGCATTCAGAAGCGGCCGAATGAGGAAATCGTGATTCTGGTGTCCAGCCTGCATCATATTGCCGGGCTGGGTTTGCCGTTTCTGTTCACCGATTGCCATGCTTATTACCAGTGGGCGGATTTTTACGCTGACTTGGCCGATCTCAACAAGATTGATTGGCCCTTGCTGCAGCGGCGGGACTTCAAGCGGGACCCGGAAGACCCGGCAAAATTCGAGCGCTACCAGGCCGAAGCGCTGATTCATCAGCACTTGCCGGTCAGCGGACTTCTCGGCATCGTGTGCTACACGGAAGCATTGAAACAACGGATTGAACAGGAGATTCAGGCCAGCAATCTGAACCTGCCGGTTTATGCCCGAACAGGGTGGTATTTCTGATGATTAAATTCTCTCAAGGCAATTTGCTGGAGGCCCGCGCCGAGGCGCTGGTCAACACGGTTAATACCGTCGGAGTGATGGGCAAAGGCATCGCGCTGATGTTCAAAGAACGCTTCGACGAGAACTTCCGCCGCTACGCCGCTGCCTGCAAGGCCAAAGAAGTGCAGACCGGCAAGATGTTCGTCACGCCGGTGCACGAACTCGACGGCCCGCGCTGGATCGTTAACTTTCCCACCAAGCAGCACTGGCGCGCGCCGTCGCGCATGGAATGGGTGGTCGAGGGCCTGCAGGACCTGCGGCGCTTCCTGATCGAGCAACAGGTCGAGTCCATCGCCATCCCGCCGCTGGGCGCGGGCAATGGGGGGCTGGAATGGGCCGAGGTGCGCGAACAGATTGAACGGGCGCTGGGTGATCTGGACATCGACATCCTGGTGTTCGAGCCCACCAAGCAGTACCAGAACGTGGCCAAGCGCGCTGGTGTTGAGAAGCTGACTCCCGCCCGTGCGCTGATTGCCGAACTGGTGCGCCGCTACTGGGTGCTCGGCATGGAGTGCAGTCTGCTGGAGATCCAGAAGCTGGCGTGGTTTTTGGAGCGGGCCATCGAGCGCTACAACCCTGGTGACAACCCGCTGAATCTACAGTTCGCCCCGCATAAGTACGGCCCCTACGCCAACCGGCTCGATCATCTGCTGAACAATCTGGATGGCAGCTACCTGCACTCCGAAAAGCGCATCAGCGACGCGGACCCACTGGACGTGATCTGGTTTGACGACGAGCGTAAGGCTTTTGTGCAGACCTATCTCAAGAGCGAGGCCAAGGCCTACACGCAAGCACTGGAATCCACCGCCGCGCTCATTGATGGCTTTGAATCACCCTTTGGCATGGAGTTGCTGGCCACCGTGGATTGGCTGTTGGATCGCGAGGGCGTTGCGCCTAATGTGCCCGCCTTGCGTGAGGGGCTGCGCCACTGGCGTGGCGGCCCGGATGCCGCTGCCCGCAAGGATCGCCTCTTCGATGACCGGGCACTGGGCATTGCCCTGGAGCGCCTGACACAGTCAGCCACCGTGCTGGCGTGAGGGGGCGGCGTGAGCGAATACACGGAGGTCGAACGCCCCTTCCTGCAACAACTGGCTGAGCTGGGATGGACGATCATCGACCAGGGCGCTGGTGTACCCCAGGATGCGACCCCCAGCCTGCGCGCCAACTTCCGCCAATGGTTGTTGCCGCAGGTGTTCGACAGCGCAGTGCGCGCCATCAACCGCACCGATGACGGGCGTGAATGGTTGACCGACCGCCAGTTGGAAGATTTGCGCAGCCAATTGCTGCGCCACCCGAACCGCACCTTGCTGGAGGCCAATGAGGCCGTGCAGGCGATGCTGTTCAAGGCGCAGACCGACAGCAACGAGCTGACTGGCGAGGCCGACCCGGTGGTGCGCCTGATCGACTTCCACAACCCGGCGAACAACCAGTTCCACGCCATCAACCAGTTCCGCATTGACACGCCGGGCTGTGTGAAGGCCTTCATCATTCCGGACATCGTGCTGTTCGTGAACGGCATTCCGCTGGTGGTGGTGGAGTGCAAGAAGGGTTCGGAAACCTGCGCCAACCCGATGCAAGAGGCCTTTGTGCAACTACAGCGCTACATGTGCCGCCGCAAGGAAACCGAAGCCTCGGGCTTGAAGGAAGGCGAACCCCGACTGTTCTACAGCAGCCTGATGCTGATTCGCAGCTGTGGCCTGGAAGCCGACTACGGCACCATCACCTCGGGCGAAGAGCATTTCTATGCCTGGAAGACGCTCCACCCCGCTGACGATTCCGCGCTCGAAGGCCTGAATGCCCAGCAGCAGTTGATTGCCGGAATGTTGAACAAGGCCAACCTGCTGCAGATCCTGCGCACCAGCTCCGTGTTCATGGACACCGACGGTGGCCCACGGGTGAAGGTGGTGTGCCGCTATCAGCAATTCCGTGCTGCCAGCAAGATTGTTGAACGCTTGCGTACCGGCGAAACAGCCACCGAGCGCAGCGGCGTGGTGTGGCACACCCAAGGCTCGGGCAAATCATTGACCATGGTGTTTCTGGCGCGAATGCTGCGTGCCAGCCGTGACCTTGCCGATTACAAGATCGTGCTGGTCAATGATCGGCAAGACCTGGAAGAACAACTGGGCGACACCGCCACGCTGATTGGCGGACGGGTGAATGTGATCGAAACCAGGGCGGGTCTGCGCCAGCATCTTTCGACCGACAGTTCGGACATCAGCATGGTGATGATCCATAAGTTCCAGGAGCACAAGCAGACGCTAACCAACACCGTGGCGGAAGCGCTGGGTACTTACCTGGCCATGCCTGCGGGCAAGACTTTCGGCGTGGTCAACACGTCGGACCGCATCATCCTGATGATCGACGAAGCGCACCGCACGCAAAGCTCGGACCTGGGCGACAACCTGTTCGAGGCCTTCCCCAATGCTACGCGCATCGCCTTCACTGGCACGCCGCTGATCACGGAGCGCCACGGCGAGAAGAAGACCCACAAGCGCTTTGGCGAGTACATCGACACCTATCGACTGATGGACGCGGTGAACGACGGTGCCACGCTACAAATCCTCTACGAAGGCAAAACCGCCGACAGCGCGCTGAACGAAAAACACGCTTTCGACGAAGCCTTTGAAGACCTGTTCCGCGATCGCAGCGAAGAAGAACTGCTGGCGATCAAGAAAAAGTACGGCGCGACCGGCGATATTCTGGAAGCCGAAAACCGCATCACCGCGATTGCGCGTGACATGGTGGCGCACTACATCGACAACATCCTGCCCAACGGCTTCAAGGCACAGGTGGTATGCCATTCAAAACTGGCGTGTATCCGTTATCAGAACGGCATCAAGGCAGCATTGGCCGAGCGCTTGGCCCGCGAGGAAGCCAAGGCCTCGCCGGATAGCGATTTGATCCAGCGTCTGAGTTTTCTCAAGACTGCCGTGGTGGTGTCATCGGACGGCACCAATGAGGCGGCATACATCACCCAGGCGCGCAAGGAAGCCCAGCGCATGAACGCGGTGGAGAACTTCTGCCGCAGTTTCGATTTTGAAGATCCGGACAAGGAATACACCGGCATTGCCTTCCTGATCGTGTGCGACATGCTGCTCACGGGCTTTGACGCGCCTATCGAGCAGGTGATGTACATCGACAAAAAGCTGCGCGAACACGCCCTGCTGCAAGCCATCGCTCGCACCAATCGCGTGAAGAAGGGTAAGCAACGCGGTTACATCGTCGACTACATCGGCCTGGCCAACCACCTGACCGATGCCTTGACCCTGTACGCGGCCAGCGACGAGTTGCAGGAACTGCACGATGGGATGAAGAACATCGCGTCGGAGTTGCCAGTGTTGGAAGAGCGCTACCAGCGGCTGCTTCAGCACTTCACGGCGCTCGGCATCAAACAGATCCCAGCCTTCGTCAATGGAGAGTTGCCCGATCTGGATGCCGAGGCTGCCGTGGTGCACGAAGCGGTGAAGGCGCTCAAGGACGACAAGAAGCGCGCTGATTTTGAGGTCTACCTCAAGAAGTTCTTGATGAGCCTGGACATCATCCTGCCCAACGCATCTGCGCAGCCCTACCGCGTGCCCGCGAAGCGCTTCGGCTACATCCTGCAGGTGACCAAAGAGCGCTACAAGGACACCAGCCTGGACCTCGGCAGCGCTGGCGAAAAGGTGAAGGCGCTGATCAACGAGCACCTGATCAGTCTGGGCATCAACCCCAAGGTGCCGCCGGTCGAGTTGCTGGCAGAAGACTTCCTCGACAAACTGGCAGCGCATGCGGGCCAGAACAACGAGGCCAAGGCCAGCGAGATGGAGCACGCCATCCGCAAGCACTGTACGGTTCACCACGATGAAGATCCGGCCTTCTACAAGAGCCTGTCGGAAAAAGTCGATGCGCTGATCGAGAAACACCACGACGAATGGGATCTGCTGGCCGAAAAATTGGCCGAGCTGCGCAAGGAAGCCATTTCGGGCCGTCAGCGGGGTGAGGACGGCATGAGCAAGGAGGCGACGACCTTCTACGAATACATCGTGCAGCTTGGCTTCGCGAGTGGTTCTGTCAATGATGCAGACAAGCCTGCATTCAAGGCATTGATGGAGACCACCGTGGAAATACTGCAAGAAACCATTGCCAGCATCGATTTCTGGCAGAACCCCGATAAACAGAAGCGCGTGCGCGGTTTGATCAAAACCGAAATCGCTAAGACGGGCATCGAGGAACTAAAGCTCAATCGTGAGCGCGTGGCCGTGGAAATCATGAAGCTTGCCAAGAACCGGCACGATGAACTGGTCAACATGGCACGAGCAGGGAGCGTCTAATGCAGCTCCGTCAAGTGCGTGATATCGAATACCAGCTGCTGCCTGGCTCAGACCGCCAGACGACAGATATCGTGATCGAGCGCGACGGGATCATCACCGTTCGCCCGCCTAAGCGGATGACGCCCGAGCAGGTAGATGAAACCGTTTTAGCCAAGCGGATGTGGATCTACCGCAATCTGGCGGAATGGCGTGACCTCAATGCCACTCGCGTCACGCGCGAGTGGGTCAGTGGCGAGACGTTTCTCTACTTGGGCAGCTGCTACCGGCTGCAACTGGTGGCCGAGCAAGACGAACCACTCAAGTTGAAAGACGGTCGGTTCAACCTGCTGCGTGAGGTTGTCGACTGCGGTGGCAAGGACGCCGCCCATCAAGTGTTCGAAGCTTTCTACAAGATCAAAGGCCTGCCCCGGATTCAGACGCGCGCAGCGTATTTCGCGGCCAAGGTTGGTGTGAAGGCAGGCGATGTTCAGATCAAGGATCTGGGCTACCGGTGGGCGTCGTGCACCCCGCGCGGTGATCTGCATTTCCACTGGAAATGCCTGATGGCCCCGTTGACCATCATCGACTACATCATCGTCCACGAGCTCTGCCATATGCACCACCGAGACCATTCGAAGGCGTTCTGGAATGAGGTGGACAAGGTGCTGCCGGATTACCGCGAGCGAAAAGAATGGCTCAGGATTCGTGGCGCGGAGCTGGATCTGTGAAACGTCCTTAGGTTGCCAGAGCGGGTGCCCAGGCCCGCAACGAGATCTTGAGAACCACCCGAAAGCTTGGGCCAGCTATTTGGAAGAAGTGCAGCGGCCACCACCGCCGCAGCCTGGTGGAGACCAAGATGGGGGGGTTCAAGCGACAGGGGGAGCTGGTGATGGCACGCGACTTCGACCGGCAGGTCACGGAGCTGCAGGTGCGAGCCTCCATCCTCAACAGGTTCACCAGCCTGGGCACGCCCCATACGGTGCGCGTGGCATAGCTGCGCCAGGGGTAAGGGGAAGCTCGGCCTCACTCTGGATTATGCAACAGCGCCGTGCGGGAGTGCCAGGCATCCCTTTTGTCAGCCTCACCCTGTATTCCAGGTTGCTGGAAACCAGCAATCTAGTTTGCGGAAACTCGGCAATCCAGTTTGCTGAAATCCAGCAATCCAGTTTGCGGGAATCCAGCAATCCAGTTTGCGGGAATCCAGCAAACTGGAATGGAGGCCAATACCTTAGACCTCATCAATCAGGTGCAGCCAAAAAGCGGTGTGCTTGCGCACGTGCTCCTTCGTATATTTGCTTCGCCATACTCGGTGACACACTGGGATGCAGGCCAGCATTGACTTGCTCAATCGCGGTGTCCAGCTGCGCCAGCATCTCCAGCATCGCGGGCCACAGGCCCTCAACCCGCGTCCACTCTGCCAAAGCCTTCCAGTGCCGACGCTGGATTTTTTGCAGGTGGTAGTGGCGGCTTTGAGTCCCTGGAACAGCCATGGCCATCTTGGCTTTCTGCCAAGCAATCTTTCCGTGCCCATGGCCTATTACCGGCCATGCCGACAACACGTCATACAAAGGCGTTGCGATATATCCCCCGCCAGGTTGCATAAAGATGGAGAAATTTTTGGCGTGTCCATCGATAGCACCCAAAAGCCAAAACGCCAACTGCGCCATGACAAAACGTGCGCAATCTTGCGCAGACGCCTGGCTCTTGCTCAACACTTGCAAACATTGCGCGATCCCAGGGCCACCATCCGCTTCGTACTTCTGAGTGCTGGCGACCCCCAGCGACTGGCATAAATCTTCTTGCGGCAAACGTGCCAACCAGCCATCTGGTGTCCATGCGCGATCGAAGCGCTCGACACACAGCACCGTGTGTGGGCCAAAAGTTTCAATGCTGCAGTTCGCTACCGGCAATCCCAGCGCTTTAAGCAATTGATTGCACAACCACTCGTTTTGTACCGACTGTGTGAAATCCAGCTCTGTCCCCGGCACCAAACCAATGTTGGGCTTGAGTATGTGGGTGGTCGGCGTAGCGCCTTCGGGCACGTACCACTGCGAGTCCACGCGCAGCAGCGCTGTTTTCTCTTGTGCGCCAGCAATGGAAATGCGGAAGTCGACATCCGCATCCAGGCTGCCAAATGAAGCACCCAAAGAGCTCAAGTGTGCGCTGATCGATGATTCATCCAATCGCTGACCACGGACCTGATCAAAGCCATCAGGCTCAACACCTTCGGGCAGTAATTGCACGGCCCCTACACAATCACGGCCAATCGCTTCTAGCAAGGTAAACACGTCCAACTTGCGCAGCCCGTACCGTTGCCGAATGCGCTTGCGGATGTCGGTGTTGTCAGGCAATAGGTTGTCAAAAAAGTTCTCGACCACCTCGCCTGTGACACGCAGGTCCGGCGTAAATGGCAGCGACAGCGACAAAGGGCGCACATGTTTGCTCGCCAGCCAGCCTGGGTCATACACCACACTGTGCGCACCCGTGCGCGAGATCTCCCAGCGACCTACACGCAAACCGTTCATCCAAATACCGAGCGCGCGCATTACCAACGCCCTTGTGGCTTGTGACTCTGCCAGTCATCTGCGAGTACCGTGTGTTTCAGCGGCTGCGCGCTCGGCCTTGGCTCAAGGTGCTGGGCTGGCGCTGCCTGACTGGCTACTACCCTCGCCTGCTTGCTTTTTGACGTGGATTCACCGGCTTGCACTGGGACGGATGCTGCGTCTGAGAGCGCGGTCTCTGGGGGCAGCGTTTGAGCCCGCAGCACCAACTGCGCTCCCAACAATTCCAGGATGGCCATCATCTGCCCCACGCTGACGGCGGAAGGGTCCTTCTCAATCGCAGCGATTCTGGATTGCGTGACTTGGAGCAAGCTCGCCAATCCAGCTTGGCTCATGCCTTTGGCTTTACGCAGCGACTTGAGGTACAAGCCCAGGTGCTGCGGAAAATTCAGTGCGTAGTCCATCTCACCCCCACGGCCAAAATCATTTCAAAGTGATATATGCAAATTATCACTTTAATGTGATTTCTGCAAGTTATCACTCAAGAGTGATACTCATGAACTGGCGGTAGGACCTCGCCCTGTGACAACCAAGTGGATCACTTCACGATGCGCAATCTGGTCGCCTCTTGAGGCGCTTCAAATTGGACGTTGGCCAACTCCAAGATATACGCCTCAATGCGCTGCGCGAAGGGCCGCAACGCATCGATACTGCGCGGTCGATAACCCTCTGCCGTCGCACTGGGCTTGTGCCCCATGATCTGTGCAATCGCACCGGCAGGCGCGCCTGCAGCTTCCCCCAGCAACGAAAAAGAGCGACGCAAGCCGTGGAATGTCAAATGACCAATTCCCGCACTGCGTAGCGCCAAGGCATGGCTTGCGCGAGCGTCTGTAATCCGCCCCGCTTTACCGGTACTGGCAAACACATAGGTACCGACACGCGGTAAACGCATGAGTAGTTGCGCCAAATACGGGGTCAGCGGAATAACGCGGACCTCATCCACCTTGTCGGCCAAGGTCAACTTGCTCCAGCGGAAATCCACCTGCTGCCACGTCAAAGCTGCCACTTCTTCGCGGCGTGCCCCTGTCAGGAGCAAAGTTCTTAAATAAGCGCTGGCGGTTTGGTTGGACAACTGCTCGACCCCACTCCACCAGCTTTGCACCTGCACTGCCTCCAAAGCATCGGTCCGCCGAACACTAGCAGGCAAGCTTTCCACAATCGCAGGGGCTTTGCCGGCATCACGGTCCACCAGCGCTCGATATTTGGGCTGAGCAGCACACCAGCGTAGAAAGCCACGAAACATCATCAAGGCACGTGCAGCTTGGTGCTTACCTGTGATTGCTTCCCGGTCAAACCACACCTTCAGCGCATCTTCTGTCACACCAGACAGGGGCAATGCCAGAAGAGGAAAAAGTGGGCCGGGGCGCGTCAGTCCAGTACCGCGCTTTTTTGGCTCCCCACCGGGGAGCGCCATTGCATGAAGGTCTGCCAAGTAGCGCGGCTTCCAAGCATCCCGGCGCTTTGGTCTACCGTTCTCCAAATACAACGGCCAGATATCTCCTACTGTCAGAGCTTTGGCTTTGGCCTGCTGTCGCTGGGCGTCCTGCTCTGCCCTTTGCTGACGCTCCAGCTCGCGTGGGTCTTGGCCTTGGTCAACTGTCAATGCCAATTTCCGCGCCTCAGTGCGCGCTTGCTCGATGCTCCATACAGCTGGGGGGCCGATAGTCTTACTCAAGAAGCTGCCCTCTTTGGTTTTACGCTGAAAAACAAAAGCCTTTGCACCTTTATCAGTAGCACGAACCGCTAGGCCAGGCACTTCACTGTCACGTAAAAACACTTTCGCCTTACCTTCAGGGCAGCTCAGCCGCTCGATCAGCCCAGCGGTAAGTGCGTGGCGCTGACTCAGGTCTATAGGCGCATCTTTCTTGGGTCGGGCCATAGTCACCAATCTTTCTCATACAGTAAACAAAGGGGGTGCCTGCACTCATGCATCCCTCATGCATACCAATTCACTATATTTTGGCGAACTCCAATCAACACAACAACTGTATTTAAGCACAGATCAATTTCAATAAGTCATTGATTTATATAAAAATATCAACACAAACAAACACAACCAAACGATCAATCCCCGTCATTCGTAATGAGAAGGTCGCGTGTTCGATTCATGTCTCCGGCACCATTGAAATAAGGAAACCCCGCTATGTTCTGCATAGCGGGGTTTTGTTTTTTGCGGGGGTACAAAAGTGAGTGAGGTGCTTCACAGACGATTGGTGCTGACCTGCGTCAGTACCCCAGTCCAAACAGCGCAACAAGACTAGGTGCGTACCACCGTTGGGCAAGCCCAGCACCACCTTCATTCCGCCGCATTTGCCTATCGAATGCACCTCGCACGTGGAGCTTGCTCTGACAGTGCCGCTAATGCGCAGCACGCTGACCTCCCTGGTCAAGACCGAACGGCCCAGGCCAATACTGCGACAACATCTTGTACGGGGTACACCGGCTTATGGCCCACCCACGCCAGAAGCCAGTGAGCCACTGCTTGCCGGGTCGTTGAATTGTCCTGCTGGGGTTGGCCAATGCCAGCCTCCAGCCCCAGCGTGCTCGAACGTTCGAAGCCTGCTCCCTCCCATGCAACCGCAGTGCATTGAGACCCGTTAACACGACCCTTGATATGTCGTTGTTTTGCCATGTCGTCAGCTGGTACTGCCTGCGGCTTCACGCCTCGTCTCAGACGCAAATCTTCGATTTGCTGGGCGGCGTTAGAGGCTCTTGCTGCTCGCACTCAATCCGCTGAAATGCCGGCGGTCTTGATCAATTGGGTCCAGCGCTCCGTCTCTTGCTTGAGGTGGGTGCGCAGCACCTGCGGGGTGGTGCCCATCGGCTCGGCACCAATCGCATCCAGACGCTTTTTCACCTCCGGATCACGCATGGATTCATTGAGGGCCAGACTCAACTTTTCCACAACCGCCGCTGGCGTGCCTGCGGGCATAAAAGTCGCAAACCATGGCGAGACCTCATAGCCGGGGACCCCGGCCTCCGCCACGGTCGGCACATCGGGTAACGATGCCGAGCGCTGCTTGGTTGTCACGGCCAGGGCGCGCAGCTTGCCGGCCTGGATATGCGGGCGTGCCGATGTGATGCTGTCGAACATAAAGTCCACCTGACCACCCAGCAGGTCCGTGACCGCAGGGCCGCTGCCACGATAAGGGACATGCAACATCTGTACGCCGGTCAATGCCGTGAAGTTTGCACCGGCCAAATGGATGGAAGTCCCGTTCCCCGCAGAAGCATACGTAAACTTATTCGGCGACTTTTTGGCCTGCTCGATCACGTCCTTCACGCTCTGAATGTTCTTTTGGCTGGCGTGGGTCACCAAGACGTTGGGCACCACAGCCAGCAAGCTGACGGGTTCAAAGTCCTTGATCGGGTCATAGCTCAGTTTGCTGTACAGCGCACCATTGGTCGCCATGCCGATGGAGGTGATCATCAGCGTGTAGCCATCCGCAGGCTGTTTGGCCACGAAATCCGAGCCGATGTTGCCGCCTGCACCCGCCTTGTTTTCAATCACAAACGGCTGCCCCAGCTTGCGGCCAGCCACCTCACCCAGGGTGCGTGCAATCGCGTCCATGGCGCCTCCTGGTGGAAATGGCACCACCCATTTGATCGGTTTGTTGGGCCATTGCGCGGGATCGGTTTGCGCCAGCACGGGTGCAGCAAATGCCGCGAGCAAAGCCGTGGACACGGTGTATTTGAACAATTGAGGCTTCATGCTTGTCTCCGGGATAGATGTTTGTTGTTGTGTGTGCGTGCGTGCGTGACAGCGCAGGCTCAGCGGATCGAGGAAAGATGTTTGGCCAGCGGGGTGACCGTGATCTTCATGTAGGGAAACAAGGGCAGCTGGCTCAGGGCCTCGTGCAGCGCATCGTTGCTCTCTACGTCGAACACGCTGAAGTTGGCGTATTCACCCACTACGCGCCACAGGTGCAGCCATCGACCCTCTTGCTGCAGCCGCTGCGCATAGGCTTTCTCCTCCGCTTTGATGCGCGCAGCCTCTTCGGCAGGCATGGTGGAAGGGATCTCAACAATCATGTGAACCAGATACAGCATGTGATGTCCTTGGGAGAGAAATTGCGGGATGGGTTGGTTGGAATACCCGGAGCGGGGTCACTAGCTGCTGTCAGCGCACAGCACCCGGTGTGACTGCTGCGGGCAAGTCGTCTCAAGCGTGGCCGATGAAGCTCTGCACCGTTTGGGCAAAGTCATTCGGCGCTTCCAGATTCGACAGATGGGAGGCGGGCAGCACCGCCAGTTGCGCACGTGCAATCCCCGCTTGCATGGCCTGGGCATCGGCCACCGTGGTGACAGGATCAAACGCTCCTGCCAGCAACAGCGTGGGCGTTGTGATCAAGCCCACGTCGGCACGCAGATCGGAAGTGGCCAGGGCTTCACAGCAGGCGGCATAGCCGTCGGGGCTGATCTGTGCCAATCCCTCCTGTACGCGTTGCACCACGTCAGGCCGGTCTTGAATAAAACCTTCAGTAAACCAGCGCCCAGGGGCAGAGTCGGCAAGGCTGCGCATGCCGGCAGCTCCGCCTGCGCGCACCATCGCGGCACGCTCCTGCCAAGCGGGCTGCGTACCAATCCGTGCCGCGCTGTTGCACACCACCAGCGCACTCAGCCGTGCAGCAGCATGTATGCCCAGCCACAGCCCCGTGTGGCCACCCATGGAAATGCCACAAAATGCGGCCTGCTCCACGTCCAGCGCATCCAGCAGGGCCAGTACATCCTGCCCCAAATCATCAAAACGGTAGGGACCCGGTGTGACTGGACTGCCACCATGCCCGCGTGTGTCATAACGGATCACACGGCAGTGCTTGGCAAACTCCGCCACCTGCGGTGTCCACATCTCCAGCGTGGTGCCCAAAGAGTTGCTCAAAATGAGTGCTGGAGCGGTGACATCACCGTCCACCGCGACCCGGAAATTGCCGCGCGATGTCGGCAGCTGAAAAGGAGCATGGCCCATCAATGTTTCCTTTCATGCGGCAGGCGCTCCATCGCATCACACGGCCAAGCCGTGTGGTGCACGATGCAACGCTGTACCGGATCAAGCCATCAGGCCGCCAAGCGTGGACGATCCACCATCTGGTTGTCCACGCCATTCACCAGTGCACTGAGCTGGATGTCGAACACAATCTCAGCAAACGGCGCGCTCAGGCCCTCTGCCTGGATGCTGGCTGCATCGGTGCGCTCCACCACCGCAGGCACCAGGCCTTCGCGGGTGGCATAGGCGAAGTCATCGAACACCAGCGGATCACCATCGATGTTGATCTGCGTGGTCAGCTTGCGGTGACCGGGCGCCGACACGAAGAAATGGATGTGCGCAGGTCGGTTGCCATGGCGCCCCAGCTGATTGAGCAAGGCCTGTGTGGGACCATCGGGTGGACAGCCATAGCCCACGGGCACGATGCTCTGGAACTTGTACCGTCCCTGGCCATCCGCAATGATGGTGCGACGCATGTTGAAAGGACGCTGCTCACCGGTCGGGTCGAAGTGGGAGTAAAAGCCCTTGGTGTTGGCATGCCAGACTTCAACCTGCGCGTCCGGCAGGGGCTGGCCATTGGCGCCACGCACGGTGCCGTGCATGATCAGCGTGTGACCCTCCTTGTCGCTGCCATCATCCAGCCGTGCAAAGCCTTGCTCCACGGGGGCGCCAGCCACATACAGCGGGCCCTCGATCGTGCGGGGTGTGCCGTTCTGGATGCCCAGCGCAGCATCTTCAGCGTCCATGCGCATATCAAAGTAGCGGTCAAAACCCAGACCCGGGGATAGCAGCCCAGCTTCGCCACGCGCACCCAACTGGTTCAGATAGGCCACGCCAGCCCAGTATTCGTCGGGAGTGATGTTCAGGTCTTCAATCGCCTTGTACAGGTCCGACAGGATGCGGTGAATGATCTGCTTGGTGCGGGGATTTCCGCCTGGCTGATTGAGGCCACTGGCCAGACGCAGAAAGTCCTGCACTTCGGCGGTGTCGAAGAGTTGAATAGACATACGGGTCTCCTTGGTCATCGTAGGAACGGATAGAACAGACGCGGCTTCAGTGCGCCGCCACTGCGGCACTGCGCTTTTTGTCACGGCGGAAGAACTGCACGCGGTCTTCATCCAGCGCAATCCCCAGACCCGGAGCCGTTGGCACAGCCAGTTGGAAGTCCTGGTATTGCAGCGGCTGTGCCAAGATTTCTTCGGTTAACAGCAAGGGACCAAACAACTCGGTGCCCCACTGCAGATCTCGGAAGGTGGCAAACACATGGGCCGAAGCCACCGTGCCCACCGCCCCCTCCAGCATGGTGCCGCCGTACAGCGCAATGCCTGCAGCATCGGCAATCGCGGCCACCTGTTGTGCAGCGCGCAGCCCACCCGACTGCTCAATCTTCACAGCGAACACATCGGCACCCGCTACGCGGGCCAGGGCGAAGGCTGAAGCCGGGCCGGTCAGCGACTCATCGGCCATGATGGCAATCGGGTAACGCCCCTTCAGACGTGCCAGCGCTTCGGCGGTGGCCACGGGTTGCTCAGCCAGCTCACAGCCGGCATCGGCCAATGCCGCCAGGCCATGCTGGGCCTGCAGTTCACTCCATGCCATATTCACATCGACCCGCACGGCTGCGCGATCACCCAGGGCCTTCTTGATGGCCGCCACATGGGCCACGTCGTCGGCCACAGCACGGCGGCCAATCTTGAGTTTGAAGATGTTGTGGCGACGCTGCGCCAGCATGCGCTCGGCCTCGTCGATGTCCTTGGCGGTATCCCCTGAGGCCAGCGTCCAGGCCACGGGCAGGCTCTCACGCACACGCCCACCGAGCAACTGGGACACAGGCAGGCCGGTGCGCTGCCCCAGCGCGTCAAACAACGCTGTTTCCACCGCGCACTTGGCAAACCGGTTGTCGCGGATGGCCTTGTCGAGCTTGGCCATGATGGCGGGCACATGGCTGGCATCCGCCCCCACCAGCAAAGGTGCGAAATAGGTGTCGATGGCCAGCTTCATCCCCTCGGGCGACTCTGCCCCATAGGCCAGCCCACCAATGGTCGTGCCCTCGCCCACGCCCACGGTACCGTCTGAGCAATACAGACGCACCAGCATCAGCGTCTGGCCGTTCATCGTGGCCATGGACAGCTGGTGGGGACGAATGGTGGGCAAGTCCACCAAAAAGGTTTCTACCCGCTCAATGGCCACAGGGGCCACCGACAATTGAAGGCGTTGTGTGTGTTCCATGGCAGCCATTGAACAACGCAGTCCCCTGACACATCCAACACCAAATTCGTCTTGTTAAATACCTTCTAGGTATAGTCTCTAGCTAAGTCACTAAGAATTAACTAATTCGGCGCCATCAATTCCATTAATTAGTGGTTTACCCTATGGATATCAGGCAGCTCAAATACTTCATCGCTGTTGCCAACACCCGCAACTTCACGCGGGCATCCGAGCAACTGCACATTGCTCAGCCACCACTGAGTCGCCAGATCCAGTTGCTGGAGCAGGAGTTGGGGGTGCAGCTGCTGCTGCGCAACAGCCGCCCCCTGCGATTGACCGAAGCCGGGCGCGTGTTTTATGAGCAAGCACTGCAAATCACGAACCGGCTGGACCAACTCAAAAGCACCACCCAGCAAATCGGGCTGAACCAGCGACAAACCCTGTCCATCGGCTTTGTGGCGTCCACCCTCTACGGCGGCCTGCCCGCCCTGGTGCGCAAGCTGCGCCAGCACTACCCGGACTTGGACATCCAGCTGGTGGAGCTGACCTCCATGCAGCAAATCGCAGCCCTGAAATCTGGCCGTATCGACATCGGTTTCGGCCGTATCCGCAGCAACGATGCCGCGGTCACACGCATCGTCCTGCGCGAAGAGCGGCTGGTACTGGCCCTGCCGCCCAGTTCCCCGTTGGCTGCCGAAGCCTGCCAGCTCAGCCTGAAGGCTGTCCATGGGCAAAAACTCATCGTCTATCCCAAGGAACCACGTCCCAGCTTCGCGGACCACATCCTCAGCCTGCTGCGCGACCAATCGATACGCCCCTCAGAGATCCACGAGGTGCGCGAGATTCAAACCGCACTGGGTCTGGTGGCCGCAGAGTCCGGGCTGTGCCTCATCCCAGCCTCGGCACGGCTGCGCAGCGACCTGCATTACCGTCTGATCGAAGATCAGCGCGCGACATCTCCCATCATCTTGACCCATCGCATCAACGATAACGCCTGGTTCATCGATGCCATCAAGCGCCTAGCCACCGATGTGTATGCAGAACACCCGAGCTGGCTAGGCACGGAGCACAACCCACCCCACGGGAGTGATCCGGTTTGATGCCTGGCTGCATTGCGCTTGTCTGTTGTGAGCGCTGTGGGCTGCGCCCTTGATGAGCTGGATGTGATTGCTAGAAATTGAGCGAGGGGCACAGCGCGACCTTGAGGGCCCAAACTCCAGGTGAAATTCTGAATGAATGCGTTGGATTGATTGGTGGAATCCCCAACCCAAAGCGGCCTCCCCATGCTGCTTGCCCCCTGCGGAATGCGCAGGCACTTGTGCGCGCACCTTCTGCACCTTCTCCTTGTGATCCGCTTGTCGCAATCGCTTGTGTTCCACCACCAAGAGTCCCTGGAAGCGGCTGGAGGCCTCTGAATGGGTGACGCTGTTCAAAAGTACCGTACGAGCACCCGGCAATTCGCCGATATCGCGCAGCAGGTACTGCGCCCACACCATGGTGGCGCTGAACAGGTAAAACGTGTCTATGGCCGGATTCAATTCCAAAATTTGCGATCTGCAACAAAGTTATAGGAAGCGCCACCTGGTCACACGCTGATGTTTGGCGACATTCATTGCTACTAAAAATTAAGTACTGACCGTACGGAGGGCGCTGCCGCTGTTGCCTTGCCTGTTGAAGCGCTGACCGAGCAGACGCTCGACAAGATTTCCTGCAGTCTGGGCCATTCGCGCACGCTGCTGCGCAGGACACAACACGCACCGGATGGTTTTTGGGCAATCGCCGTATACTGTATGTATGTACAGCAACCGTCTTTTATCCGGCCTCCCGGTGCCTGCCACCGCCTCGTCCATGGCGCTGCCACTGGCCGACTGCCCGGTGCGTGCCGGCTTCCCCTCGCCTGCGGAGGACTTCCGGGGGGAGCGTCTGGACATTGCCAGCCTGCTGATCGAGCACCCGCACGCCACCTACCTGCTGCGGGTGGCGGGACCTTCGATGCGAGAGTACGGCATCGACGATGGAGACCTGATCGTGGTGGACCGCGCCATCCAGGCACGCCATGCGCACATCGTGGTGGCGATGGTGGAGGGAGAGTTCACGGTCAAGCTGCTGCACTGTGCGGGGGGCGCTGTACGCCTCCAGGCGGGCAACCCCGCCTATCCGGACATCACCCCCCAGGATAACGAGACACTGGAGATCTGGGGCGTGGTGACTTCCTGCATCAAACGTTTTGCCCGCTAGCCATGCAGCTGCCCGCACGCCGCCATCCGCAGTTCGACCCGGCCAGCCTGTATGCCTACCCGGAGCACCTGCGCGCGAACCTGCAAGACCTGCCGGCAGCCCCGGGGGTTTACATCTTTCATGCGCAAGGGGACAGCCTGCCGCTGTACATCGGCAAGAGTGTGAACCTGCGCTCGCGCGTGCTGGCCCACCTGCGCAACCCGGACGAGGCACGCATGCTGCGCCAGGCCACGCACATCAGCCACATTCGCACGGCGGGAGAGATTGGCGCCCTGCTGCTGGAGGCCCAACTGATCAAACAGCAGCAGCCGCTGTACAACCAGAAGCTGCGCCGCAACCGCCAGCTGTGCGCACTGCAGCTGCGTGACGGCCGGCCCGAGGTGGCCCATGCCCGGGACATGGACTTTGCCAGCACTCCGGGCCTGTACGGCCTGTACAGCAGCCGCACGGCGGCCTTGCAGGCGCTGCACGGACTGGCCGATGCACATGCCCTGTGCCTGGGTGCGCTGGGGCTGGAAAAGCTGCCACCGGGCCGGGCGTGCTTTAGGGCCATGCTCCAGCGCTGTCAGGGCGTGTGCTGTGGCCGTGAGACTCCGGCCGAGCATGCCCAGCGCCTGCTGGCGGCACTGGAAAGCCTGCAGATTGCCACCTGGCCCTACCCGGGGCCGATCGCCCTGCAGGAGCGCTGCGATGACCTGCAGCAGTTGCACGTGGTGCACCACTGGTGCTACCTGGGCAGCGCCACCAGCCTGCCCCAGGCGCGCAAGCTGGCCAAGGTGGCTGCCGGCTTTGACGCGGATGGCTACAAGATCCTGTGCCGCCCCATCTTGACGGGGCAATTGCCCATCGTGCAGCTGTAGGCACCGCCATGTTTGCCCTGATCGATGGCAACAACTTCTATGTGTCCTGTGAACGGGCCTTCCAGCCGGCGCTGCGCGGCCAGCCCGTGGTGGTGCTGAGCAACAACGATGGCTGCGCCATCTCCCGCTCGGACGAAGCCAAGGCCCTGGGCATCCAGATGGCCCAGCCGTATTACCAGTTCCGGGAGCTGGAGCGCACCTCCGGCTTGATCTGCCTGTCGGCCAACTTCGAGCTGTACGGCGACATGAGCGCCCGCATGATGGCGATTGCCGCAGGCCTGGGGCCGCTGCAGGAGATCTATTCCATTGATGAAAGCTTTATCGGCGACCTGGAAGGCATCCCCGAGCTGACACGCCGGGCGCGGGCCATCCGCAGCCGCATCTGGCGCTGGACCAGCATCCCAACCTGCATCGGGCTGGGCCCCACCAAGACGCTGGCCAAGCTGTGCAACCACATCGCCAAGGATGCCGAACGCCAACCCGGCCACCAGTCGGCAGAGCTGCAAGGGGTGTGCAACTGGGCCGAGCTGACCACCGCCCAGCGCCAGGAACTGCTGCAACGCACCCCGGCCGGCGGTGTGTGGGGCATTGGCCGCCGCATGGCGGCCAGGCTGGCAGAGCACGGTCTCTGCACGGCCCTGGACGTGGCCAGGATGCCTGCCCCCCAGGCCCGCCAGGAATGGGGCGTGGTGCTGGAGCGCACGGTGCGGGAGCTGCAGGGCATCAGCTGCATCAGCCTGGAACATGCCCCGACCCCCAAGCAGCAGATCGCCTGCACCCGCAGCTTTGGCCAGGCCATCCGCAGCTTGCCACCCTTGGTCGAAGCGGTGAGCGAATTTGCCACCCGGGCCGCAGAGAAGTTGCGCCACAGCCAGCAGCTGGCCGGGGCGGTGCTGGTGTTTGCGCACAGCTCTCCCTTCCGCGCGGGGCCGCGGTTCAATCGGTCCATCACCCTGCCGCTGCCATGCCCCACTGCCGACACCCGAACGCTGCTCCGTGCCGCCGTGGGTGGGCTGCGCCAGATCTACCAGCCAGGGTTTGAGCTGGCCAAGGCCGGCGTGATGCTGCTGGACCTGTGCCCTGCCAACACCCAGCAGCAAGCCGAGCTGCTGTTTGAAGCCCCCCGCACCTGCCGAGACCCAGGCAAGCTGATGGAAGCGATGGATCGCATCAATGCCCGCTATGGCCAAGCCACGCTGCACATTGGCAGCACTGGCCACACGCAGACCGATGCGGCTGGATGGCGCATGAAGCAGGAGCACCGCACGCCCCGCTACACCACAAGGCTGGACGAAATACCGGTTGCGCGGGCCAACACCTGCGCGTGAAAGCATCCCGAACAGGACAGTGGGTCACACAGCTTGAGACTGCGGTGATTCAGCTTGGGGCCCGCTTGGAACGCATGGCCCAGCAGGCATGCCACGCAGCGCCGCCAGGTACTGCAGCAGTCACTGCGCTTTGCGCACGATCGCTATGAGGCCGGCCATGCCAGCGATCTGGAAGAGCTGGACGCCCTGCGCAACCTGTACGCGGCCGAGCTGGAAGTGGTGCGCCTGCACCAGGCCGCGCTGGACAACCGCGTGCAGCTGTACAAGGCCCTGGGGGGTGGCTGGCAGCCTGCAGACGCCAAGCCCTCACCAAAACCATAGCTATTAGCGCAGTCTGCAAGCGGTCTGGAGTCACTTTGGGATACATATGCCAGGATTAAACCTGCGCACGGGCGGCAGGCCCTGGCCCCGCAGCGGCAGTGGTTTCAGGGCTGCGAGCGCCGCAACTGCAAGGCCAGCGCCAGGGTCAGCAGCAGCGCCGCCACAAACACCCCGGCCACCAGCCACCAGTCGGGCGCATGCAGCGGCTGCAGGTGCAGCAGCCGGCTGAGGGCCGGCACCTGCATGCTGGCTACCAGCGACGCCAGCGTGCCCCCCACCAGCCACCGCGCCGCAGCACGGCGCAGCTGGGTCAGGCCTGTGGTGATGCCAGCGCTGGCGACCAACAGCACCGCCAGCGCCATGGCGCGGGCATGTTCCACGTTCTGGTCCGCGCCCAGCGCGTACAGGTAGCTCCACACCACGGCCACGCTCGCCAGGCCGCCGACCAGCGCCATGCCCAGCCAGGCTTCGGGGGCAAAGAAACGGGCCGTGCGCTGGCGCCGCACCGGCGCCAGTGGGCCGTGCGCGGGCAAATCCTGGAAGGCCATCATGGCCGTCGGGTGGATCACCAGCTCCAGCCAGACGATGTGCAGCGGCAGAAACACCAGCGGCAGCCCCATCAGCGGAATGGCCGCCGCGCCCACCACCAGCGGCAGGTGCACCAGCAGCAGGTAGGCAAAGGCCAGGCGCAGGTTCTGGAACAGCTGCCGACCCTCGGCCACGGCGTCGACGATGGTGCGGAAGTTGTCATCCAGCAGCACCACGGGTGCCACCTCGCGGGCGCTGCGCGTGCCGCGGGCGCCCATCGCCACCCCGATGTCGGCCTGGCGCAGCGCGGGCACGTCGTTGACACCATCGCCGGTGACGGCCACCAGCTCCCCGGCCGCTTGCAGCGCCTGCACCAGGGCCAGCTTCTGCGCCGGCGTGGCACGCGCCACCACGTCCAGCCCCGCGTGACCATGCAGGCGCGTGGCCGGATCGTCCTCGGGCGCCAGCACCAGGGTCTGGGGGTGGGCGCCGCCCAGACCGATCGCGCGGGCAATCGCCGTGGCCGTGGCCGGGTGGTCGCCGGTGACCATGATGACGCGCATGCCCGCCGCCATGCAGTCCGCGATCGCCTCGCGCACGCCGTCGCGCACCGGGTCTTCGAACGCCAGCAGGCCGGCCCACTGGAAGCCGTGGTCGGGCTCCACCGCCATCGCGACGCCAGCGGGCAAGGCCTTCCAGGCACAGCCGATGAGCTTGCGCCCGGACTGCGCGTGCTGGTTCACCAGGTCCAGCCAGTGGCCCCGCTCGCCCTCGGACAGCACACACAGGGAAAGTATGGTTTCAGGAGCACCTTTCACATACGCAGCAAGCGCTCCAGCCTCATTGGACCAAATCGCTGTTTCCCGCCGCCGCGCTTCCGTGAAGGGAAATGCCGCCCGTTGCTCCCCCGGCGCCGCCGGGCCCAGCGCCTGGTGCAGGGCCTGGTCCATGGGATCGCCGCTGTCCGGGCGGGCAGCCCGGCAGGCCACCTCCAGCACCCCGCGCGCGTCCAGGCCCGCTGCCGGCATCTGCTGCGACAGCACCAGCGCCCCTGCGGTGATGGTGCCGGTCTTGTCGGACAGGATGCAGCTGACCCGGCCGATGTTCTCCACCGCCACGGCGCGGCGCACCAGGGCATGCTTCTTGGCCAGACGGAACACCCCGGCCCCCAGGAAGAAGGTGTAGACGACGGGAAACTCCTCGGGGATGGCCGCCACGGCCAGGGTCACGGCGCTGAGCAAGGCATCCATCCAGCCATGGCCCTGCCACAGCCGCACCAGCGCCAGCACCGCGCACACGATGAGGGCCACGCCCAGCAGGATGACCACCAGTTCACGGATGGCTTTTTGCAGGGGCGTGGCCTCGTGGCTGCCCTCGGTGGCGGTGCGCACGATTTCGCCGTAGCGGGTGTCCTGCCCGATCCAGAGCACGCGCAGCCAGGCGGTGCCGGTCAGCAACCGGGTGCCCGCCGTGCCCCAGTGCACCTCGGCCGCCGAGGGCGGTAGCGCCCCGTCGCCCTCCAGCGCGCGCTTGGCCACGGGCAGCGACTCCCCGGTCAAGGTCGATTCGTCCACCTGCAAGCCACTGCCCTGCACCAGCAGGCCATCCGCCGGAAAGTACTCGCCCGGCTGCACCCGCACCAGATCACCGGGCACCAGCGCGCGCGCAGCCATCTTCTGCCACTGTCCATCGCGCAGGCATTCGGCCGAGCTGGCCAGGCGGCTGGTCAGTCCGGCGGAGGACGCCGTGGTCCGCAGGTGCAGGTAGGCATCCATGCCCAGCAAGGGCAGCATGGCCAGCAGCAGCGTCAGCGCCTCGGTCGTCTGGCCCAGCAGACCGAACAGGCCGGCGGTCAGGGCCAGGAACCAGAGCATGGGATCGCTGGCCGTATCGCGCGCAATCCCCCACCAGCTGCGGGTCACCTGGGGCACGATGTCGTTCCAGCCGCAGGCACTGCGCTGTGCCTCGGCCTGCAGCGTGCTCAGGCCCTGCGTCCGGGCATTGACACCCGGCAGGGTGTCCGTGGGGATGCGGCGTTGTGTCATGTGGCCGATTGTTCGCCTTCACCCGCCTTGGTGCAACGCCGGCAGCCATGGAACGCGGCCTGCTGCGTGCGCAGCGGCGCCTGCACAACACCCGCAAACTTGCGTTTACGGGGGCGGGGTTCAAGGCTATTCTGATCGCCGTGTACCGCAGGCCCCGGCGGGACACCACACCACCTCCGACCCCCAGCCACCCTATGGCAGCCAGATGCCGCCACCGGTTCTCGAGGATCTACAGCATGGCGGAAAAAAACCCGGCGCTGCGCACCTGGCCTGTTCGACCCGTCATCGCCGGCATGGTCGTCACGGCCATGTGCTTTGTGGCCACCGTGCTGATCACCCTGAACTGGTTCAGCTCCCGCAGCCTGCTGATCGACTCTGCGGTCCAGACGTCCTACTACGCCGCCCACGCCGCCTCCGAGCACGCCCGCCGCCTGATTGAGCCAGCGTCGGCCACGCTGCGCACCCTGTCCTTCGACCCGCTGGTCACAGCCCCCCGGCAACCCGAACGCCTGGCGCGCATGCGCCTGCTGGCAGCCGAACTGATTGCCAATCCCTTGGTGTCCGCGATTTATGTGGGCTACGCGGATGGCGACTTCCTGCTGATCCGCCCCCTGGAGAACCCCCAGATCCGGCAGCAACTGCAAGCCCCCGAATCCGCCAGCTACCTGGTGCAGGCGGTCACGCGCGCCCCCCAGGAACAGCCCGCCGGGGCCTTCTATTTTTACGATGCGAACCTGGACCTGGTGACCCAGCGCCACCAGGCGGACTACCAGTTCGACCCGCGCGAGCGCAGTTGGTACCAGAAGGCCCAGGACCGCGCCTCCACCGTGCTGTCGGACCCGTATGTGTTCTTCTCGACGCGCCAGGTGGGCATCAGCCTGTCCCTGCTGACGCCCGCCTCGGACGCCGTCGTAGGCCTGGACATTGCCTTACACGACCTGGGCCAGGACCTGGCCGACCTGCGCATCACCCCCGGGACCGAGCTGGCACTGGTCGATGGCAAGGGGGCCGTGATCGCCTACAGCGACATGCCCGCGCTCACCGACCCGGCACAGGGCACTCCGGTGCTGCGCCCGGTGGACACCCTGCCCACCCAGGCGCTGTCCACCCTGCGCAATATCGGCCAGGATGGCGTGCCCGTGTCCTACACCAGCGAAGGCCGGGCATGGCTGGGTGTCATCCTGCCGTTCGATGCACTCAACCGCACAGACATGCGCATGCTGCTCACCGTGCCGGCCGCCGAACTGCTGGGCGGGCTGCAGCACAGCCGCACCCGCATGATCCTGATCGCCGGTGGACTGATCCTGCTGTGCCTGCCCCTGGGCTGGTGGGCCGGCAGCCGCATCGGCCAGGCCCTGGAGCACGTCACAGCCCAGGCCAAGCGCATGTCCGGCTTCGATTTCAGCCGCCCGCCGGCCCAGCCCACGCCGCTGCGCGAGGTGGCCGAGCTCAACCACGTCATGAACCACGTCAGCGCCACCGTGGAAGAATTTTTATCGATCAGCCAAGTCCTGGGCTCCGAGCCCCAGATTGAGGCCATGCTGAACCTGGTGCTGGAAAAGCTGGTGCGCGCCACGCGCTGCCAGGGTGGCGCCATCTATCTGAGCCAGCAGGACCAGGCCACCATGACCCGCTTCGCCGTCGTCGGCGATCTGAACGAGCTGGGGCCCCAGCTGCACTACGTGGATAGGCCCAAACCCGCGACCCTGCAGTCCGGCAAGACAGGCGCGCGCGTGCAGCGCATCGAATTCCAGCTCCAGGGGCGCACCGGCGAGATCGAAGGCATGCTGGTGCTGCTGTACGAGAACGACCAGGAACACGCAAGCCCCGAATTCCACGCCTTCGCCGCCAAGCTGACCGGCATGATGACGGTGGCCATCGAGACGCGCCAACTGATAGAGTCGCAAAAACAGCTGTTCGACGCCGTCATCCGCGTGCTGGCCGATGCCATCGATGCCAAGAGCCCGTACACCGGGGGCCACTGCGAGCGCGTGCCCGAACTGGCCATCATGCTGGCCAACCGCCTGGATGCCGAAACCACCGGCCCCTATGCCGACTTCAGCCTCAGCGACGAAGAGCGCTATGCCTTCTTCCTGGCCGCCTGGCTGCACGACTGCGGCAAGATCACCAGCGCCGAGCACATCGTCGACAAGCCCACCAAGCTGGAGTTGATCTACAACCGCATCCATGAAATCCGCATGCGTTTCGAGGTGCTGTGGCGCGATGCCGACATCGCCCACCTGCAAGCCCTGCTGCAGGGCGAGGATGCCGCGGCCGCCACCGCGCAGCGCGACCAACGGCACACGCAGCTGCAGCAAGACTTCGCTTTCGTGGCCGCCTGCAACATTGGCGGGGAATCCCTGCAGGACGAGGCCATCGCGCGGCTCCAGCAGCTGGGCGCCACCACCTGGTGGCGCCATTTCGACGACAGCCTGGGCCTGTCCACCGACGAATCGGCCCGGCTGCGCCAGCACCGTGGCCCCGCCCCGGAGCTGCCCGTGGCCGAGCCCTTGCTGGCGGACAAGCCGGAACACCGCATCCCCTGGGGCGCACACAAGCCCGCCGTGGAGCGCGGCGACCCCCGCAACACCCTGGGCTTTGACATGCAACTGCCGGCCTACCGGCAGCACCGCGGCGAGCTGCACAACCTCAGCATCCGCCGTGGCACCCTGACCGAGGAAGACCGCTTTGCCATCAACGAGCACATCGTGCACACGCTGGACATGCTCAAGAAGCTGCCCTGGCCGCGCCACCTGGCGCGCGTGCCAGACATTGCCGCCAACCACCACGAACGCATGGACGGCGCCGGCTATCCCCGTCGGCTGCCCGGCAGTGCCATGCAGACCACCGAGCGCATCATGGCCGTGGCCGACATCTTCGAAGCGCTGACCGCCGCCGATCGGCCCTACAAGCCCGCGAAAACCCTCTCGGAGTCTCTGCGCATCATGGCCCTGATGGGCAAGGACGGCCACATCGACACCGAGCTGTTCCTGTACTTCCTGCACAGCAGGGTGTGGCAGGACTATGCCGCGCAATACCTGCTGCCCGCGCAGATCGATGCGGTCGACGTGGCAGCCATCGCCGGCCTGCTGCGATCATGAGTTTATGAAAGAAATTGGGATGCAACGCTTATTCAGCCTGCGCTGACAGCTATCAAATAATTCATGCGTACAGCTTCAGATGCCAAGCCCGCAGCGCCCCGCACGCAAAGCGCCTGCTGCAAGGATGGTTACTGCCAGCGCATGGAAAAAGCCGATACTGGTCCGCGGTGACTGGCAGGGCCCGACACAGCCCGCACACCGTTCACTGAACGCGGCATCGGATCTTGAAGGAGCATTCCATGAGACATGTAGCTTCACTCGCCCTGGTGGCGGCAGTCGCCCTGTCGGCCTGCACGACGGCCCCCGCCAGCAATCCGTCCATGGCCCAGGCCTCACCAGCCACCGTACTGAATGGCAAGCTGGTCGGCCCCAACCAGATGACGCTGTACGTGTTTGACCGCGACGCGGCTGGCAGCGGCAAGAGTGTGTGCAATGGCGGCTGCGCCACCAACTGGCCCCCGCTGATGGCACCGGTCAACGCACAGCCGATTGGCCACTGGAGCGTGGTGACGCGCGATGACGGCGGCAAACAATGGGCCTACCAGGGCAAACCTCTGTATTACTGGGCCAAGGACAGCAAGCCCGGCGACGCCACCGGCGACGGCGTGGGCAACGTTTGGCACACTGCCAAGCCCTGAGGCCCAAGCCCCGCCAAATTGCCCCCCCACGGGAAAGCGATTGGGGGGCCGCCTGCGCGTGAAGGACCTGTGGCGACCGACTTCGCATTTGCCGTATTTGCGCTGCGCATGATTGGCGCTGGATGGCTTGTCGGCCCGTGCTGACAGGCTTGGCGGCTTACATCGTCTGCGACGTGCTGGCCTGTGCTCCAGTCTGTCGCGGTTTTTCGCGAAGCACGGTTTTTTACATCATCGTCGCCCCTGGCATTGGCATGCTGATGAGTGCCTGGAATGCAATCCTATGAAAGCGCTGGCGTGGACTGCCATCGCCAACGGGGAGGTTGCGGAACCCTCCGTGGCCATGGTGCTGTGAATTGGGCAGTCCGCCCACCTGATGGGGGACTGGTCGATCAGCCTGCGCACCGCGTAATCGGTTGTACGGCCACGCTGCCAATGGCGATTTACGTGGCCGCCATGCTGGTGCTGTGAACGCTGCTGGTGGCTGCATCGCACCAAAAGACACCACCCGTAATTGCAGTTCTCGCCGTGCTCAACGGCACGCCACCCAGTTGGGTGAAATACGGCGTGAAAAGCTCTCTGCCTGTACACACAGGAGGGACTTTGCGTTCGCGTTTTCTGCTCAGCCGACACCCATCAGGTTGCTGCACATTCTTTGATGGCATACGTCACCTGCTCTGCCGACTGCGGGCGTCCAAAAAGATAACCTTGAAAACTGTTGCAACCCAAGCCTATCAACATTTTGAACTGACTTGGAGTTTCCACCCCCTCTACGGTGGCCTCCATACCCATCACCTCAGATATTTCCAGAATTTTTCTTAAAAGACCGATGGAAGATTCTGAATTTTCGACCTCTTTTAAAAATTGCCTGTCAATTTTCAACTTATGAACTGGCAGAACACTCAAAATACCCAAGGATGAAAACCCCGATCCAAAATCATCCAATGCCCAGCGTATACCGAATTCTCTCAGAGCTTGTATCTTCTTTCTAGCTTCAACCAAGCTGAGGCACAGCGCAGATTCCGTCAACTCGAGTTCAATATTCTGCGGCTCGACACCTGCATCCAGAATCACCTGTTTCACTGCCGCTACAAAATCATCGTCATCCAGCTGAATGGGGCTGACATTCACGGCAATAAATTTATCTTTCAACACAGGGTCTGTGGCCCATCGCTGCAGCAGCTGGCACGATTGGCGCAAGACCTCCATCCCAATCTCTCTGATCAAGAAGTTCTCTTCCGCCAACGGAATGAATTTATCCGGAGACAAAAGGCCTCGCTCCGGATGCTGCCAGCGCACCAAAGCCTCGACCCCTAGAATCTTTTGTTGGCCGTCCACCTGAGGCTGGTACTGAACAACGATTTCACCCTTGCCCACGGCTTGGGCCAAATCAAGGCCCAATGAGGCCTTTTCATGCATATCATTTCTGTATATTTTGATGATGCATGAAAGCAGCAATACAGAAAATATATAGTTGGTGTATGCGCCGATCAGCCTGATGCTTTCTGGCGGCGACTTCTCCAGATGCACGGAATCCAGCATGCCAATACCGAAGGCCGCGAAAAGAAAAAGACAAATTTTGGGGAATACCATGCCCATGTATTTGTCATTTTGATTAAATATAAAAATAACACCCATGGCCAACGGCAGAAAAAATACATGTGCCGATCTTGGAATATGTGCCAAGGGCGTGTCAAAGAAAGAGATGGCAGCGACAATTAAAAGCAGAGAATGGGCAATGATTAAGAACAAAAAATAATTAAATTTTTTGGAGGCAAAAAATGATACAACCCCAACACAAAATAATCCAAAAAATATTATTGAAAAATCCAGTCTTGCATACATCAAATAGCAAACAGCCCAAATGACACCCAATACAGTGCAAACATAGCTGGTTAACGAGAGCAATTTTCTTATTTTTATGATGCGATCGCTGTGAGGGAATTTTTTATCCACCCACTCGATTTCCCGGCGTGATGCTCCTATGTTTTTATCAGAATTAATTTTTCTCCACTGCATGGTGCGTAGGCAAGTTTCATGTATTGAAACTTTGCCATGTTATATTACAAATTGTTTCAATAGAATTAATTTATAACTATTGTTAATTATTAATTGATAGGATGCACTCGGCGTGTCAAAGGCAGAGACATCATCAAAGCTTCTTGATCAAACGCTATTAATTTAAAGATCCAAGATGGATGCCGAGCAGCTTTACCCTGCGCCCAAACACTGGCTTTTAGGGTGTTTAAGTGCTGGACTGCGCTATGCTGCAATTCGCCCGGCCGCTTTGGTTTCTATAGCTTTTAGCGACCACCCTGCTTGTGCTAGAGCCCATTTTGATGCTTGGTCGCTGCGCCAGGCGATGGCAGGGACTGCACACAGGCTTGTCGCCTGCTGGGCAGAAGCAGGATCACACGGCTGATCGCCCGACAAGACAGCACCCAAGCGCAACCGCCAGCCGATTGGTACGCTGCGCTACAACGCACTTGCGTGTCATTCCAGCGGCGATGTGGAGTTCACACACCCCGCACGGGCTGGCCCTGCGTATGGGTCCATGCCGCTCAGTGCTGCACAGCAGTGCGGTGTTGAGGCTCCCACTGCCTGGTGCACATTGAAGTGCACGGCAAATGCAAGAGTGTCTGGCTCAGCCGATTCGAGGCATGCGCAACAGGATCTAGCCTGCCTCCATCTGGGCTAGCAGCCATTCCCGAAAGACCTGCATCGCGATCGTGGGGGGCCGTGATTGCAGCCGCGTGAGCCAATAGGCCCCTTTGTAGAGTTCAAGGGCGAATGGCTGCACCAAGCGCCCCTGGCTCACATCCCGCACGAACAGCTTGACAGGCAGCAGCGCCACACCCGCGCCTTGGGCTGCCGCTTCTGCCAGCGTCAACGATGAGTCGAACACGGCTCCACGCAACACCGGGCATGCCAATCCGGCCGCGGCGAACCAGTCCGACCACTCTTCGGCACGGTAGGTTCGCAGCAACGGAAGTCTCGCGAGGTCTGCGGGGCTGACCAGCCCACGCGCCATACCGGGTGTGCACATCGGCGAAAGGGGGGCTTCCATGATCTGATCTGACTGTGTGCCATGCCACGCCCCATCACCGAAGCGGATGGCGTAATCCAGCCCCTCACCTGCCATGTCGACGCGGTTGTTGTTGGTGAGCAGACGCAGGTCAACAAACGGGTGCTGCGCCTGGAATTCACGCAAGCGCGGCATCAGCCACCCGACGGCAAACGTCCCCACCACACCGACGGTGAGCACTTCGCGTGGCCGGCTATCCGCCAGCTGTTCCAAGGCCCGCTGCAACGATCCAAACGCTTGTGCGACCGCCGGCAGCAGCGCTTGCCCCTCGTCCGTCAGCGCCAATCCACGCGGCAGCCGCCGGAACAAAAGCTTGCCCACATAGGCCTCCAGGTTGCGGATATGTTGGCTCACGGCCGTCTGGGTCACGTGCAGCTCTTGTGCCGCGTGCGTCAGGTTCAGGTGCCGGGCCGAGGCTTCAAAGGCGCGCAAGGCGTTCAGGGGCAGGTGCATGGGATGTTGGAAGACCGGACCTTGCCAGTGGGCCCAGGCTTCAGTCACAAGTTTTTCTAATGGCTTCCCGCAATTATTACCGTTGGTCGCATCCACATCGAAGCCATACCATCGGCATCTTCTTTTAGAAAGGTGGATCGCGATGATGCAAAGAAGACAGTTTTCCTTGGGTTTGGCATGGACCGCCATTGGCTCTCTGGCCGGATGCGCCGCAGGCCCCAGTGCCGCTGCGAAAACCGAGCACCACTGGTCCCAAGCCATGGCGCAAATTGAACAGGACGCGCAAGGCCGCCTGGGTGTGGCAATGCTGGACACAGGCAGTGGCCTGGCACTGGGGTGGAGACAGGACGAGCGGTTTGCCATGTGCAGCACTTTCAAGCTCCCCTTGGCGGCCTGGGTGCTGGCATTGGTCGACCAAGGTCGCGAGCGCTTGGACGCACGCGTGCAGTACTCTGAGGCAGATTTGGTGGAATATTCCCCGGTTAGCGGCCCGAAAGCGGGAGCTGGCGGTGGGCTGACCGTGGGCGAGCTGTGCTCCGCGACAGTGAGCCTGAGCGACAACTCCGCAGCCAACGTGCTGCTTGCACGACATGGGGGCCCCGCCGCACTGACGGCCTGGCTGCGCTCGCAACAGGACTCCATCACACGACTGGATCGCAATGAGCCCTCATTAAACGAAGCCGCCGTGGGCGATGAGCGCGACACCACCACGCCACTTGCCATGCTGCATACGATGCAACGGCTGGTCCTGGGCACTGCACTGTCCCCCTCATCGCGCGCAACGCTCCAGCGCTGGCTGATCGAGACCAGTACCGGGGATCAACGCCTGCGGGCAGGCGCACCAGGCTGGAAGGTGGGCGACAAGACGGGCACCTCTGGCAGCAGTGGCACCGCGAACGACATTGGGGTGCTGTGGCCACCAGCAGGCGGAGCCCCGGTACTGGTGACTTGCTACCTCACACAGTCCACAGCCCGCCCCGAGCAGCGCGATGCCGCCATCGCCCAGGTCGCCCGCGCTGTGTTGACGGCGCGACAGTATCAGGCGCAATAGCGCAGGGCGGCCTGCTGATCGCACCTGGGAGTTGCATGCTTACAAACACCAAGCTTTCAGTCGTCGTGCTTGCTTGGGCTACCGTGTGCAATTCACATGCTTTTGACAACCTGACCAACCTGAGTTCCATGGCCAAAGGCGTCATCGAAACTTTGCAGGCACTGCTAGACGAAATGGAGGGCACCTGCTGCTGCAGCAACCAAGTGCACTCAAAACATGTGAATCAACCCAAAGAATGGATCGCCAATCAGTTGCTAGTAAATGGTGTTTGATAAGGCGCTACAGGCTTTAAAGATGACGTGCTGCCCCAGACGGCAGGCCACCAAGCCTACCGGACTCTTTCGAATGTCTTTGGCATGCCCTTCCAACGAGTGCTTCGCGCGCCCAATCGCTGGGCACGGCAGACAGATAAGCCATCTGACTGCCATACGGCTTCTGGATGGCCTACGGCAGCGCTGCCCTCTTCTGCAGAGCAGCCATAAAGTGACTATAGGCTGGCGCAGGATCTGCCTGGCACGCGCGCATCGCTCCTAGAGCTTCATGAATCACCAGCTTGACATTCAGAAACTCGAGTTAGCAAATCGCGCCCTTCTTAAAGCTGGTGCAGGGCTGGGGTGATTTCAAGCTAATCCAGCGAAACCTGGGCTAGCTCAAACGAGGGAATAAGGCAGCACGACATCCATTACAAGATACGCAAAAGGTGCATTCGCTCCACTGAATTCCAGAATCCACGAAAAGCTCTCGTTTTTGCTTCCGGATTGAGAGCAAAGAAAAAGCCCCGTGTATTGCTACACGGGGCTGTGTTCTTTGGAGGGTCCTGCGAGATTCGAACTCGCGACCAACGGATTAAAAGCGGGGTGCATACAAGGCGGAGAACCTTCTTCCCTATAGAAATACAAGTGCGGAGGATGCATAAAACGCACCAAATGCAGGCCGTATGTCAAAAATCCCCGCACAAATTCACCACCCGTTCATACTCTCCACCACCCTGCTCTGCCTGATCGTTGGGGCCAGCGACGGCGCCATCCTGGGAATGGCGCCGGTCGCAAGCTAAACAATCAATTTAAGAGTTTAGAACCCCAAACGCTTGGCAGCAGAAAGTGTGCTGACCACATCTGCTGTGGCTTGCGCGAATACCGTGCCTGGTGCCAAGGCATCTTCTGCTTCACGCATGCGCTTTTGGTTGATGAGCTCACCAATACCACCCGCGACACTGTGAAAGTGTTGGTGACGTCCCACCAGCTCGACAAAGTTGGGGCGCTGTGCCAAACGCTGGCCATCACCATAGATCCATTTGCCCAGCGCACAGCAGTCATCACGCGACAGCGTGGCCACATCCACCGTGCTGCGCTCCTCGATCGCCTGCCGCAGCTTGACCTTCCACTGGCGGTGCGCATCAATGATGGCATCCACATCCACGCCTTCGACCAAGGCCGCAGACTGATGGCCCTGCAGTCTGAACTCATCGACCGTGGAAGCCATCCGCATCGCAACGCGGCGCTGTGCCGTGGCCGCAGCAGCCGTTTGCTCGACCAGGGCTGCATTCGCCTGGGTGTTACGGTCCAGCTCCTGCACGGCTGCACCAATTTGCGCCACACCCAAACTCTGCTCCCGGGCGCCATTCGCAACTTCGTCCAGCAAGGCCTTCACCTGCTCGGCGCTGCCAACGATTTCCTGCATGGTGGCACCAGCCTTGCGCACCACGTCCACGCCCACGCCCACCTCGGTGGTGCTGCGCTGAATCAGTTCCTTGATTTCCTTGGCCGCTTCGGCACTTCGCTGCGCCAGGCTTCGCACTTCGCCGGCCACCACTGCAAAACCGCGGCCCTGCTCGCCTGCACGCGCGGCTTCCACCGCGGCATTCAGCGCCAGGATGTTGGTCTGGAAGGCGATGCCATCGATCACCCCGATGATTTCGCCAATCTTGTTGGACGAAGTCTGGATCCGCTGCATGGTATCGACCACAGAGGACATCACCTGCCCGCCTTGCTGGGCCGTGGCCGCATTCGCTTGTGCAATGTCCGAGGCACGGCTGACCGAATCAGCCGTCATCTGGATCGTGGAGGTCGTTTGCTCCAGCGCGGCAGACGACTCTTCCAGGGCAGCCGCAGCTTGCTCGGTGCGTCCAGACAAGTCGTTCGTGCCCTGCGCAATTTCTGCGCTGGCTTGCACCACTTGGTCACTGGCATCCTGCACCAGCCGCACCGTCTCACCCAGCGCTGTTTGCATGTGCCCCAGCTCACGCATCAGATCGGCCACCTCGTCCTTGCCCCAGGCATTGACGGACGTGCGCAGATCGCCCAGGGAAATATTCAACAGCGTCTTGCGCAGCAGCTTGAAGCCACCGAGCATCGACCGGTAAAAGCCCATCAGCATGTACACCGCCAGCAGCAGGCCCACGCAGGTCACCGCCACCGCGATGGCAATGCTGGTGCGCAAGGACTCTTGCCGATGCGCCAGAAGGTCATCCAGCACCTGCAGGTTGTGCAGCACCTGCTCGGTTTGGGCCTTGAGCACCCCGGACACCATGGCAGCGTAAGCCTTGTCGTCCCCTTGTACATCGTCGGCTGATGGGGGGAATGTCGATCGGATCGTAGCCAGCATCGTGGACAGGGCCGACTCTCCATGCTGCTTGAGCTCTCTCGCATGCTCTGGCGCGTGCTCACGCACCTTCGCCATGTGATCCGCCTGTCGCAGGCGTTCTTGCTCCACCACTGCCAACAGGCCCTGGAAACGGCTGGAAGCGGCTGGCGCCATCGCGCCATTCAAAAGCGCCGTACGGCCAAGCCCGCGCAACTCACCCACATCGCGCAGCAGATCAGGCGTGAGAATCATCGTGGCGCTCACCAGATGAAATGTCTCAATGCTGGGGTCCAATGCCAAGCGCGACCCATCGGTCACCCGATCCTGCAGTTTGGCCAACTCCGTGGTCAGGGCATTCATGGCAGGAAACAACGCCTGGGCATTGCCAGATGCGGCCTTGGCGCTTTGACTGGCACGGGTCACGGCCTCCACCAATGCAGTCGTTTCAAACTTCTTGCCCAGCTCTTGGTCAAGTGCTTTGAGGCGATCCAATTCTTTGAAAAAGCGGTTCTGTGCATCCTGGACGCCGGAAACCCCATCGCCCAGTGCAGCACTCCGGGCCAAGTAGCGCCAGTCTGCCGCCGCATCCATGGCAGTGAACACGGCCACGCCATAGCGGACCCCTGCCCGCTCTTGCGCCACAAACTCCAGGTCGTCACGCTTGCTGTTGCCGTAGACAATCAGCAACCAAACCAGTGGCAGCAAAAATGCTGCAGAAATGAGAGCAATCTTGGCAGGAAACTTCATCCGCCCCATCAAAGTTGCAGCAGGGCGCCAGATGGTTGAATTGAAAAAAATCATTAACGAACACTTTTTGTTTGACCTTCTCAATTATTCGCCATCTGTAACAGAATCGTAAAAATCGCCCACCTGAGCGCACGCTAATGTTTTGCGCCGCTCACTGCTCCTGAAAGTTGAGTTTCACGGGGCTGATTTATCAGCAAATGTTTCCCTCCCTCTGTAAACAGGTTGGCGCAACACGTGCTGGGCGCACGCTCCTAAAAGCTACTGCCCCACCATTCACGTTCGGCTAGGCAGCACATCGCGCTATGCGTGCACAAGCACGCAGTCTTTGGTACCACCTAAAACTGTATGCATGCACAGCAATCATCCTTTAGCCACCCTCCCCGTGCACATCACCGGATACCGATCGCGCAGGCACAAAAAAGCCCCGCGATGCGGGGCTTCGGCGTTCTGGCGGCCAGCTGCTAACGGGCAGCCAGACCCAGCAGTCATTCAACTGCCCACGGCGTCCTTCGTGCACTTCTTGGTGAAGCTGGCCTTCGCAGCTCCAGCCAGCTTCTTGTCAGCGGCTGTCACCTCACAGGCCGCTTTAGCGTCCTTCTCGCACTTCTTGAGGAAAGAGTTCTTTGCAGAGCCGGCCAGCTTTTTTTCCGTGGCGGCTGCAGTGCAGGACGGATTGGCAGCCCAAGTGATGCCAGAGAACATCGTGGCAAGGGCGAACACAACAACAGAGGCTTTACGCATAGGGTGCTCCAGATTGGGCTTGTGGTGGCGTAAGCATAGTGGGCTGCAGCGATCAGCGGTTATTCGCGGTGACGTGGAGGAGACAGTTTGTGGATGGTGCACTGCCGCTCAATCGTTGTCGCTGGTACTGGATCGAATAGCACAGTCAATGCCATTTCGTCGTCAACGTTAGGCTACTAACGACCAGAAGCAGCGTGCCACCATATTGATCGATCAATCAACTTGCGCTGCAAACTTAGCTGTTATCAACTTACCTGCTGCTAATGCCTAGATGAGTACGGACCTTATCGAATCCAGAGCTTAACGCTGGGACAGGCCACCGGGCACCCGTTGCATAAGGGTGTTTGGTCAAAAGCCAGTACACGAGCAGAACTATAGGCTTAGCGTACAAATTTCCCTGCGCGTGACTTTCTTTAATCTTGGCGATCACTGGTGTGCTTAGCATCGCCTTAACTTCGTCAACGTTTGCACTCGGCAGCAGGTCGCGAAACTCTTCGAGAATCTCAAGTGCGTCGTGGTCTTGCGCCGTTGGCGTGTATTCAGGAATCAGAGGTCCCACTGCTTCATCAAGCATAGTGCACCAGTCCGCGCGGCTCTTATTGACCCCATCCAGCTCCCGCACGGCCTGCACGAACATGTCGTCAGTTGATTCCATCAGCGCCATGCTGCGAGCGACCAAGCGATCTGCTGACGGCGGTATATGCCCCACGCCCTTGTAGAACTTGTCATGCACCAGCTCTGCATAGGCATGTTGAAGCAGGGTTCGGATCTGTACTTCGCACGGCATGCCACCAGGGACTCGAACACCGTCAATGTCTATGTCATCGGCAGCCCGAACGATGTAGTGAACCGACTGATAGTCGAAGTGCTTGGGCCTGTCCTTCTGCTCCCCCTGCGGGTCACGGTCCTTGCTTCGCGTCCACCCGGGATACTCAATCAAGGCCTTCTCCACGATCTCTAAGTCGAACTTCAACAGAACCACAAAGCGCGCACCTACCAAATCTGTCATCTGCTCCTTTGGGTCTGCGTATCGCTTTAGTTTCTGCTTATCGAGCGCTGATTGCCTATCCTTGACGCGAAATCCTGGGGGGACCTTAAAGAAGCATTTCAACTGCTTTTGGCCAATCTCTAACCCTACCAACTCAGTGAGCTTGGACACGACAAAGCCGCCCCAAGCCTTCAAGGCGGGTTCGGCTTCATCAAGCCAGATCTCAAAGCCGGCTGAGTTACTCATTTGATTCAACGATCCCTTGGACGACCACGGTACTCGTGCCATCCTCGTTTGGCGTGATTTTGACTAGGTCCTTTACCTGATCAGCAGGCGTGGTGATCTGGACGCCCGTGGTGAAAGTGATCTTCTGCCGCCGGCGCAGTTTGCTCTTGACGAACTCGGTGTCCTTGGTGATTGCATGCGACGGGAACTTGCTCTTGTCCATGTACGCCACGTAATTCGTAGCGTCCGTAGCATTCAAATGATCCTTTGCGAAGTCGGCAACACTAACGGACTGCGAGTTGCTACGTAGCTCTGCCCGCAAAGACTCGATCAAGTCAATCCGCTTAGCCGGGCTGAAGTTCTGATCCTTGATGAATTTGAGGGTCTTCTCGTAGAAATCTTGCGTCAAGCGTCGGTCGGAAGTGGAGACATCGCTACCGAGGAACTCGCTGTAAAAGTAGAAGGCGGCCTTACGGCTTTCCGTGCCCGTCATCAAGTGATCAAAGATGTGCAGGCTGTGCTGATCCTGGACATACTGGCCGTCCTTTTGCCCGGTGCCCGCAGCAGTTCGGGTGATGAACCCGATCTTGTAGAGCCGCTGGCTATCGGTCATGAAAAGGTCGCTCATGATCTGCAGTACGGTCTGCCCACCCTTCTTTCCCTCCGTCAACGCAGCCTCCATATCTGCCTTGATAAACGCCACAAAGGGGCGCGAGCTGGCGGTGACGGTCCCGCTCATAGAGATTAACTTGGACGGGTTAAAAGCCTTGGCTTGCTGAACTTTGGTTAGGTGCTCAGCGGATTCACTGGCCAGCCTAAGGAAATCGGCATCGTCCCCGTCCATCATCGAACAGGCGCGCTGGAACATGCTGCCTGGCTGCAGATCAGTAAAGTCGGCCTGAATGCCATGCGAGTGGTGCCCAAGCGATCTGGCAATTCGTCCGGCGACCATGTCGCTAACCGCGGAATCCAGATGCACCATTTCATTTCCGCCCGACGGAGCCACATAGCTCTTGTCTTCTGCGCGGGAAGGAATTGTGTGCACAACGACCCGCTGTATGGTCATAAGATCAATCTTAAGCATTCGCCCTCCTTGTTGTTACAAATTGTCCCAGCCAGAAGCGAAGCGTCATACCTGTATTTTCATACAGTCTTATTTTCTTTGCTGAGCGCTTGCCAAACACCCCCTAGTCTGGGAATACGGCTTGCTCGCTATCACGAACTTAAGGCTCGGGCGTCCCCCTTGCCTCCCCCACCACACACGCTATACTGAAGGCGTCTCGAAAGAGATGGAGCGTGATAACTCCTTTGGTACAGCGGAAGAACCGCACCCGAAAGTTGGCGGTTTTTTGGCGCCCGGACATTGCACGCCTGCACCCTTGCAGGTGCTGATTTTTGGCCGGGAGGGCGACGGATACAACACCCGCAAGGGGAAGAAGTCCGCCTGGCTGTACCCAGGTTATCAACCTCCCGGCCGCCTCGTGGCTGCGCGTGATAACGCGGCATGAGGCATTACAAAATCTCGTACAGGAGTCGCGCCATGTCGCAATCCACTCTGGCCATCGGTGCCAACCCAGCCACATCCACGTTTACCTTCGGCTCACATGCCGTCCGAATCATCGTCCGTGACGGTGAACCTTGGTTTGTTGCCTCTGATGTGGCCGCAGCGCTCGGGTACCAAACCGCAAAGGATGCAGCTCGAAACTTGGGCGAGCACCAAAAGGGTGGGCACATTCTGCCCACCCCTGGCGGCGATCAACGCGTCACCATCATCAACGAATCGGGTCTGTACCGGCTTGTCCTGCGCAGCCGCAAGCCCGAGGCCGAAAAATTCTCTGATTGGGTCACCGGCGAAGTACTGCCCAGCATTCGCAAAACAGGCGGCTACGGGAAACCTGCCTACGACCCCGACCAGATCGCCCTCGCCCACCGTGCGGCGGTGATTGCCACGGCCAAGGTGTACCAGTCGGTGTTTGATGCAGTAATGCAGGCCCAGGACTGGCAGCTCAACCGCTACATGCTGCGCTTTGATGTGACCGCCGAAGACGGCACAGTCGCGCGCGTCAAGCCCGTGGACCGCAACGCCTACGTGATGCCGATTGACCGCTTCCACTGCGCGATCGAAGACAGCTTGGCGGTGGATGTGCAGACGCTGACCCAACTGGCATCCACCTGTACCGCCCGCCTGGGCCGCATGGCCGCGCGCAACGTGGTGGCTGCGCCGCAGCAGGGTAGCTTGCAGCTGCGATGAAAAGTGAAGCCCGCCACGGCTCTACCCGGGCGGGCTTGCTTGCGCTTTCGCTGACGTACACCACCAAGCTGGGCGTGGTACCGATTGCGCGGGCGTGAAAAAGCCCTGCGGGGCGGGGTTTTGGTTGACTGACAGCTAACGTCCAGAAGCATCCATGCATGAAAGTGAAAAAGCACTATCGCGAACAGGACGCTATATTTGTCAATGCTGGTGGGACTAGATGTTTGAAAGCGCTTAAGCGGTTCCACAACCCAACGCGTTGACATTCAACGCTTAGGAACATTAGTCCTATGAAGTTTGAAGATGCTCAAGGAGCTTAGGCTAGTGTCTAGGAGATCTGGCCACCCCAGTGATGCCTAAACGCTTAATCGTGGAGTACAGCTTTGCGTAGCTGGAAGATAGCAAACAGTTGTGCAAGAACTACGAGAATTGGCAGAACACCTGCTTACAGTTCATTTACCTGGCGTTCGTCGCGCCACTACCCAGAAGATCGTAAACACGTTCTAAAGAAATTCAGATGGCGGCTTCACGTGGCCATCTTCAAGATTTTTCTGATCAGGTCCCAGGACTAGCCCCGAAATCACTCTTACCCCATCACCCCCCAATCCATATCAGGCTTCAATGAAAGCTGATTGACCACCACAGGGTGGGGATCAATACTTCGAACGAGTTGCTTGAGTTTTTGCTGTACCGCAATCGGATCAATCGAGCTGGGGCGTAACCGAGAATGTTTGACAGGTACTTCCAAGTGCAAAACTACACGCATGCGTGGCTTCTGCAAAAGCAATCTGGCCAATCCTTGCTCATCAGCATCGTTCGCGTTTATGCCTGCCGACACCAACCCGGCCAGAGTATCCCTAACCTTGATAGCCACCTCCAGAGGTAAGTCAATCGATTTGGTTCTGGGGTGTACGCGGTAGTCCTTCAATTCGATCAGCCATGCGGTATCCGGTGCTGCATAAACACAATCTACGGCCTTAGTGCCTCCACAAGCGCTGTTGAACTGGTTGCGATAGTGCGACCAATCGTCGTATTTGCTAGCCTGTGCTCCTGGAGGGAATGTTAAGGTCAAGCGATCCTCTTGGATGACGTTTGTGATTACGGGCATGTCCATCAATCATCCATGGCAAGAAAACGATCCGACTGCAGCAGCTCTTCGTCTAGTAGCACCAGGGTTTGCAGCGCATCAACGGAATCGCCTTGCTCCAAAGTCACCGACTCTTGTCCCAAGCTTGCGCTCAGCCCAAAATAACGTTGCTCCATCCCCAAGAAGTCTGCAGACTTGGCAAGAATTTCGAGCTCACGCAGCAGGAACAAAGAGTGGGTCGCGATGAACACTTGAATGCCTTGTTTGCACAGTTGCAGAATGCTTGTCGCCAGCACCTTGATAAGCTTAGGGTTCAGATTAGTCTCTGGTTCATCCCAGAATAGGTAACCCTTGTCCAACAACGCCCCCGTACTTACGAGCCTAGCGAGCATGGCGAGCTTTCGCAGCCCTTCAGCCACCAACGGCATCTCCATGTTGCCTTCGCCAGGAATGCTCAGATAGAACTCCCCGGTTGCATTGTCTACCACGACCTTGCCGCCCATGGCGGCTTCCAGCGGCTTCAGCAACTCTGCCGCTTTCTTCTCTTTTGGCCCTTTGACACTGGGCGCGCTCAACAGTGAGACCGTGTCGCGCCAGCTCTCCTCAAAGCGCAGGTGATAGTTGTCATACAGCGGCCCAAACCAAGGGCACATAGTGACCAGCTCCCTAGTGGGGAAATAGGCTGGCGATTGGCTCAATATGGCCTCCGGCAACAGCTCTATCTGTACTTCCGATTTGGCCTGAGATGCAAAGCTGAAGCCGCAGGAAAAGGCCTTGTCTTTCATGACGACCTGCACCTCACAACGCTCGCGCCCTTGCTTGCGCTTGGCTAGGCGCCCCAGCGCATCAGGTCGCAACACGCCTATCAGCTTGTCTGCGTACGCTTTTTGGAGTGCGGATTTCGTCAAGTCCTTAGCATCAGCATTAACCTTCAGCACCGAGTAAAGCAGCTTTAACAGTTGCGACTTACCCAGACCGTTTTCACCCACGATCACGTTCAGGCCTGAGGCAAACTTGTAATCGCAGTTGGGTAAAGGGCCAAAGTTCTTGATTTTTATCTCATCCAGCATTGTTTCCCTTTATCTCTGTCCGTGCATTCCATTTATGCGTGCTCCACGCCCAAAGCAACGACAGCATCATAACGGTCTGCACAAGCCGAAATGCGCATGTTGATTCAAACCCATCGACAGCCTGATCCGCAGCATCCCAAGTATGCCTGCAGGTAATATCGTTGGATCACATATTCCACCGATATGGGGGCTGACCGGCGGAAGCTGCTATATGAATTTTTTCTTACCAACGATCGGAGGACTGTAAAGGGTCGTTTGCAGTCAACTGAGCCAATCACCGGCTAGGCCCATGCTCACCGTTGGTGGCCCGCCAGCACTGCAACGCATACGCCTGCAAGTACTCTAGTTTTCTGGCGTCTTCGCCGATGGCTTCTCGGTGGACGAGAACACGGCGTTGTACGTCTGGATCGAGCTCGACGGTGTCATGGCCCACGCTGCCGGCGCCTGGATCGCTGGGCCCGTGACCACTTTGGACGGCGATGAGGCGCACCCCGCAAGTGCCATCAGCGACACAGCCGCGCAGGCGGTGTAGCTCTTTCTTGTCATCTTCCAGTCCTTTCCAAGCTTTCGCGTCTGCAGTTGAGATGGCGGCATTCGCTGCACGCCCAATCGCCATCACCTGCTCGGCCACGGCCAGGGCTTGGCGGTCACGCTGGGCCAGCTCCGCGGCGTGCTGGCCATCCAGGCGCCAGCCGTTGGCCACCCAGCCCGCCCCAAACACCAAGGCCGCGCCCACGGCGGCCGCCAGGGCACGGGCACTCATGCCAAGCCCCCTTCGCACAACTGGCGCTCTGCCGCGCGGCGCTGCACCAGGCCGGGCAGTTGCTTGCCACCGGCATAGGTCCAGCGGCTCAGTTCTGCGCACGCGCCCTGCAGGTCGCCGGCATTCGCCTTGCGCACCAGGGTGGATTGGCAAAACGCCCCCTCCCCCACGTTGAAGGCAAAGCTCAGGAAGGCGGCGCGCTGCCCGTCGGTCAGCGGCTGGCGGATGCAGCCCAGGGCATCGGCGTGCTGTGCCAGGTCCTGGTACAGCATGGCTTCGCACTGCTGGCGGGTGAAGGTCTGGCCCATGCGCAGCTCTGGCCCTGTGTGGCCGGTGCACGCGGTGATGATGCCGATGGGGTCGCGGTAGGTGCGCAGCACCGTGCCCTCGTACTTGGCCACCAGCGGCACGACCAGCGCGGTGGCGGCCGCACCGATGGCGGCGATCAGTTTGGCTTTGCTAGACATCGCACCCTCCCTGAATGGCTTGCATGCGCGCCAGGTGCTCGGCCTCCTTGCGCGCGTCATCGCGCAAGCGCAGCTCATGCTCCTTGCGGCGAAAGTAATAGTTCACCCCCAGGCCCAGCAGCGCGATGATCACGCCCACCCAGCCAAAGAACGCGCTGGAGGTGGCCCAACCCACACCTGCCGTTGCAGATCCCGCCAGGGTGGTTTTGCTGCCGATGGCTGCGGCGTTGGCGGCTTCGATGGCTGTTTCGACTTTCATGGTGTTCGGGCGTAAAAAAACCGCCCGAAGGCGGCGGTTAGGGGGTGGACTGCCTTCTGGGGGGCAGTGTCTCGGCCAGGGCCAGGAATGCCTAACCCTAGCCGGGGCGGCGCGAAGGCCGGCCCCCAAGCAAGCGATCGGTGCACGGGCGCAACACAGGCAGCGCGTGCCGCCACAGCAGCACGCCACACCGCTGTTAGCATCTAAAACCAGCAAACATGGAGGAATCTATGAGCTGGTATGTCTACTCCGAGCTAGTGCCCATCGACTTCAACTGGGACCTCCTGCCCACCGTCGAGAGTGTGGCAGTCACCCTCGCAAAAATTGAAGCAGAAAACCTGGTTCGTTATGGCGAGGACTCCAGCCCTGGGCTCTCGTACAGCGAATTCATTGACCTCTGGGAATCCGCCAAGATTGCCGCCGCTGAGGTGGGTTGGGAAGGCGACTTTAGGCACCCACCCTGCGTGCTGTGGCAACCGGTCGATGACGCCTTGCGTCCCGGCTTCGTGATCAAGCAAGACAACAACGGCGATACCTTTGTGGTCAGCCCGGTTCCCCTGCCGCATCTCGAAGACTGAACAATCAGCAAAGGCGCCGCCCATCATCGCCCGCCCCCACGGGCATGAGGATCAGCTGCTGCCCTGGTAGCTGTAGTTGTGGCTTTCAGACAGGGTGCCCGAGCTGCTTGCGCTGGTGCTGACCACGTTCCAGGCACTGGCCAGCAGTTGGGCGGCCGTTTGTGTGCCGGTCTTGACCACATCCTGGTTCATCTGCGCAGCCTGCATCGCAAACGCGGCATTGCTGCGCTGGGCCTGGGCGGCCACCTCCACACCGGCCTGGTACTGCTGCAGCCGGGCCTGCCAGATGCGCGCGGTCATGTTGGCCTTGGCCTCGCTGGCGGCCGTGCTGGCCCGGTAGGCATCCAGCTGCACGCGGCTGTTGGCGGCGGCAATCTCTGACAGGCTGGCCTCGGACTGCACCCGCGCGCGGTAGCCGTCGTAGCGGCTGGCCAGGATGCGCGCCTTGGTCTCCAGCGCCGTGATGGTGATCTTGGCCGCCTCGGCCCGCGCGCTGCTCTCGGCCGCAAAGGCCTGGGCCTGCGACTTGAACACCTCCACCTTGGTGGCTTCGGCGCCCACCTGGGTCTTGTAGGCATCCAGACGGGCTGTCTCGGCGTTCACGGTGGCCACGAAGGCGCGCACCTGCTCGCCGGCGGCCTGCAGCTTGGTCTGCTCCACCTGCATCAGCGTCTGCGCGCCCTGCAGCTGGGTGCGGTACATCTCCACGCGGATCTGCTGGGCCTCCACCTGGGCCTTGAACTGGGCCACCAGGGACTGGTTGATCTGCGCCTTGGTCTGCTCGGCCTGCAGCTCGGCCTGGTACTGCTGCAGCTTGGCCGTTTCCGCGTCGATCAGCGTGCGATAGATGCCGGCAAAGGTGTTGAACTGCTGCGACAGAACTTCAAACTCCCGCACGCCGGCGTTGTAGACCTGCAGGTGGCTGTCCGCCATGGCGCGGGCCGCTTCAAACGCCTGCTGCTCGATCTGCAGGGCGTTGTCCATCAGCTTGGCTTCCAGCTGCACGCCTTCGGCCACCACTTGCTGCAGGTTGCTTTGCTCCAGCTCGGCCTGCTTGATGGCCACATCGCGCGACAGGCCTGCAATCTTGTCGCGGAACTCGCGGCGCGCACGCTCCAGTTGGGCCACCACCACGCCCTGGGGCAGCTTGAAGCCCAGCGCCTCGCCGGCGCGCACCACGTCCAGCTCGGCATCGAGCGCCAGGCGCGATTCGCGGTCCACCGCGCGGCCCCAGATCAGGGCCTCCACCTCGGGGGACAGGCCGGTGCCCCCTTGGATGCGCTCATTGAGCACGGCCTTCAGGTTGTCCAGCAGCTGCGATGCATAGGCCGGGCCCCGCTGGTGCACCAAGGCGGGGTGGGCCGCACCAGGTCCAGGGTGGGCGCGTTCTTGAGGCGCTCCAGCCAATCCGCATGGCTGCTCATGCCGGCAAACGTGGGCGTGCTCAGGGCCAGCATGCTGGGCAAGGTGGGCAGCGTCACCTCGGGCGCATCGGGCAGGGCCACATCGCGCACCGTGGGCAGCACCGGCACCGTGCCAATCGCAATCTGCGGCGCCACGCCAAAGTTCAGCACCGGCGGGGTGGCGGTGAACTGGGGCAGATCCACCACCACGTCATCCAGCCCCGGCACGTCCTCGCTGGGCAGGGGCACGGCCTGCGGCGTGTGGGCCGTCAGCGCGGGCACCGGGCCCGGCTCAGGAATCACGGGCGCCTCAATGTCGCTGGTGTCAAAGCGCACATCAATGGCCGGCGCCGTCACCGGCGTGGCGGCCAGGGCCTGCATCATGCTGGTCACCTGGGTCTGGATGGCATCGGCGTAGGTGCGCGAACGCTGGTACTGATCGGTGACGATTTCTGCCGAACTCATGACAGGGGTGGTGGCCATGTTCAAACCCTCCGGGTTGCAGAGGCATGGGTTTGCACCTCGATGCGCTCGATTTCAAAGTCAGCCCCGGCGACATTGCGCACGCCAAAGCCCAGGTAACTCTCACGGATGCCGCGCCCCGGCTGGGCCCGGGCCACGCCGCGGGCTTGCTGCTGCAGCGCATAGGCATAGCGCTGGCCGGTGGGCAGCTCCACCAGCACCTCCAGGCCCTGCACCTGGGCGCTGGGCGTGCTGACGTAGACCATCGCCACACCTTTGACCAGGCTGCTCTTGTGCTGGCTGACCGGCGTGGTGGCCAGCGCGGCAATCGGGCGGCCGGCGTCGGTGTCGCCGCCCAGGGCCAGCAGGCCCTCGGCGCCCGTGGCGTAGCGGCCACTCAGGGAGGAAAAGTCCCAGTCGTACTCGGTGGCAGCATGGGACTGCAGGTTGAAGGCGATGGTGGTCATGATCTTTTGTCCACTCCAGCAATCTTGAGAGCGTGGGCACACAGGTGCGAAACCCCGGTCAGGGGCAGTTTTCTGAGGGCGGAGGCGTCGATTTCCCCACCCTTCCACAGCACGCCTTCGCTGGTGGTGGAAGCGGGGTAGGCCTCAGGGGGCAGGTTGATGGCAATCGCCACCGCCGAAGGCGCGTCCAGGTCGGTCGTGACGTAGCTGGCGCCCCAGGCGGCCAAAGGCACCTGCACGCTCTTGCCCCAGCCTTGCCGGGTGCGCACATACCTGGTCGCGCCGGCCGAGCGCACCGCGCGGATCGACGGCTCGCCTTCGGGCCCCACGTAGTAATGGTTGCTCAAGGGCGGAACCCAGACAGCATCGCATTTCACTGTTTTGGGGACTGCACACCATATCCACTCGCCCGTGTACGGGTCAAAAACCTCATACTCCAGATGCAACAACACCAGCCGGACACCTGCGGGGATCTGGCTATCAAACACCACTGGAGCGCCCAGCTCCCCTTGCGGCACCTCGTCAAACCCCTGGCTTTGGGCATCGACCATCCAAGCTGGAATCGCGCTGCTCAAAGCATCCACGATGCACTGCGCGGGCTCAACGCCGTGATAAGAGGGCGTCGTCACGACAAGTTTGCTCAAGGCGGCGTTCACTACGCCCGTTCTGAAACCATTCAGCGCTGCAAGCTCCTCCCCGCGCTCTAGCTCCTTCCAAGGGGTAGCGGTCTTGCGGTACGCGGCATCAAAGATGGACTGCCGGGTCACCTGCTTGACCATATCGTCTGCACCGACGTACTCCACCGAGGGCGCGCCCACGCTGCCTTGCTTGAGCATTTCCAGCACATTGCCGTCTTTGGGCTTGTACCGCGTCAAGTACGGGAAACGCAAAATCCGTGCATTGCGGTGGGCGTCGTCGCCCAAACCACGCTTGCACCATGCAGAAACAGCACGCCCTATAGCTTGTCGCCCAGCAATACGTTTAGGCGCAAGAAGTGGGTGCGGTTTGATGCGTAATTGCTCAACAATCGCCTCGCACAGCGCCACCGTCCCTGTGGCGTCCACGCTGATGGCCGCCTGCGTCTGGCCGGGGCTGGTGGTCACGTTGCCGCTGCACAAGCCGCGCCAATACTCCATGCCTGTGCCGGCCTCAAAGTGCCCGATGGCCTCGGGTGCGCGCGGGATGGTGAGGCTGTAAATGCCGCGCACCCATCCCCCGCCCTCGGTGCGCATCGACGTGGCAATCGCAATCCGGCTGTCGCTCACATCAATGCTGTCGATCCGGTGGTAGCGGTCATAGGACTGATCGGTATCCGCCCCGTATTACCCGCCGATGCTCTTGTCCACCCCCGGCAGCACCCCGGCAAAGGTGTGCACGCCATAGGCCCCGTCATCCCACTGGGTCGGGGTGAAGCCCCAGCTTTGGGTGAAGCTCAAGCCCCGGATGTGGATCTCCACCACCCGGGTGCTCAGGAAAAAGCCCAGGTTGGTGCCACCACTGCTGAAGTTTTGGTAGGTGGCGGTCTCCAGCACATAGCCCAGGGGCACGGGCTCGTCGTCTATGAAAACGCGCTCATACAGGGGGCTACATAGCCCGGTTCATAGATCACAGGCCACGCCACATAGTTGGTGATCGTGTCGGCAGCGCTGCGCGGCTCCACCACCACCTGCACCGCCCCGTTGTGGGCGTACAGCCGGTAGCGGCTGCCATCGGGCAGCGCGCCGTTGGCCCACTGGGTCGGGGCGCGCGACAGGCGGCACTGGGTCAGGAAGTTCTGCAGCCGTGCCTGCAGCTGGGCGCGCTGGCCGGGCTGCAGGGCGTGCGGCCCCTGCACCACCCAGCGGATGGGCATGGCTTGGCGCGCCGCACCCACAAAGCCGGCCACGTCCCAGCGCATCACCGCAGCACCTGCACCATGTACTGGGGCATGCGCCCCTGCAGCCGGAACGCCGCGCTCACCTCTGCGCCTCGGTGCGGTAGCGCCCCTCGGACAGGGGCACCGCCTGCCCCGAAGGCAAGCCCGCCGTGATCACCCCATCCACCAGGGCCAGCATGCATTCGCCTTCGGCGTTGCCCTCCCCGATGCGGACAAAGCGCCCATCCACGGCCACGCCCGAGCCCAGGGCCACCGGCCCGGTCATGGGGGTGCTCATGCGCAGCGTGTCCCAGGTCTCGCCGGCCAGGAAGTGCAGCGCCTCGGTCGTGCCCACAAAAATGCCGTTGCCCACGGGCTGCACCAGGGTGATCGCGGCCCCGAACTGGCGATAGTCGCGCGTCAGGTCGAACTGCTCGGGCATGGTTGGCAAGCTGGCCAGCAGCATGGAGCCCACCGCCACCAGCGCGCGGCCGTTCCACTCGGCCAGCAAGATGCCCGCCGGCGGCGCGTCCAGGTCCAGGGTGCGCGCAGGCCCTAGGCCAGCAGGGGACGTGATGCGCAACTGCCCGCCCGCGGCCCGCCCTACCCGGAAAAACTGCTCGCCCCCCGGCTGGGTCAGGTACACCTGCGTGTCAAAGCCTTCGCGCTCGGGCAGGCCCATCAGGGCCAGGCCGCCGTGGGCCACCTCCTGCACGTCGCTGGTCACCCCGCCCGACTCCAGCCCATCGGCGCGGCGCACGTGCGTGACGGCCCAGCGGTACTTGCCCGGCGCCAGGCTGCCCTGGGCCGCTACGGCCACCCCCACGCTGTCGGGCTTGCGGGCGCCCCACTCGCTGCCCGTACGCCCATCGCTGATGCCGCACTGCAGCCCGTTGGAAAACGCCACCCGCCCATCGGGCAGTCGCGCATACCAGATGCGGCCCACCCCCATGCTGGGGTGCACCGTGGCACGCTGCCCATCCGGCCAGATGGCCACCAGCGCATGGTGGGCATCCGTGGCCAGCAAATAGCCCGGCGCCTCAAAAAGATTGGCGTGGCAGCAGGCGTCCTGCACCGTGTACCCCTGGCGCCGCTGCAGCCGCCCGGCATTGCTCACATCCACGTTCGTGGCCGTGCCCAGGTCGGCGGGCGTCAGCTCCGTGCCCCGGGCCTGGTTGTTGATGCCCTTGAAACTCTCAAACTTCAGCATGGACATGCTGCCTCCCATTGAACCAACGGACGCCCCAAGCGGGCGCGTGCAGACAAAGGCAGGGGGTGCGCCACCACCTGCAGGCGGTGTGCCCCCCAGCGCATGGGACCCAGGCCCTGGGTCACCTCGATCACGGACAGGGACTGCAGCACCGGCCGCCCCAGCCGGCCACCGCGCAGCGGCTGCGGGTGCAGCACCTGCACCACCGCAACCGAGCCCCAGGACAGGCGCGACACCAGCGACTGCACACCCTGCACGGTGGATACCGTGGGCCTGCCCAGCCGCAAGGGGGCCAGCAGGGGCGCCGGCGTCAGCACCAGCTGCAGGCGTGCCCCACCCACGCGCAGGGGGCTGCGCAGCGCCGCGGGGTGCAGCACCAGGCTGGCCGTGGGCGTGCCCAGGCGGCCACCGCGCAGGCTGGGGGCCGCCAGCACCAGCTGCAGCGCAGGCTGCCCCCAGTGCATGCGGGCCACCAGGGGCGCGGGCCACAGCTCCAGCACGGGCTGCGGCTGCAGCACCTGCACCTGGGCCCCGCCCCAGCGCAGCGCCGCCACCAGGGCCGGCGGCGTGAGGGTGATGTCCTGTGGCTGGGGTTCAGCCGGCGTGCCCAAGGTGTTGAGGCCAAGGGTGTTCAGGCGCTGGAGGTTGAGCAGCATGGTTTAGCCCCGGGTGCGCACCACCGTGCCGCGCAGGTAAAAGCGCCCCTGGCAGTGGCCGCCGGCGGCCAGCTGCGTCAGCGTGATGGCCAGCGCGCCCGTCAGCCCGACCGGCTGCGCAATGGGCAGGCGCAGCATGCGGTACGAGCCATAGGGCCCGGGCAGCTCCACGTCGTTGAGCACGACCGCGGGGTTGTCCACCGTCCCGAAGCTGAGCCTGGCCCCCGTGGTGACCGCGCCAACCTCGGTACACAGGAAGCCGATTTCTGTCACGTAGAACAGCTGGTGCTCGTACAGTTCAAACAGGTGCTTTTGCGCCAGCCCCGCAAAAAACGGATGCCACCAGATGGCGTTGTTCTCCGAAGCCACATAGTCCTGGAAGATGGGTTCGGTCTGCCCAGTCGTCGACGTGTTGTCCGAAATCTGTGGGACAAACAGCAGCTTGGCAGCGTAGGCATACGGCCCGCCGGCGGCCGGCACCACCACATCGCCCTCGCGCACCAGCGATTGGGGCTGCCATGCCCGCGGCTGACCAATGTCCGTGTGGGTCAGCGTCACCGTCGCCTCGGGCGCGGCCGTGCCGTCCCACACCTTCACCGGCGTGCCAAAACTCGCCCATGCGTCCCGGGGCACGGGCAGCCCGCAGATGGTCCAAGCATAGGGCACATTGACCTGGGTGCCTACGGCGATAGACCCCTCCGCCAGCGCTTCGGCGTAACCGCCCAAGGCGACGGCGTAGTCTCCATCGCCGCGAGATTCCTCCCCGATGGCAACACTGGCCGCCCCTGCGCAAGACAGGTTGCGGCCAATCGCCACCACCCCATCAGCAACTTCGGCGGTGCTGACCGAGCTGCCAATCACTACACTGCCCGCTCCACTGGGGGAAATATCATCCCCAATCGTGACGCTGCCATCCTGCAGTTTGGGGGTGACCGCCTCACGCAGTACACGTTGCCGCACATCTGCGGCGAATCATCAGGCGGAGATTGCCCCAGCGTGCCTTGGTTGAGCGCCTTGTAGTAGCTGCTACCGACTTTGAATACCGTCCCGTTGCCCACCAGCATTGCAGGCGCAAACGCTGCGGCGCCGCTCAGATCCATGAATGTCGGCACCAATGCGATGTGCGGGCTATCAGTGCCAAGGCGCACATCGGAGGCGGTGGCAGCTTGTCCTGCGCGCAAGCTACCCAGGCTGTCGCCAATAAAACCACCGCCTCCGCTATCACCACATCCAGTACCAGCGCCATCTTGTACCGCATGCAAGGCGCCCGCTGTCAGCAACGCCTGAATCGGCGTGCCAGCAGGCCACGGTGCAACACGGGCCGTGGCCTCTTGGTTGCGCTCGACCTGGAAGGCGTATTCGTCCGAACCACTCAGAAACTGGGGCGCGGACAGGTGAACAATCTCAAAAGACCCAGGGGTTTGCGGGTCGCCCAAGGTGGCCACCACGTAGTCACGCCCATCCGGGGGCACAAAATGCCCGCCCTGGGCCGCCGACATGTGCAGCACACTGCCATCGGGTGGCGCGGCCAGCTCCTGCGAGAGCACGCCGGCCGTGTTGTTGCGAAATCCGATTTTTTTGGCCATCACACACCTCAGATGGCCAAAATCTTGTCGGCTTGGTCGTTCCAGGTGATCTTGAGCTCGCCCCCGCTGGTCTGCGCCGGCAGGCCTGGCACATCGTCCAGGTAGCCGATCAGCGCGGACGTGCCCGCCACACCCGTGTCCTTGTAGAGCACGACGGCGCGGGCCGTGTTGCCGGCGGCCAGGGCCGGAAAGCTCACATCGTTGGCATCGAACGCACCATCGACCACGGTTTTACCGGTCAACTCCTGGGCGTCGATTACGTGACCATTCAGGGCCGACAGGAACTCATGGCCCGCGTCAAAGGCGTAGGTGTTCTTGACCAGGGCCGCCTTGATGGTGGCGGTCTCAAAGTCAATCTTGGCGGTCAGAATCTTGGTTTTACCCTTGGGGTAGAAGGTGTTGGCCATGGCTGGGGCTCCTGAAAAGAGCCTTCAGTCTCTTCAGCACGGCCTCCTGCTGCCACACCTAGGCGGGGCGACACAATGAGGACCAAGTGCAAGCGCAGCCCCAGCTAAAAAGGTGCCTAGCGCTTAAATAGTGCACAAAACTTTACGTGGCATACACAAAAACTTTACTCATTGAATACAAATAGTTTTCATTTGTATAAAATTCAATTCTCTGAAGCAGGGGTAGCCCCCTAGCGGTCTAGGTCTGCCGTTGCTCGGCGTGATCTAGGCGTCTTACCCAGCGGCTGCATGGTTGCAAGGCACGGTTTCAGGCATTCAAGGCTTTGACCCAAAAGCCCTCAATCTCTCCGAACCTCAACTTATGCAGAGCAATCCTCTACAGGCGCAGCCGTGCGCATCTTCTTCAATTGGTTTCCAGTACAAGGCCCTGGTCATGGCCGTGGCGGCGGTATGCACGTCACTAGCGCATTCCCAAGAGTCTGCATCCCAGCCCGCACTTGCTGAGATGACTGTGACAGCCACGCGCTCAGAGGCACTCGTCAACTCTGTTCCTCAATCGATCACCGTGGTGCGCCGCGAAGAGATCGAGCAACAGGTAAGCGCAGGAAGTGGACTGGGGGATATTTTGGGCAAGCTGGTGCCGGGGTTCGGCCTCGGGCGAGAGTCTCCCAGCACCTTCACTCAGACACTGCGGGGACGCAACATCAATGTCTTGATTGACGGTGTGCCGCAAAGCACCAACCGCAACGGCGCACGCATCCTGACGCTGATCGATCCTTCGGCGGTCGAACGCATTGAAGTCATTCGCGGAGCCACAGCGATTTATGGCGACGGCGCGACTGGCGGCGTGGTCAACATCATCACTCGCAAAGGCAACGGTCCTGTGAGCCACGTGACCGAAGTAGGTGGCAACCTGTCCTTGTCGCACCCTTCTGACAGTTTGGGAACCACGGTTCGCCACACCTCCTCGGGGTCCAAGGATGGCTTGGACTTCATGCTCAACATGGCTGTAGAGCAAACCGGGGCATTTTTCGATGCCGATGGTGATCGCATCCCCCCCTCTGGCGCCAACCAAGGCAGCTTGGCTGAAACGCGAAGCTACAGCTTGCTGGGCAAGTTGGGCTACAAGATCGATGGGACACAAAGCATTCAGCTGACGGCACAGGCCTACAAGGCCGACCAGGACACCAACTACACAACCGACCCCTCCGTTCCTGGCGCACCTTTGCGAGGCCACAAGTCTCGCGCCATCTCCGGGCTGAGCCTCGATAAAAAGGAAGGTACGGAAAACAGCCAGCTGTCGCTGGACTATCACAACAAGGATGTCTGGAGCAGCAAGATGCACGCCCAGCTGTTCACGCGCGAGTACACAACGGTGTATGCCCCCTTCAGACGCCACAACGGCTCTGGCGCTGGCCCTGAGATCTTCCAGTCCTTTATTGACTCCTCCAAGAACGGTGGCCGCCTGGAGTTCGACACCCTGTTGTCAGACAAACATGGGGTGACCATGAGCTGGGGTCTGGACCATATCCGCGAAACCACTTCGCAGTCCGGCTACGTGAACGACCCAGCCGTCTACGCGGCAACTGGGGGGCGCGTGTTCCAGAACACGGGCCAGGTGGTTACTTGGGTGCCACCGTACGACATCAACAGCACCGGCGCCTTTGCACAGTTTGAGTGGCAAGCCACCGAAAAGCTGTTGCTGCGCGGCGGCCTGCGCCATGACCGGTTTGATGTGGATGTCAAAGACTTCACCAACATCAACGGCGGTGCTGTGGGTGGCGGCAAAAAAAGCTACCAGGACACGCTGTACAACGTCGGGGCGGTGTACGACCTCAATGACCGTATCAACCTTTACGCCAGCTATAACCAAGGCTTTTCGTTGCCCGACATGGGCTTGACGCTGCGTGGTGCACCAGCAGGCAGCTCGTTTGCAACGCTGAATACACAGCCGCAGGTCGTGGACAACTACGAAATCGGTGTGCGAGCCAATTGGGACAAGACCCAAGCGAGTTTTGCGGTGTTCTGGAGTGAAAACGACCTTGGTGCACGCTCTGGTGGCTTGAACTCTGCGGTCTTGCGCGCGCCAGAAAAGATCTATGGCTTTGAGGCAACCCTGGACCACCAACTGAGCAAAGCATGGCGCACAGGGGGTACGTTCTCTTGGGTTGAGGGCAAAAAGTACACGGCATCAGGCCAGGAGATTGGCTACCTGGGCAATGATGCAATTTCGCCTCCCAAGCTCACCTTGTATGTGGAACACCAAACGAATGCGAAATGGTTCAACCGCCTGCAGCTTGCATACAGCGGCGTGCGTGATCGCTTTGCCTCCACCAGCACTGCGCCTTACCAAAACAGGATCGAAGATTACGCGGTCCTTGATTGGATGAGTCAATACAAGGTCAGCAAAAAGGGAACATTGACTTTCGGCATCAACAACTTGCTCAACCGTCAGTATCACAACACTTTTGCTCAGACGGTAGTGACGCCTGGCGTGTACGGCAATGTGGCATACGCTGCTGCATCGGGTGCGACATTCCACGCTTCGTACAAGCATGCTTGGTAAGCACCAGCAGGTGTCAAACTCAGCCGCACGCGCCCGCGTGCGGCGGGTTTGGCTGAAAGTACACCGTTGGATAGGCTTAAGTTTGGGCCTAGTTCTGACTGTGGCTGCTGTGAGTGGCAGCGCCATGCTGATTGCGGACCCGCTGGATAAAGCCTTAAATCATCACATTTTTACGGCACCCAACTCCAGCACTGTCGATTACCCTGCAGTTTTAGCCGCTTTGAAAAATGAGGTTGATGCGTCATCCAGCATCACGCTAAGGCCTCCGCGACAGCCAGAAGAGTCCCTGCACGCTTTGATTCGTGGTCCTTGGCGCGGAACTATTTATCTCAATCCAACGACTGCAGAAATTCTTGGTCGCCGCGCTGAAACAGAAGGGACGATGGGCTTTCTTTTTGCCCTCCACAGCCATTTGTTTGCAGGAGAAATCGGTAAAATCGTACTTACCCTTTCTGCATTCGCATACCTGTGTCTACTCGCTTCAGGTTTTTACCTGTGGTGGCCCAAGCGTTGGAGCCAAGCATTCAATATCCGATTGACTGCAAGCAGCCTGCGAGCGCTGTTTGACTGGCACAGAGTGACCGGAGCAATCCTCGGCATTGGAGTTCTGGTGTCGGTTGCCTCGGGGGCATACATGACTTGGCAGCCCTTCGCACAAGCCGTGACCTATCTCAGCGGTGGCACCGCCACCGTGGCCCCGAAGGTTCAAGCAAGCGCACCGTCAGGCAACATCATCGCATTGGCAGTGGATCGAGCTCGTTCAACCTACGCGAATGCGAGCATTGGCTATATCCAAGTTCCAGCCAAGCCAGACCAGCCAATCAGAATTCGCATGCGCATGGCCGACGACCCGCATCCAAACGGATTAACCTCGTTGTGGCTCGACCCAAGCAATGCCCAGATTCTCCAGATCAATCATTGGGCGACACTGGATCTTGGCACCAGAGCATATTCATACATTTACCCATTACATACGGGTGAGTTATGGGGAATATCCTGGATGGTGATCACCTTTATTTTTGGCGTCACATTATTCGGGTATGGTTTGACTGGGATTTTGCTTTGGTGGAGAAAGCGATAACAGCATGAAGCTTTATGCTTCCTGCACATCCCCCACGCTGTGCAGGCTGGCAGCCGATCATATTGAACACCGCTTCGCCCAAGGTGGTGTCGATCACATGAGCACCCAAGGCCGACAGGCACTCATGGCCAGCGTCGACGGCAAGGTATTTTTGACCAGGGCCGCCGTGATGCTGGCGGTCTCCAAGTCCATCTTCGCGTTCAGAATTTAGGTTTTACCCTTGGGGTAGAAGATGCCCCCATGGCTGGTGCTCCTGAAAAGAGCCTTCAGTCTCTTCAACGCCGCCCCGTACCCCATCGGCTGGGTGAGAAATTACTGAAAAAAATAATCTTCGAAACTCTGTCAGGAATCCGCATCTCGGTACGACTAGATCACCGTGCACGTCTTGTGCATGCCATTTTCTAGGAGTCAAACATGTCCGCCCTGAACATCAAATCTGTTGCAACGATTGCTGCTGCTCTTATTGCTTCTTCGGCCTGGGCTGCAGGCGCTGCTGAGCAAAAGTGCGGCGCGGGAACCTGCGGCAAGAAGGAAACGACCTGCAAACCTGGCGCCCAGTGCGATGCATCGTGCAGCAAAAAAGACAGTGCGTGCAGCAAGAAAGATGCGGCCTGCTCCAAAAAAGACGCTGCTTGTTCCAAGAAGTGAAGGAGCATGGCCATGGCCGGATTGGGTTATCGCCGCGAAATGGCCGACTGGGACATGTCGCTGGTTCTGGCTGACTTCTTTGAAGTTGCCCCCGAGAACTGGATACGACGTGATCGCAGCCCTTTGCACAGGCTGCGAGCATCCGGCCGGCCTGTGCACCTGCACGGTGTGTCTCTGAACTTGGGCGGAGACAGTGCCATTGATCACAGTTTTTTACGGGATGTCCGCGCCTTGATGGATGAGCTGGGGACCATCAGGTATTCAGACCACTTGGCGGCCAGTGGAGACGCCCATCAGCTGTATGACCTGTTCCCCATCCCCTTCACCAAGCAAGAGGTCCAGCGGGTGGGAGACCGTATCCGCCAGGTGCAGGACGTCCTGGGGCAGCAAATTGCGATCGAGAACAGCACTTGGTACACCAATATTGGTGACATCCCTGAGCCCGACTTCTTGGGCGCTGTCGCCGAATGGGCCGACTGTGGTGTGCTGCTGGATCTCAACAACATCGTGGTCAATTACAAGAACCATGGGCAACACAGTCTGCAGGAGTTTGTTGCGCGTGTGGATCTGACGCGAGTCAGTTACATCCATGTGGCTGGCCATGAGTTCGATGCTCGTTTTGGCCTGTTCATTGACACCCACAGCGAGACCGTGGAAGAGCAAACCATGACCATGGCCCGCCAACTTCAGCGCACCCATGGCCTACAAGTGCTGCTGGAGTGGGATAACGATGTGCCGTCTATGGACACACTCAACCAGGAACTCACATGTCTAACGCCTTTTATGACTACGTGAGGGGGCGCAGCGAGACAGTGCCGGCAGGGTACACCCTGGCAGGACTTCGTGCATACCGGTATCTGGTCTATCTGGGCGCCAGCCAGATGGTGGAGGCCAATTTCCCATCCCTGCGGGAGCAATTGGGAGAGCAGGCGTGGCGCCTGCTGATTGAAGGGTTCGTGCGGCAATCCGCTTGGACATCACCGTATTACGGAGATTTGCATCATGAATTTATTGCTTATCTGGGGCGAGAAAGCACAGACACACATGCGTGACCTGGGACTGCTGGGACTCAGAATATGGGCCGCGCAAGAGTTTTTGTTCGCCGGCTGGACCAAATTGAGCGCTGGCGGCTCTGCTCCTGCATGGTTTGCAGGTCTGGACTTTCCTTTCCCCCATCAGTTCCTGGGAGCACAACTGAACTGGCTGGCAGCCGGCATCGGCGAGGTCGTGCTGGGCTTTTTGCTGCTACTGGGGTACAAGGGCCGATTCGCGGCATTGGGCCTGATTTACATCACCTACATCGCTGTCTATACCGTGCACTTTGATCTGGGCTGGGCAGGTTGGCGGGCGATTGAAACCGATGAAGGCCTGGGGTTTAAGGTTCCTCTCATGCTGGGGCTGATGCTGTTTGCCGTGCTGACCCAAGGACCTGGGCGATTTTCTTTGGATGCAGCGCAAGCAAGCATGTCGCCAAAGTCCAATCAGGGCGCATCCAAGCGAGTTTCCTCTACCTAGCAATACACCGTATGAGTCTCGTGATCGACGACAGGTCGCAGTGGATATGCCAATGGCGTGGGCCGATGCTTCGATTTGCTTGCCTGCATCTAAGCCCACGCGAGGAAGCTGAGGACGCAGTGCAAGATGCGTTGATTGCATTGTTGGAGATCGATTTCAACAAGTTGCAAGCTGTAGACCCCAAGTGCTACTTGTTCGGAATTCTCAAAAACAAAATCACGGATCGACTACGCAAGCGCTATAGCGGGGAGGTCAGCTACTGCGAAGCGTTTTCGGACGATCTGGATGTTTATTTGTTCAATGAGCGCAGCCATTGGATAGAAGGCGTCGCTCCTGTAGGCTGGCACAGGCCAGACGAACGGCTGCAAACAGATCAGTTCTTTGCCGTGGTCGATTTGTGCGTGCACAACTTACCGACCAAGCCTGCCCAGGTGTTCAGCATGAAGGAGTTTCTGGAGTGCGATGCCGATGAAATCTGCGCCACTCTGGGCTTGAGCAAAACCGATTACTGGCAGTGCATGAGCCGGGCCCGCAAACAAATACAGCTGTGCTTGAGCCAGAAATGGTTCGGAGGTGCCAGTCAATGATGACTTGCAAGCAATACATCTTTCACATCACATCGGGGCAATCCGAGGAAGCAGGCGCTATCGACCGTTTCTGGGCTGCTCAGCACCGGCTTATTTGTTATCGCTGTCGGAATTTCACTCGCAACGATCAGCAGCTTTCGACAATCCTCAAAGACTATCGGGAAGACATTCTTGATCCCGATAAGCCGGTCAAAGATTGAGTCTGTCATGTATTGACGGATAGGCCTCGCGCTCTGCAATCGCTTGCTGCAACCGCTTGGCGCGCACATGGCGGGGGCCCAGGTCTGCGGCCAGGGCCTGCAGTTCCTCGGTGCTCATCTCGTCGGTTTTCTTGCGGCGCAGGGCTGCCAGGTCGTGCTTGGCAGCCAGTTGGGCCGCTGCATTGCCCTGCTCCTGCAGCGCATCGGCCTGGGCGCGCGCGCTGGCTTCCTCCCCCTTGGCCTGCACCACTTTTTTGAGGCGGCGCTGCTCGTTCGCCTCACCCACATCCGCCGGTCCGCCCTGGGCGGCGTGTTCTGGCAGCTCCTGGGGGTTGGGCTTGTACTGGCGCCCCACCCAATCGGCGGCTTCGGCCGCAGCGGCATCCACTCACCTTCACCCAGCATCTTCACCGCGGTGCTGTCGATCAGCAGGTGCGGCTTGGATGGAGTTCATTCTGGTTGTCCGTATGTAAGGTGAATTTGTTTTTTCAGTGCCCTGTATTGTTCGTACTTGGGATGACGAGGCCCGTCAATCGAACAAACATGCTCACCGCCAAGCATCGGCAATCCCCCAATCACACCACCACGAGTGGTGAAGTGATTGTACCGAGCAATCACTTCTCCTGTATCCAAGTCACTTATGGTGCTCACGCTTCTGCTTATCGGTATTGCAGTCCCACCAACCAGTTCCCGCGCCGAAGACGTCTCGACACCACGCTTCGTGTCCACAACCTTTGGAAAGATTTGCAACCCAGTCTCCTCAGCGCACAACCTCTCAAACTGCCGCATCCCCACTATGTGATCCACAAATGGCACAACCATGAGCAGCATGAACACGGCGACAGTGAGCACCCGTTGCCCTACATGCGTGGCGATGCCGATCCACTTGGGCAAGTGTGACGCCAGAAACCAACTCAGCCATACCCAAAATAGCCCAACCGCTAGGAAAGAAATTCCAATCATTTCTTCGAGTCCCTCGCTTGCTGTGACTTTAATGATGAGCGACGTTGTTGCATAAATCAGCCTGAGGCCAGACGTTCCACCAAACGTGGATATGCCATAGCCACCGTGTGCGGGCAGCCCAGTTCAGTAAACCATTTGATGCCGTGCATCTTGGTCTCCACCAGGTTGCGCCAATCGTATCTGTATCTGTACGCGTGACATCCGTACCAGTCACGCGTGACGCATCCGTGTCGGGTACGGAATCACCCGTGACATCGTTGCTGGGCGCGGCTTTGGCGGCCTTTTCTCGCGCGCGCTGACGCTTTCTTGCGCTCGGCGGCAGTGGTGTCGGTATCGCTGCGCATCTGCAGGCCATCCCACTTCACCGGCTGCAGTGTGGCCTGGTCTACCAAGCCAACCTCAGCCAGGCGGGGCGCCACTTCCTCCAGGGAACGAACGTCCAGGCCCAGCTTGACCGCCACCTTGCGCATCAACAGACCGGGGGCATCCCCCCTCTGTCCAGCAGCCCCTCACCCTTCAGGCACAGCAGCGCCACAAAGTGCCAGCGGTCTTCAAAGGCCAGCAACTTCAGCTTGTCGTCATCGACCATGCGTGTGTACACGCGGAACCATGGCAGTTGCTTGCTCATCGGGCACCCCCTGTTGATTCGGGGCCCGCAAATGGGCCTATGAGCTTCATCAGCGCTTCCGTACGCTTGGCGTCATGGTTCACTTTCTCCAGCACCATCTGAGTGAGCGGACAGTCTACGAACTCGCAAAAACCGGGCGCCTGAACTGCTACAGGTTTGGCGCCGCAGTTCGCTTTGAGCAATCCGATGTTGAGGAGTACAAAAAATCATGCCGATCCGTTTCGACACCCGCAACCAGCGTTGGCGCTTTGAGTTCGACCAGGTTATTGCGGGCCAGCGGCAGCGGGCTAGCCGCCTTCTTCCAAAAGGCTACACCAAAGCCGAAGCGCAAAAGTTCGACCTCGAGGAAACCAAACGACTCCACGCCGTTGCAGCTGGCGTCAACAAACCAGAGCCATTGATCGAAGATGCAGTGCTCCTGTACTTGAAGCACCACGCCCCAGCACTCAAGAGCTTTGACAACATCGTGCGCGAGCTAAAGGCTTGCTACGAAGCCTACGCAGGCAAGCCCTTCACCGCCCTGCCGGCGATTGCACTGAGCTACAAGCCGGTGGACGACAACAAGAAGCCCATGGCTGCGGCCACGGTGCGCAACCGCCTCTCTTACCTGCGGGCAGCCTGCCGCTACGCATGGAAGCACCACGGCCTGGGCGACAGCAACCCCGCAGAGCGTGTGAGCATGCCCAAGGTGCGTAATGAGCGGCACGTCTACCTTGGGCGCCCGGAATTCCTGGCCATCTGCCGCAGAATCAAACCGGGCAAAGCTCGGGCTGCGATCAGGATTGCGTTCTACAGCGGCATGCGTGCAGCAGAAGTGGGACATGCCAAGGTACACGCTGGAAGCGATGTGTTCGAACTGGACGGACAGCACACCAAGAACGGTTGCCGCGCGTGGTGCCAATTCATCACAGAATTGCTCACATTGTGCGCAACCCATCGTTGTGGCCAGTGCAGCCAACCAAGTGGACCGTGAGCAAGGCTTTCAAGGCTGGCGCCAGGGCTGCTGGGTATGGGCATGCTCGGCTGCACGATCTGCGTCACAGCACGGCCAGCGAGATGATCAATGCAGGAGTTGACCTCTACACCGTGGGCGGAGTGCTGGGGCACAAGTCGGCAATCAGCACCAAACGCTACAGCCACCTTGCCACCCAGACGCTGCAAAGCGCAGTCGCGTTGGTTGGCAAAAAAACCCGCACAACGCCCAAACGAAAAGCCCCATAAATGCGGCTTCCACTACAAATATATGAGCAAAGAAAAAGCCCCGTGTATTGCTACACGGGGCTGTGTTCTTTGGTGGGTCCTGCGAGATTCGAACTCGCGACCAACGGATTAAAAGTCCGCTGCTCTACCGACTGAGCTAAAGACCCGACCTGTAGCTTTGCAAAACAAGCTGCTTAGCTAGCGAAGACCTAGATTGTAGCATCGGTTTTCAGACGCTCTGGGAAATTGCACCATTTTTTGAAGAACGCGCGATCTCGTCGAGCACCCAGCCTGCCGCGCACTGCCCGAAGGTGGCCGTCACCGCCACCACCGAGCCATAGCCACTGCAGTTGAGGCTGCTGTCCGCTGCACCCGAAAGCTGGCAGGAGGCATCCGGAGGTGCCACCGATTCGCGGCTGAACACCGTCATCACGCCCATCTTCTTGCCTTCCTTCGGGGCGTTGAACTCCTTGCGCAGGCGGTAACGCATTTGCGCCAGCAAGGGATCGTGCGTGGTCTGGGACAGGTCATCCACCTCGACCTTGTGCGCCAGGCGCTTACCGCCTGCCGCGCCCACGCTGATGAAGCACCGCTTGGCACGGCGCGCCCACTGGGCCATCGCCACTTTGGCCTTGACCTGGTCACAGGCATCAATGACCGCATCGACCCCAGCCGGCAGGATGGCAGGCCAGTTTGCCGGCTCTACGAATTCCTCGATCCCATGCACCACGCACGCCGGGTTGATTTGCGCGATCCGGTCGCACATGGCATCCACCTTGGCCTGCCCCACCGTGCCGGTGAGGGCATGAATCTGGCGATTGATGTTGGACTCCGCCACGTTGTCCAGGTCAATCAGCGTCAAGGTGCCCACACCACTGCGCGCCAATGCCTCGGCCGCCCAGGAGCCCACACCGCCCACACCGATCACGGCGACATGGGACTGCCGGATGCGGGCCGCGCCCTGCACGCCATACAGGCGCTCCAGCCCGGCAAAGCGACGCTGCAGATCTGCAGTACCCAAAAAATCATCGCCGGCAGGGCCGGCGATAGAGTTGTGCACAGGGTTTGATGCCGTCATCACTTCAAACGTTGCAGGCGCTCTTTGGCGGTGCTTGCCGCTTCCGAGGCCGGGTAGTCGCGCACCAAGTCTTGCAGGGTTTTGACCGCCCCCTTGGTATCTTTCAATTCGAGTTGGCAGTTCGCAATGGACAGCGAGGCATCGGCAGCACGGGTGTGCTGCGGCGCGGCCTTGAGCATGGAGCGGAAATTGGCAATCGCTTCCTTGTAGTCACGGCCGGCATATTGGGTGTTGCCCAGCCAGAACCGCGCAGAAGGCATGTACCCGCTGTTGGGGTAGCTGTTCACGAAGTTCGCAAAGGCTTTGCGTGCACCGGCAAAGTCGCCAGCCCGGAACTGCTCCAGCGCGGCATCAAAGTCACGCTTTTCCGCAGGATCCGCCGAGAACTCCAGGCCATCGACCTGCACCTGCACGGGCTCAAACCTGCGCAAGCGATCGTCCAAGCCCTTGGCCAGATCTTTCTGGCGGCTTTGCAGCTCCGCCACCTGGCGTTCCAGCTGCTCATTGGCGCCGGTGAGCTGGGCGATTTCGCGCCGCATGGATTCAATTTGCGACTGCAAGTCCAGCAGGCTGCGACGCATCTGGGCCGTTTCCTGGGTGCTGGTGTCAAAGCGTTGGCGCAATTCCAGAATGGCACGGCGTGCTTCCGCATCTTCCAGGAAGGCGTATGCCGGATGAACCAGGACCGTGCACAGGCCCAGAGCGGCCAGTACACGGACACTCATCCGCAAAGATCCATTGCGAATGCTCATGCTTTAACGGTAGGAGATTTCAGCGCGACGGTTCTGCGAGTACGCAGCTTCGTTGCTGCCAGCGGCAGCAGGCTTTTCTTCACCAAAGCTCACGGCTTCCACTTGGCTGTCGCTCACGCCCAGCAGGTTCAGGGAACGGCGCACAGCTTCTGCACGCTTTTGGCCCAGAGCCAGGTTGTATTCACGACCACCGCGCTCGTCGGTGTGACCTTCAATGGTGACCTTGCGAGCAGCGTCAGCCTTGATGAAGCGCGCGTTGGCGTCCACCAGACCTTGGGCTTCGGACTTCACGACAAAGCTGTCGAAGTCGAAGTACACCACGCGACCCACACCCTTGGGGCCGCCATCGGCAGCGATTTGACCGCCTGTCAGATCCACACCGGCCACACCGCTGGCGGAGCCGGAAGTGTTGGCGCCACCGTTGTTGTTGCCAGCGTTGGCGTTTTCGTCCAGCTTGACGCCGGAAGAGCAGCCAGCCATCAGGGCGGCCACGGACAATGCGATAGAAACTCGCTTAAACGTAATCATCAAAATTCTCCTTGCCTAGGAATTACTAGGTAATTAATAGAACGCAACCCGCTAACAAAGGTTTACGTCAATTCAATATTTTTGATAAGGGCCCCAATCGGGTTCCCGAATCTCACCACCCTGCCCTGCCAGACGTGCCTTGATCTTGCCGTCCAAGGTGGTCGTCATCAAGGCTTCGCGCCCGCCTTGCTTGGTCGCGTACACGATCAGGCGGCTGTTGGGCGCAAAACTCGGGCTTTCATCATCGCTGGTGTCTGTGACAGCGGTGGCAGTGCCACCATCCAAGTCCATCACGTACAGCTTGAAGGCACCGCCGACGCGCGAGATGTAGGCCAACCAGCGACCATCTGGACTGACTGCTGGAGAGATGTTGTAGTTCCCGGTGAAGGTCACACGCTGGGCCGCACCGCCGCCTGCACCAACCTTGTAGATCTGGGGGGAGCCGCCACGGTCGCTGACGAAGTAGATGGTCTTGCCATCGGCCGAGAATGCGGGCTCGGTGTCGATGCCATTGCTCTGCGTCAGGCGGGTGGGCTGACCACCCTGCGAGCTGATGCGGTACAGCTGCGACAAACCATCGCGCGTCAGGGTCACCGCCAGCGAGGCGCCATCGGGCGACCAGGCCGGTGCACTGTTCGAGCCGCGGAAGTTCGCCACCAGGCGACGTCGGCCGCTGGCGACCTCATGCACATACACCACGGGCTTGCGCGCTTCGAACGACACATAAGCCAGCTCGCCACCGTTGGGCGACCAGGCGGGCGAGATGATGGGCTCGGTGCTGGACAGCGCAGACTGGGCGTTCTCGCCATCGGCATCGGCCACCCACAGCACATAGCGCTTGGCGGCCTTGGTCACGTAGGCGATGCGGGTCGAGAAAATGCCGCGCTCGCCGGTCAGCTTTTCATAGATGAAGTCCGAGATGCGGTGCGCCACCAGACGCAGGTCCGCTTGGGTGACGGCAAAGCCCTGGCCACCCAGATCCTGCCCCTTGACCACATCCCACAGGCGAAAGCGCACATCAAAACGGCCATCGGCCATGCGTGTGATGCTACCGGTCACCAGGGCGTCGGCGGCGCGCTGGCGCCATTGCGCCATGTCGGGGCGCGAGGTTTCGTCCAGGCGCTCGCTGCTGGCATCGACGTTGCGGAACTGGCCGCTGCGCTCCAGGTCGGCGCGCACGATTTGCGAAATCTTCTGGGGGGCACCCTCTTCACCGCGAAAGCTCGGCAAAGCAATCGGCAGCTGGGTCAGGCCCACGCCGGTCACTTCGACCCGGAACTGGGCCAGTGCAGGCAGGACAGGGGATGCGGCCAGTGCGGCCAGCAGGGAGCGGCGTGAAGCAAGCGGCGTGAGCGCCTGCAGGGAATGGAGGGGGGATTGGTGTTCAGTATTCATGCGCAGCCATCATGTGCCGGATTAGGCTCCGGGTGCTCCCTAGGATGTTACACACACTTGTGCGGGTCTGGACACATAGTCGCTGTGTCAATGTGTTTAAGAGGGTGGGTACAGCGGGCACGTAGAATCCTGGCCCACATGCAAAACACCGACAAAAACATTCGCATGGCGGCCCCCGCCACCAGCGACCTGACCCTGCGCCAGCGGCTCGTGCGGGTGGCGCCCTATTTTGGTCAGCAGCGCATGGCCTGGGGGATTGCCATCCTGGCCACGCTGGTGGGCGCTGCCACGGAACCCCTGATTCCGGCGCTCTTGCAGCCCTTGCTAGACAGCGGCTTCACCCAAGGCACGCTCAATCTGTGGATGGTGCCCTTATTCATTATCGGGCTGTTCCTGGTGCGTGGCGTGGCGCAGTTCGCGGGCCAGTATGCCCTCTCGCGGATCGCCAACGAAGGCATGCTGCGCCTGCGCAAAGACCTGTTCACCCGCATCCAGGTCGCGCAGATGGACCTGTTTGCCAAGCAATCGGCCAGTGCGCTGTCTAACACCGTGGTGTACGAGGTGCAGACCGGTGCCACGCAGCTGGTCCAGGCCTTTTTGGCCATCTCGCGCGACGGCTTCACCCTGGTGGCGCTGCTGGGCTATCTGCTGTACCTGAACTGGCAGCTGACCCTGGCCGTGGCCTTCATCGTGCCCGCCGTGGGCTGGATCATGAAAACGCTGTCCAAGCGCCTGTACCGCATCACCAAGAGCAGCCAGCAGGCCACCGACGCCCTGGCCTATGTGGTCGAGGAAAACGTGCTGGCCCACCGCATGGTGCGCCTGCACGGCGCCCAGCAGGCCCAGGCCCAGCGCTTTGTGGGCCTGAGCCGCGAGCTGCGCAAGCTCAACATCAAGTCCACGATCGCCTCCGCCGCGATGACGCCCACCACCCAGCTGATGGCGGCCATCGCCCTGTCGGCGGTGATCTGCATCGCCCTGTGGCAGGGCCGCAGCGAGAACGTGAGCGTGGGCAGCTTCGTGGCCTTCATCAGCGCCATGCTGATGCTGATCGCCCCGCTGCGCCGCATGGCCGACGTGGCCAACCCCATCACGCGCGGCGTGGCGGCCCTGGAGCGGGGCCTGGCCCTGATGGAAGACAGCAGCGCCGAGCCCAGCGGCACGCAGCGCCCTGCCGAGGTGCGTGGCGCCATCACCCTGCGGGACATCAGCGTGTCCTTTGGCGATGACAAGGCCCCCGCCCTGCAACAGGTCAGCCTGCAGGTGCAGCCTGGCGAAGTGGTGGCCCTGGTCGGCCCGTCCGGCGCCGGCAAGACCACCCTGGTCAATCTACTACCCCGCTTTCTGGACCCCACAGCCGGCGAGGTGCTGATGGATGGCGTGGCCCTGCCGGACTGGGACCTGCACTACCTGCGCCAGCAGTTCGCCATGGTCAGCCAGGATGTGGTGATGTTCAACGACAGCGTCGCCGCCAACGTGGCCCTGGGCGCCGACGTGGACGAGGCCCGCGTCTGGTCCTGTTTGGAAGCCGCCAACCTGGCCGAGCACGTGCGCCAGATGCCCCAGGGCATCCACACCGAAGTGGGCCACAACGCCACCCAACTGTCCGGCGGCCAGCGCCAGCGCCTGGCCATCGCCCGCGCGCTGTACAAGGACGCGCCGGTGCTGATCCTGGACGAGGCCACCTCGGCGCTGGACACCGAATCCGAGCGCCTGGTGCAGCAAGCCCTGCAGACCCTGATGCAGGGCCGCACCACCCTGGTGATTGCCCACCGCCTGTCCACCATCGAGCACGCCGACCGCGTGGTGGTGATGGAGCGCGGCCGGATTGCCGAACAGGGCACGCACGCCGAACTGCTGGCGCTCAACGGACTGTACGCCCGCCTGCAGGCGCATGTGACGGGCCACTGAGCCCGCAGGCAACGCCGCCCAGCACGGGCCATGCCCTCTGCGCCCGCGCTGCAGGGCGCGGTTCACCGCCCAAAGGCTGCACAAAAAAAAGAGCGCCTGGCGCTTGTCCAGCCTGAGGTTCAATGCCAAAACCATTGAAAACCCAGGTGAAGCAAGCGTCAAGCGCTCTTTTTATTGCTGCATCCAACTACCACGTGGCCTTGGAGCGGCGCGTGGCGTCGTAAGCGGTCTGCAGGATGCGCACCATGTAGTCGCGGTCCGAGCGGCGTGCAAAGTCCACCGCCGTCAGGCCCAGCTGGTTGCGCAGCTGCACGTCGGCACCGGCATTCAGCAGCAGCTCCACCATGGCCTGGGAGCCATATTGCGCCGCCAGCATCAGCGGCGTGCTGCCATTGGGCGACTCAGCATCGATGTAAGCGTGCTCGTCCAGCAGCAGCTGCGCAATCGCCAGGCTGTGCGGCGCGTCGGCGCTGGCGGCGTAGTGCAGCGGTGTCCAACCGGGCTGGTTGATGCGCGCGCCCAGCGACAGCAGTTCGCGCACCAGATCCAGCTGGCCCTTGATGCAGGCCAGCATCAGCGGGGTCTCGCCCTGCGGATTGGCATCGTTGACCCGCAGGCCGGGCGCCTGCAGCAGCACCTGCGCCACGCGCCAGGAATCGTTGCGCATGGCGCGCACCACCCCGGGGTTACCATGGCTGTCCCGCGTGTTCGGGTCCAGCCCGCGCTGCAGCAGCTCGCGCACGCGCACAAAGTCGTCGCGGATGATGGCGGTCTCGAAATCCGCAGCCAAGCTGGCCTGCGCGGGCCAGGCCCACACCAGCGCACTGGCGCCGGCGGCTTGCAACAGGGCGCGGCGCTTCATCCGCCCACCACGCCCGTGAACAGGCGGTCAAAGTTGTCACTGGTCATCTGGGCCACCTCCTCCACACGCAGACCCCGCACCTGCGCCACCTGCTGGGCCACATACGGCATCAGCGCCGGGGTGTTGGTCTTGCCCCGGAAGGGCACAGGCGCCAGGTAAGGGCTGTCGGTTTCGATCAGCAAACGCTCGGCCGGGACATAGGCCGCCACATCGCGCAGGTACTGCGCGCTCTTGAAGGTGACGATGCCCGACAGCGAAATGTAAAAGCCCAGGTCCAGCGCGGCCTTGGCCACCTCCAGGCTTTCGGTGAAGCAATGGAACACCCCACCGGCACTGCCTGCGCGGCCGTCCTCGCCCTCTTCGCGCAGGATGCGCAGCGTGTCCTCCTGCGCCGCACGGGTGTGGATCACCAGGGGCTTGCGGCACTGCTGGGCCGCACGGATGTGGGTGCGGAACCGCGCGCGCTGCCACTCCATGTCGGCGATCGTGCGCCCGCCCTTGCGGTCTTCCATGCCGTAGTAGTCCAGGCCGGTCTCGCCAATGCCCACCACGCGCGGCAGCGCGGCCCGCTCGACCAGGTCCTGCACGCTGGGCTCGGTCATGTGCTCGGTGTCGGGGTGCACACCCACGGTGCACCACAGATTGCCATGGGCCAGCGCCAGCGCATGCACATCGGGAAACTCTTCCATGGTGCAGGAAATGCACAGCGCGCGCGTCACCTGGGCGGCGGACATGGCCTCCAGGAGGGTCGGCAGTTGGGCCGACAGTTCCGGAAAATTCAGGTGGCAGTGGGAATCGGTAAACATCAGCGGGCTATCGTACAAAAAACAATGCCGACCGGGGCACGCCCCAGCCGGCATGGCAGAAAAAGCGGTGCGGCCTTACAGGGTCTGCGTGGGTCGGTCCGAAGCAATCGCCGTGCCCAGCATCTGCTCGATCTTGACCTTGAGCTGGGCCGACTTGTCGTCCTTGGGGAAGCGTACGCCAATGCCTTGCGTGCGGTTGCCGCCGGCGCCCGCGGGCGTCACCCAGCCGACCTTGCCGGCAATCGGGTAGCGCTGGGGGTCTTCGGGCAGGGTCAGCAGCACATAGACATCGTCCCCCAGGCGGAACTCCCGCGGCGTGGCGACGAAGATACCGCCTTCAGCAAACAAGGAGATGTAGGCCGCGTACAAAGCCCCTTTCTCCTTGAGGGCCAGTTGCAACACACTGGGACGGGGTGGTGATGGCTGCATGCTCATATGGCTGAAATAAGTGGCGTCAGGCCTTGGAGTGTAGAACCGTGCGGGCCTGGGCGACAAGCGCCTCGGTCATCAAACCGGCGTTGAACGGGTGCTCGGCGGTGCGCGCCTCCTGGGCCAGGGACTTGGCCCAGCGCGCCAGGATCATGGCCGATGGCGGCGCCGGCAGGTCCTGCGCGGCAAAGTAGCGCGGGGCCGCCCCCTGGGCCACGCACATCAGGTCGTGGCAGAGCTTTTGCAGCCACTGCACCACATCGGGCTGGCTCATGTCCGCAAAAATGGCTGCGTCGCCGGCCGCCACGGCCTTGGGCAGGCGCTGGAACAGCTCCAGCCCCTTGCCCGCCTGGGCCATGGCCAACGCATCCAGCGGGCGGCCGCCGGCGGCACGCAGCCAGGTCTGGGCCGGCCCCTCGGCCAGGCCCTGGGCCTGCAGCCACTGCAGCATCTGCGCCTCGTGCGGCCACAGCATGGTGTGGGTCAGGCAGCGGCTGCGGATGGTGGGCAGCAACTGGTGCGCGGCTTCTGTGGCCAGCACGAAGCGCACATCCCCCGGGGGCTCCTCCAGCGTCTTGAGCAAGGCATTGGCCGTGATGGCGTTCATCTGCTCGGCCGGGTAGACCAGCACCGCCTTGCCACGGCCACGTGCGCTGGTGCGCTGCGTGAACTCCACCGCATCGCGCATGGCGTCGACACGTATTTCCTTGCTGGGCTTGCGCTTCTTGTCGTCGATCTCGGCCTGGGCCTTTTCGCTCAGCGGCCAGCCACGCGCCAGCATGTCGGCCTCGGGCATCAGCACGCACAGGTCGGCATGGGCGTGCACATCAATGCTGTGGCAGCTGGCGCAGTGGCCGCAGGCCCCGTGCGCGCCGGGCTGCTCGCACAGCCAGGCCCGCACCAGGGCCATGCCCAGCTCGAACTGCCCCATGCCCGAAGGGCCCTGCAGCAGCCAGGCGTGGCCGCGCTGGGCCATCAGGGATTGGTGCTGCGCCTGCAGCCAGGGGGCCAGGGGGGTGACGGCGTCGCTCACGCAGCACCTCCCGCCAGCCAGCCGCGCGCCTGCAGCACCGCGGTCACCTGCTGCCACACGGCCTCGCGGCTCTGGTGCGCGTCGATGCGCGCAAACCGCCCCGGGGCCTGGGCACAGCGGCGGGCATAGCCATCCGCCACCGCGGCAAAGAACGCCTGGGGCTGGGCTTCAAAACGGTCGGGCACGCGCGCGGTGGCCAGACGCTCGGCCGCCACAGCGGCGGGCAGGTCGAACCAGATGGTCAGATCGGGTTCACGCATCAAACTGGCCTCCAGCCCGCACCCCGTCTGCGCCATGCGCTCCAAAACCAGGAGCTTTTGCCAGTCGAAGCCCCGCCCTGCACCCTGATAGGCGAAGGTGGCATCGGTGAAACGGTCGCTGATGACCACCTCGCCGCGCGCCAGCGCGGGCTCGATCACCTGGACCAGGTGGTCACGGCGGGCGGCAAACACCACCAGGGCCTCGGTCAGCGGGTCCATGGCATCGTGCAGCAGCAACTGGCGCAGCTTTTCCGCCAGCGGCGTGCCACCGGGCTCGCGCGTCAGGGTCACCGTGCGCCCGGCCTGGCGGAAGGCCTGGGCCAGCGCGTCGATGTGCGAAGACTTGCCGGCGCCGTCGATGCCTTCAAAAGTGATGAAAAGTCCGGAAGGTGCAGCGAGGGTCACAACAAGGTCTCAATACAGATCAAAAGGGTGCGGCGGCCCAGCACGGGCCCCACCGCACAGCGGCACGCCACAGTTTAGGGGGTGCCGCGGATGTAGCGGTTGACGGCACGGTTGTGCTCGTCCAGCGTCGGGCTGAAATGGCTGCTGCCGTCACCACGCGCCACGAAATAGAAGGCCTTGGTGGGCTCGGGCCGCACGGCGGCCATCAGCGAGGCCTTACCCGGCATGGCAATCGGCGTGGGCGGCAGGCCGGCACGGGTATAGGTGTTCCAGGGCGTGTCGGCCTGCAGGTCACGGCGACGCAGGTTGCCATCGAACGCCTCGCCCAGGCCATAGATCACCGTGGGGTCGGTCTGCAGCCGCATGCCGATGCGCAGGCGGTTGGTGAACACGCCGGCCACCAACCCGCGGTCGCTGGCGCGACCGGTTTCCTTTTCCACGATGCTGGCCAGGATCAGCGCCTCGTCCACGCTCTTCAGCGGGGTGTCGGGCGTGCGCTGCTCCCAGGCCTGTTCCAGGTGGCGCTCCATGGAGCGCAGGGCGCGGCGCAGCACCGCCAGCTCGCTGCTGCCCCGGGCGTAGGTGTAGGTGTCGGGGAAGAAGCGCCCTTCGGCAGCCACGCCCGGTCGCTCCAGCGCGGCCATGATCTCGGCCTCGCTCATCTGCGCGGTGTCGTGCTTGAGGAATTCATCCTGGGCGATCGCCGCGCGCATCTGGCGGAAGGTCCAACCCTCTACAAAGGTGATGGCGCGCAAGCTTTCCTCGCCGCGCACCAGCTTCTGCAGCAGGCTACGCGGCGTGGTCCCGGCGGTGATTTCGTAGTTGCCGGCGCGGATCTGGCGATCCTGCTGCGACAGGCGGAACCAGTAATAGAGCAGGCGTGCATCGGTCTGCACACCGGCGCGGACCACCGCCTGCGCCACGCCGCGCGGCGTGGTGCCGGGCTCCACCTCGAGCTCGATGCTCTGGCTGGCCATGCGCAGGGGCTGCCCCAGCCACCAAGCTGCCGCACCGGCCACCACCGCCGCCATACCGGCCAAAAACAACAGCACTATGAGTAAGCGTCGCACAACCTTTTGCGTCCCATGAAAAAGATCGGGGATCATAATTCACCCATGACCCAGACTCTTCAAGGCATAGCCCCCATTTCGCACCTCGGCATCATCCGCGTACAGGGTGAAGACGCTGCCCAGTTTCTGCACAACCAACTGACCAATGACTTTGCGCTGCTGGATCTGCAGCATGCGCGCCTGGCCGCCTTCTGCTCGGCCAAGGGCCGCATGCAGGCCAGCTTCATCGGCTTCAAGCGCGCGGCGGACGACATCCTGCTGGTCTGCAGCCGCGACCTGCTGGCGCCGACCCTCAAGCGCCTGTCCATGTTCGTGCTGCGCGCCAAGGCGAAATTGAGCGATGCCAGCGCCGACTTCCAGCTGCTGGGTCTGGCCGGCGATGCCGTACCGGGCAGCCTGCAGGCGCCCTGGAGCCTGCAGACCACGGCCGACGGCGCCCACATCGTGCAGCTGTATCCCGCCGCCCAGCAACCCCGCGCGCTGTGGGTGGCACCGGTGGCCACCCCGGTCCCCACCGGGGCGGCGCTGAACGCCGAGGCCTGGCTGTGGAGCGAAGTGGCCAGCGGCGTGGCCACCGTCTCGCAGCCGGTGTTCGAGCAGTTCGTGCCCCAGATGCTGAACTATGAGTCCGTCGGCGGCGTGAACTTCAAAAAGGGCTGCTACCCCGGCCAGGAAGTGGTGGCGCGCAGCCAGTTCCGCGGCACGCTCAAGCGCCGCGCCTTCATCGTGCATGCCGCCGGCCCTCTGTCGGCCGGCGCCGAAGTGTTTGCGGCCAGCGATGCCGAGCAAGCCACAGGCACTGTGGTGCAGGCCGCCCCGCGCCCGGACGGTGGCTGGGCCGCCATCGTCAGCATGCAGATCAGCGCCGCCGGCGAAGCCCTGACCGCAGGCAGCGCCAGCGGCGAGGCCCTGCAGCTGCAAGCCCTGCCCTACGCTCTGCTGGACGACATCTGATACGCAATTCCGCGTACGGCACGCGGGTGCAAGTGGACTAAAATTCTCGCTTGGCCTGTGTCCAAGCTCCGCAGTGTTCGCGCTGAGGAACTGGGCTTCTGGCCGTTGGCCAGCATGCGAAAAAATCCAAATTCTCAGGAACCCGGTTTTTTCAGCATATAATCTAAGTCTTGTCGGCGTGTAGCGCAGCCTGGTAGCGCACTTGCATGGGGTGCAAGGGGTCGCGAGTTCGAATCCCGCCACGCCGACCATTGATATAGGAAAAGGGCTAACAGCATGCTGTTAGCCCTTTTTTGATGCCGAATTCATTTCTATTTTTCGCCCAGCACCTGGGCATCGACCGAGCAAAAAAATGATCGAAGGTTTGATTACCGGACGCCTGACCACCGACCCCAGCGAACGCACCGACCGCTTTGGCAAGACCTTCATGGTGGCGCGCATGCGTGCCACCGTGGGCGACGGCGGCCTGCGCGCCAACACGGGTGACGGCCCCAGCAGCCTGTTCGTGAACGTGGTGGCGTTCGACCCCGTGCCCTGCAACCAGCTGCGCGAGTTGCAGGAAGGCGATGTGGTGTCGCTGGTCGGCCCCCTGACCCCCAAGGTCTGGACCGACCGCCAGGACATCAGCTACCCCGCCCTGGACGTGGTGGCCTACCGGGTGATGGCCTTGCCCCGCCCCGCCACGCCGGATTACCAGGGCTGATGTACCCACCGGGCGATGCCTGTCATCTCAAAAAGTCATATAAAAATAATAATTAATTCTCACAAAGAATATGGATGCCATATTACAGTGCTGCATCAATTCTTTGAGAGTGTGAGATGGTGAACAAACGCCTATTTATCCAAGCTGCACTGGCGGTTGCAACTGCCGGTGCCTTCAGCGTGCACGCCCAGGACGCCATCAAGGTGGGCGTCACCGCCGGCCCCCACGCCCAGATCATGGAGCACGTCAAGCAGGTCGCCGAGAAAGACGGCCTGAAGATCCAGATCGTCGAATTCAGCGACTACGTGCAGCCGAATGCCGCCCTGGCCGCAGGCGACCTGCAGGCCAACAGCTACCAGCACAGCCCCTACCTGGATGCCCAGGTCAAGGACCGCGGCTACAAGCTGGTGAAGCTGGCCAACACCGTCAACTTCCCCATCGGCCTGTACTCCAAGAAGGTCAAGAAGCTGGACGAACTCAAGACCGGCGCCAAGTTCGGCATCCCCAACGATCCCACCAACGGCGGCCGCGTGCTGCTGCTGCTGCAGGACCAGGGCCTGATCAAGCTCAAGCCCAACGCCGGTCTGAAGGCCACACCACTGGACGTGATCGAGAACCCCAAGAAGCTGCGCTTCGTGGAACTGGACGCCGCCCAGCTGCCGCGTTCGCTGGATGACCTGGACGCCTCGGCGATCAACACCAACTTCGCCATGTCGGCAGGCCTGAACCCCAAGAAGGACGCGATCGCACTGGAGCGTGCCGATGGCCCCTACGTCAACATCCTGGTCGTGCGCGCCGGCGACGAAAAGCAGGCCTGGGCCAGCAAGCTGGTGAAGGCCTACCAGTCGCCGTCGACCCGCGAATTTGTGGAAAAGCAATTCCAGGGCTCGGTGCTGCTGGGCTTCTAGTCCTGCGCCCCACTGCCGCCCTCCAGCCCCTGGCCTTGGTCAGGGGTTTTTTCATGTGGGGTGCAGCAAATTCCATAGCTTGCAGCGCTTGCCATACCTGGATTTCAGCCCCTTTGCGGTGCAACTTGCAGCAAACGCAGGCGCCAACCGCTATCAAATTAGCCAACCCGGCCCAGACAACACCGCCCCAGCCGCCACGTTACGAATGTAACCCGGGGTGCTAGAATGCGCCCCCGTCACCCTTGCCCACGCCCTGGCGGCGGGCGCCAGGTGGCCCCACGGCCCCGCTATGCCCCACATAGCGGGGCTTTTACATCGTGATTTCACTGCGTCATCGCACGATGGCGCATCGGCATCCCGATCTTGACGAAGCAAACCGGCCCGCAGAGGCCCATTTTTTATGCCCGATGACAGTCCACACCGTTTTTCCAACCACGCGCTGCTGCTGACCCAGCGGCCTGCACGTCCCCAGGCCAAGCCGCCCGAGTTCACCACCCCTTGATTTCCTGTAGAGGTAGATAAATTGACCACCCATCATGATTCGCATGGAGTCGCCAAACTCCAAAAGACACTTGTCCTGTGGCAAGTCATCATCATCGGCCTGGCCTACATCCAGCCCATGACGCTGCTGGATACGTTCGGCATGGTGTCGCGAGACAGCCTGCAGCACGTGCCCACGTCTTACATGATTGCGTTGATCGCCGTGCTGCTGACCTCGCTCAGCTACGGTCACATGATCCGCAAGTACCCCTCCTCGGGGTCTGCGTACACCTATGTGCAAAAGTCCATCCACCCGAACGCGGGCTTCATGGTGGGCTGGTCCTCCTTGCTGGACTACCTGTTGTCCCCCATGGTCAACATCCTGCTGGCAAACATCTACCTCACCGAGCTCTTCCCCAACGTCAACCACTGGGTCTGGATCATCAGCCTGTCGCTGATCATGGTGGGCGTGAACCTGCGCGGCGTGCGCTTCGTCGCCAACTTCAACAGCCTGATCGTGCTGCTGCAGGTGCTGATCATCGGCTTCTTCACCGTGCTGATCTACCAGAAGCTGTCCGCCGGCCAGAACGCCCTGGGCGACATTGCCCAGCACGGCCACGACGCACTGTGGAGTTTCAACCCCTTCTGGAGCGCCAGCACCGAAATCGGCGCCCTGATCACCGGCGCCACCATCCTGTGCTTCTCGTTCACCGGCTTCGACTCGCTGAGCTCGCTGGCCGAAGAGACCAAGGACGTGAAGAAGACCCTGCCGCGCGCCATCTTCCTGACCGCACTGATCTCGGGCGTGATCTTCGTGGCCGCCACCTACTTCATGCAGCTGTACTTCCCCGGCAACCCGGAACAGTACTTCGAGCTGGTCGACGAAACCCAGCCTGAAATCCTGCTGCTGGTCGGCGGCGCCTTCTTCCAGTCCGTGGTGCTGAGCTTCGCCATCGTGACCGTGATGGCCTCGGGCATTTCCGCCCACGCCGGCGTGTCGCGCCTGATGTACGTGATGGGCCGCGACGGCGTGCTGCCCAAGAAGTACTTTGGCTTCATCAGCCCCAAGAGCTTCACCCCCGCCTTCAACATCTGGCTGGCAGGCGTGATCTGCCTGACCGCCGGCTTCCTGAGCCTGGAGTTCGTGGTGGCGCTGATCAGCTTTGGCGCACTGACGGCCTTCAGCTTCGTGAACCTGTCGGTGATCTGCAGCTACGGCTTCCGCGACGGCCGCCTGAAGACGCCCAAGGACATCCTGAACTTCTTCGTCGTGCCGCTGCTGGGCTTCATCTCCATCGGCGCGCTGTGGCTGGAGGTGGAAGACACCTCGCTCAAGGCCGGCATCAGCTGGGCCGCCGTGGGCATCATCTACCTGGCCTGGCTGACCAAGGGCTTCCGCAAGGCGGCCCCCCAGCTGCACGAGGAAAAGCTCTGAGCCAGCCCCGCCGCGCATACGGCTGACGGCATGTGCGGTACACGGTCATAGGTATTCACAGCCCGGGCAAGACCCGGGCTTTTTTTGCCTGCGCCCGCACGGGCCCAGGCCGCAGTCAGCAGTCGCGGCTGGTGTGGCCTTGCCTTGCCGCCGCCCTGCGGCACCAGCCACGCCCAAGCCACGACTCAGTAGTGCAGAAACACGTGGTCGCCTTCCTGCTGCACGCGCACCCCCGCGGCCATGGCACTGAGTGCGCCCAGCACGCTGCCCGCCACCCCGCCCAGCACCACGCCCACCCCGCCGGCCATCAACGCGCCCAGGGCGCAGCCCAGCACGGCCCCGGCGATCATGCCGCCCCCGGTCAGTGCCGAACGCACCTCGCGCGCCATCTCGGCGTCATCCAGGCCCACCTGGGCCGCAGGGTCCGGGTCCTGCGATGGCACACCGCAGCCTGGGCGGGCCTGCTCCAGCAGATCCGGATCGGTGGAACGGGCCGTGACGCCCTGGGATGGATGGTCTTTCATGGGGGCACCTCCTGGCTGGCGTGCAGACATGCCATGCACAACCCCGGTTGTACGCCCCTGCCCCACCACCGCCTGCAAGCCAAGACGGTCTGCCTCTGTCAGCCAGCACAGCACGACCCTCAGCTTTGGCGCGCTGGTGGCGCACCCGCCACGGGCGCACTGCCGCCCTTTCACCTCACGCACCCCATGTTTGGCCGATGCAGCACCCGGGGTGGGCATCCCCACACGTTGATCAAACTGACGAGGCAGCGGATGGGGCCAGATGGGGCGCATGCCGGTGCCCAGTGCACCCGCGCTGCCCCCACGGCAGGTTCACGCCTTCGTCACCAGGGGGCCCACGGTCCGCCGGGTGTAGTGCGCGGCCCAGCCGGCGGTGTCGGTAAACAGGCGCAGGGCCTTGATACGGCGTACTGCGGTCAGTGTGAAGCGGTGCTCCACCCCCTCAGGCACGCGCAGGTAGTCGCCAGCCCGCACGCAGACCACGCGCTCCTCGCCCTGCGCGTCCAGAAAGCCGAAGATCCCCTCGCCTTCCAGGATGTAGCGCACCTCATCGTCGGCATGGGTGTGGGGCTGGTCAAAGCGCTGCAGTGCGGCCTCCAGCCCCGGCGTGGCCGGGTGCAGCACCACCAGGTCCATGCTGTGGTAGCCATGGGTGGCACAGGCATCGGCCACGCTGGCACCCACGGCCTGCACCACCGCGGCCTGTTCCTCGGCATTCAGCGCATCCTGGGCGAGCAATGCGGCCAGGCCAGGCGTAGTGGGCACCGGGCGGCGCAACCATTGCACCCCCAGGTCTGCAACAAATTCAAGATCGGACAATATCGGGCGGTTCATGGCATTTCCTTGGGAAGTCAGGCCCCCACGCTCCATCACACAGGAGGTGCTGGCGCTCTGCAGCGCCCGTGCATGCCCCCGGTGCTTGTGCCCTGCTGCGCCTGGCAGCAGGTGTGCGCACAAAATTAGCGCAAATCCACCCCAGGGTAAACACGCATATGCTTATGCTGTGCGCGTCCGCAAAGACCGGGCGCCGAACGGTGACCAGGCCACTGGAAGCCCCCACCCCGCAGGCTGCACCCGCCATGAAAAAAGCCGTGCACAGGGCACGGCTTGCTCGTGGTAGCACAGCAGCGGCTTACTTGTGGCTGATGCGGCGCACGATCCAGTCACCAAAGCTCTGGATGGCCTGCACGAAGAAGATCAGCAGGATCACCACGGCCAGCATGATGTCCGGCAGGAAGCGTTGGTAACCGTAGCGAATGCCCAGGTCACCCAGACCGCCGCCGCCGATGGCCCCGGCCATGGCCGAGTAACCCGTCAGGCTGACGAAGCTGATAGTCAGGCCGGCCACGATGCCCGGCAGGGCCTCGGGCAGCAGCACCTTCCAAACGATCTGGCTGGTGGTGGCGCCCATGGACTGGGCGGCTTCCACCAGGCCGTTGTCCACTTCACGCAGCGAGGTTTCGACCAGGCGCGCGATGAAGGGCGCTGCGGCAATCGTCAGCGGCACCACAGCCGCCCAGGTGCCGATGGACGAGCCGGTCACCAAGCGTGTGAACGGGATGATGGCCACCAGCAAGATGATGAAGGGTGTGGAGCGGATGGCGTTGACGATCCAGCCCACGGTGTTGTTCAGCGGGGCGTTTTCCAGCACCCCACCCTTGTCGGTCAGGCGCAGGAACACGCCCAGCGGGATGCCGATCAGGCCGCCCAGCAGACCCGAGATGCCGACCATGATCAGCGTCTCCCAGAACGAGTCGATGAACAACTCGATCATCATTTCCGAAAAATTCTCGAACATCGCTTCGCCCCTTACGCCTTCACTTCCACCACCTGCACCACCACACCGCTGTCACGCAGGTGGGCGATGGCCGATTCAATCCTGGCCGCATCGCCGCTGGCATACACCGCCAGCGAGCCGAACGTCTGCTCCTGGATCTCGTCGATCTGACCATGCAGGATGGACAGGTCCAACCCCAGCTCGCGGATCAGGTGCGACAGGATGGGCTCGTAGGCGCTCTCGCCGGCATACGACAGGCGCAGCAGCTTGCCGCTTTGCCCGGCAGGCAACTTGGCAGCCAAAGACTGCACGCGCGCCAGCACGCTGTCGGGCAGCTCCTGGGGCACGATCTCGTCGATCAGGCTCTTGGTGATGGCCTGCTGGGGACGGGTGAACACATCGATGACCGAGCCCATCTCGGCGATTTCGCCGGCATCGATCACGGCCACGCGGTCGGCAATCTGCTTGATCACCTGCATCTGGTGCGTGATCAGCACCACGGTCACGCCGAGTTCGCGGTTGACCTTGCGCAGCAGGTCCAGGATGGAGCGTGTGGTCTCGGGGTCCAGGGCCGAGGTGGCCTCGTCCGACAGCAGCACCTTGGGGTTGGACGCCAGCGCGCGCGCAATGCCCACGCGCTGCTTCTGGCCGCCGGAGATCTGCGCGGGGTAGCGGTCCGCCAGGTGCGACAGGCCCACCAGCTCCAGCAGCGGGTCGATGCGTTCCTGGATCTGCGCCTTGCTCATGCCGGCCAACTCCAGCGGCAGCGCGGCGTTGTCGTACACGGTGCGCGAGGACAGCAGGTTGAAGTGCTGGAACACCATGCCGATTTCATGGCGCGCAGCGCGCAACTGCGCATCGCCGAGCGTCATCAAATCGCGGCCGTCGACAATCATCTGCCCCGAGGTGGGACGGTTGAGCAGGTTGATGCAGCGCACCAGCGAGCTCTTGCCCGCGCCAGAGCGCCCGATGATGCCGAAGATTTCGCCCTGCTCGATGTGCAGGTTGATGTGCTTGAGCGCTTCGACAGGCCCCTTGGGGCCTTGGTAAGTCAGGGTCAGATCCCGAATGTCGATCATGTAGTCAGCCACGGCACGCGCCCGCTCATGGCCTGCGGCATGCCCGAAAAAATTGGAATGGTGGAATGTAACGTGCCGATATAAAACAGCAAAAGAATCAATGCTCCAGTAATAAGATGCATTGGTTATATCGGCGAGCCTGGGGCTAACCCGCAATGATGCCTGAAATGCGGCCGCCCAGGCGCAAGCCGAGGGTGAAAACCATGGCGCCAGCGCATGTCGGCACGGCGATGCGCTACACAAATCGATGCAGCCAGCGCGCGATCTTCCTACTTTTCAGATGCGTTGGCACCTGAAACACAGACAGCATCAGCGCCAGCTGCTCTTATTTGTAGTAATTGGGCTCGTAGGGCTTGTCGGTGAAGACACCGATCAGGCCCAGGGACAGTTCCTTGTCCGTGCCCTTGTAGGCTTCGTACATCAGGCGCTTGAGCGCATCGGCGGCGCGGCTGGAACGTTCGCCGGTGTACAGGTTCTCCTCGATCACCGCGCCCGTGGTGGTGAGCCGCACCCAGGCGGCCGAGCCCAGCGCCACGCGCTCCAGCGTGTCCATGGGCACGTCGAAGGCGGTCACGCCGGGCAGGCCCGACGCATCCTTGGCCTTGGAGCGCACCCGCAACGGCGCATGTGGCCGTGCATTGAACTCGATCGCCTCGATCTGGGCCTGTCCGCCCCAGGTGCCCACCAGCAAGGTGGCACGGTTCGGCGTGGTGCTGCTCCAGCGCACGCCCAGCGTCGGGCAGTGCGCCACGCGCCCACAGTCCATGGGCAGCGGGGCGAAGGCCACGGTTTTCACCTGCGTGGCCTTGTCTTCCTGCACCTGCACCACCGCCTCGGTGCCGCCTTTGCCACTGCTGGCACAACCGGCCAGCACCAAGGCCCCCAAGGCCACCCCCATCCACTGTTTCATACGCACCTTCTTAATTCAAAATTTGCCTGCCGGCAGTTGTGCCGGCAACCACACCACATGTTGCCATGAAGCGCGCCTGCCCATTCACGCTTGTGCCTCGGCACGGTCCACGCCAGACGCTGCCGCGTCATCCTTGGGCCGGGCGGCCGCCGCGGCCGCGCCCATGAAACGCGGCGCACTGCCCGGCAGTACCAGCCGCGTGCCGCAACGGCGGCAATAGCGCGAATCGTCCTCGTGCCGCTCCAGCCCGCAGGCCTCGCAGTCCACGCCCTTGAGGCTGGCCTTGGTGCCCACATTGCGCGACAGCTCAGCCCCCACAATGCCGGTGGGCACGGCCAGCACGCCCCAGCCCAGCAGCATCATGATGGAGGCAAAGATCCGCCCCAGCGGCGTGGACGGTGTCACATCGCCGTAGCCCACGGTGGTGACGGTCGAGATCGCCCAGTAAATGCCCATGGGCACGCTGGTGAAGCCATGCTCCGGCCCCTCGATCACGAAGATCAGCGCCCCCATCACGAAGACGATCAGGGCCACCACGCTCAGGAAGACGAAAATCTTGCGCCCGCTGGCCCGCAGCGCCTGCCCCAGCATCAGGTACTCGTTCAGGAAGTTGCGGAAGATGGGGAAAATGTGGAAGGTGCGCACCAGGCGCAGCGCCCGCACCGCCGCCAGGAAGTGCGCCTCCGGGTAGAAGATGGCCAGGTAGGTGGGCACGATGGACAGCAGGTCGACCAGCCCGTAAAAGCTCAGCGCATAGCGCCAGGGCCGGCGCACCGAGATCAGGCGCAGCGCGTATTCCACCGTGAAGCCGATGGTGAACAGCCACTCCAGCCCCCGCAGCAGGTAGTACATGCGCCAGTCCTGCGCAATCGCCGGAATGCTGTGCGCAATCACCACGCACAGGCTCAGCACGATGGCCAGGGTCAGCCGGCGCTCGAAGCGCTTGCCCATCTCGGTGTTGCTCTCGAACACCGTGCGGTAGATGCTCTGCCGCCAGCGCGCCACCGGCACGCCCAGCCGGTCGGCAGAAGGGTAGTTGTCGCGGAAAAATTCGGAAATCGAAGCAAACAAACGCATGAAAACAGGTTGGCCAGCCACGGCATGGCCGCAAGACTGGCAAGTGCACCACAAGAAAAAGGGCCACGCCTGTGCATCCACTTGGCGTAGCCCCGCTGGCCCGTATTGTAGAAAACCGCTGCGCCCGGGCGGACCCCAAAGGCCCCGCACCTGCGCACGTCTTGCCACCCAACGGTGGCAGGACCCCAGGCAGGGACACATCGCCCCACCCGGCCCTCAGGCGGCATCGAGCTCCGACAGGCTCGGCGACCAGCAGGTCACGCGGTTGCGGCCATGGCGCTTGGCGTGGTACATCGCGGCATCGGCACGCTCCAGGCACAGCGCCACGGACACATCGCTGTGCGCCACCACGCACACCCCCAGGCTGACGGTGAAACGGATGGGCGCCTGCCCCGGCACCTCGACCCGCAGGCGCTCCACGGTTTGGCGCAGACTTTCGGCACGCTTGAGGGCCACGTCCTGGTCCAGCCCCGCCAGCAAGACGGCGAACTCTTCCCCGCCCAGGCGCCCCAGCATGTCCTCCTTGCGCAGCTCCTTGGTGACGGCCACCACCAGGTGCTTGAGCACCTCATCCCCCACGGCGTGGCCATAGGTGTCGTTCACGCGCTTGAAGTGGTCCACATCCAGCATGATCAAGGCGAACGAGCGCCCCATGCCCAGGCGCAGCCGCTCCAGCTTCATGTCCATCTGTGCCAGGAAGGCTCGGCGGTTGCGCGCCCCAGTCAACGGATCGGAGGTCGCCAGCGCTTCCAGCTGCGATTCGCGCTGTTTGTAGTCCGTCACGTCATGGAACACCCAGCACCAGCCCAGGTCGCGCTGGTCCTTGCGCAGCGGCCAGCGGTCGACTTCCAGATGCCGGCCACCGGGCAATGCGTACAGCATGCGGCCGGGCTCGCCATCCGGGCCCCCACTGCCCTGCGCGTCGGCGTTGAAAACCACCGCCACGGCGGCCGGCAGATGGTCCACCAGGCGCTGCAGATTCTGGCCCACCAGGTCCAACACCGACAGTGGCACATCCAGCATGGAGACCAGCATGTCGTTGGCCGCCAGGATCGTCTGCCCCCTGCTGTCGCTCACCAGAATGCCGGAAGGGAAGCGATCAATGACGGCCTCCATGCGCAAACGGGTCTGCGCCAATTCGGCCTCCGCGCAGTGGCGCGCATCCACATCGAACAAGGTCCAGATGACATTGCCCTCGGGATCCGAGGGGTCCAGTAACGTTCCCTGCATGTCGAACCAGCACAGGCGACCATCGCCGCCGCGCAGCTCCCATTCAGCGCGCACCACGCCCTCGGTCTTCAGCCGCTGGTACAGGGGACCAAAGCGCTCAAAGCTCTCCTGCGAACCATGCATCACCCTGAACGACAGAGGCTCGGGCGGTCGGTGGGGGTTCAGCCCGAAGTACTCCGCCGCCCGCTGGTTGGCATAGACCATCTGGCGTTCATGGCTGGCCACCAGCACCAGCGCACTGCCCCTGTCCAGCAAGGCGCTGACCAGGTGCGTCTGGTCCACGCGCTCCTGGATGTCGCTGTGCATGCCCAGCATGTGCAACGCGCGGCCCTGTGGATCCCGCAACGTGACCTCCCCTCGCGATTCCACCCAGCGCCAGCCGCCATCCTGCTGGCGCAAGCGCATCTCCACCCGAAACGGCTCACCCTCCGCCAGGTGCTGCTCCAGCCGCGCGCACACCCTGACACGATCGGCAGTATGCAACTGCTCCACAAAGTCGCTGAGTCCAAAGGTCCCCAGCGACTGATCGGGACGCCCCACGATTTCGTAGCAACGCGCATCCCACACCACCGTGTCCTTCTCGCAATCCCATTGCCACAGGCCATCGCGCACCGCGCCAATCGTCAGGCGCAGGCGCTCCTCGCTTTGGCGCAAGGCATTCTGCAAGGCCTCGTCCTGGGTCACATCCAGAATGTAGCCGTGCCACAGCAAGGAGCCATCCTGTTCTGGCTGGGGCTGTGCATGGCCATGAAGCCAGCGGACCCCGCCATCGGGACAGCCCACGCGGTACTTGTGCACCCAGGTCTTGCGCCCCTCGATGGCCTGTGCGATCGAGGCCCTCAAACCTCGCACATCGGCTGGATGCACCCTGCGCACCAAGGCCTGCAAATCACCGTGCGCCGCCGTGGCATCGATGCAGTGCACGGCATAAAAGCCGGGGTTGGAGAACAGCAGCACGCCATTACCCTGTGCATCCAGGCCATACTGGAACAGGCCGCCAGGCACCTCCTGGGACAGCCGTGCGAAGCGCTGTTCGCTTTGCAAGCGCTGACCCTCTTCGCGCCAGCGCAGAAAGGCCAACCAAGCCGTCAGCATCGCCCCCAGGAAGATCAGCGCCGTCCCCAAACCATTGCGCCACAAGCTTTGTGCAATCGCCTGGTTCAGCGGATCATGGACGGCTTGGCTGTCCAGGCCGGTGCTGACCAGGATCGGGTAGTCATGGACACAGCTCCAGGCGTACAGGCGCTGGATGCCATCCGGCCCCGTGACCGGCCCATAGCTGCCTTGCACCTCCGCTGCCGCACTGAGCATCACTTGCCGATCTGCGGACACTCGACGCCCCAGCACCTCTTCCTGGCGCTGCGAGCGCGCGAGGTAGGTGCCGTCATCGCGCAGCAGCAAGATCACATCGCGCGGGTTGTCGTAAATGCTTTGCAGCTGCTGCGACAGAAACTGCGGCGACAGCGAAAGCACCAATACCCCCGCGAACTGTCCTCGGCGATCGTGCAGGGCGCGGCTGAGCTGGATGCTCCAACGCTGAGACACCCGGCCCTGCACTGGCGGCCCGATATACATACCGGAAGGTGGTGATGCCTTCAGGTGCACCTGGAAATGCTCGCGATCGTCGATGGAGACCACTTCAGGCGGCTGTTCCGACGTATTCAGGCTGGAATACACCACCCGCCCCTGTGCATCCGCTACGGCCACCTGCACGACCGTGCCCGAAGGATAGGTGGTCTGCAGCGCCTGCACCCCACGCAAGAAGGTGCTTCGCTCTCCCGTCTCATAATCCCGGGCCAGATCGCGCAAGGTGTAGTCCAGCCCGGAAAACATGGACCCCACATGCGCGGCAATGGCCCGCGACATTTGGGTCACCCGCACCCATGCCTGATCCTGCGTGTATGACCGCAGATAGCTGTGGCTGTTCAGCAAGGCCACCCAGTACACCGCGGCCGCAAACACCATCACGCAGGCGCCCACCAGGATGGCCACAGCGGTGCGCGCGCGGGAGCGTGAAAAAGCGGCGGAAGATTGAGACAGGCCCAGGGGGGGCAACAGCATGTGCACCACGGAACGAACAGACTATCCAATCAGCCTCCACCACCACAAGCCTCGCTTGCCGACGCAGGAAGCCACGACACTCACCAGCAGAGTTTCTGTCTTTGAGTCATTTAGCTATCGTACTCGTCTTGTCATAAGATTTTTTCAATAACCAATCTCGGCGTTTGCTCCTGGGCAATTGTTTTGAATCTGATGGACAGTGGCAGCACCCCACGCTACTGAACTCCCAAGCCTTGATACGCCAAGTCCATCACAAGACCAAGGGCCTGGTGTGCCACACCGCTTGGGGCAAAAAAAAGCCCACCGGACGGTGGGCTGGGTGGATGCATGCGGCCTGCATCACTGGGCAGGCATCATTCCCACTCGATTGTTATTTGGAAGAAAATATCCTTGTATATCAATATGTTATTGAATCATCATCGGTTGATGCCATGAAAAGTACCATGCAGCGCCAAGGGAGTTGGTGCTAGCACCGTCGGATGGTGCTCAACCTCCGGTCTGGCGCCGCTTCTCCCGCTCGACATCGGCGATGTCACCAGGCCACCTCGCCAACTCGTCATCGGGCAGGCTCGCAAGGATTTGCGGCAGGTTCATCGTTCGATACGGAGGGATTGGCAGGTCGCTGGACGGCGGTCCGTCGGTTATGAAACACGGCTCGGTTTGGTCGTCCAGGTGCAGCTTCTTCATGCTCTTTCCTCTTGACGTTCATCCTGGCCCACGACCAGGGCAAATCATGCGTTTGAACCATTCTTCACCTTCTACCATCAATGCGCCATGGCTTTGGCGAGGTCGTCCGTCTCAACCACGGCGCTTGTTGATGGCTTTCACCCAGCTTTCGAGCGCTTCGATGTCGGCCTTCAGTTCGTTCGGCCCCGGAACCGGCGCGCGAGCGGCAGCGGCCTGGTCGTGACCGCGCAGCCATCGGGAGCACTTAGTCATGGCCGCATCAACCTGTCGGCAGTCCTCTTCGGTGACATCTGCAAGTTTCGCAATCTGCTGGGTCTGTACGCCAGGCCGATACCGCTCGACGATCTTGCACAAGAGCACTTCTTCAAGAGCGCGCTCCCACGCCTCGCGCAAAAGGCCATAGATGTTCTTTGCCTCTTTTTCGTATGCGTCTTGATGCCCATCACGGGACAGCTTGGCAGCGGCTTGATGCTCGTTGTTGAGGTGCCCGATCTTCTTCTTGATGGGCATTGCAACCCACGGAAGCTCCTCGGCGCAGACCCCCGCGCCTGCCGAAAGCTGTCTGATGTGTTGGTCAAGTTGCTCGACCTGCTGCTCCTCAGCAAATTGCTTCAGCCAGAGAAGAAAGACGACATCGTGCGTAAATACGATGACTTGCCTTGTCTTGGCGGCTTCCACTAGACGGAGGGCCACGCCTTCGCGCCAGCGGTAGTCGAGTGAGGACACTGGATCGTCAAAGACAATCCCCGATGGGTCATCAGCCGTACTCAGCTCGGCGAAAAACGCAGCAATGGATAGGCAGCGCTGCTCACCCTCGCTTACAACCTTCGGCAGCTCAACACCTGGCGCACGCGTTAACGCCAGCTTGTGATAGAGAACGCCCTCCGCGCCACCGGCTTCCTGCAACTCGACTTCAATATGCCGGAACGCGAGGCCCTGCAATTCCTCCTGGAAGGTGTTCTTGAGCTTCTGCGTGACGACAGCACGCGTCACTTCACTACTCTTTCTTGTGATGACCTGCGTGGTGGTGTCGCTCTTGCACTGCTCGTAGGCAGCGAGCCGCTTCTTGCGGTCGATCTCCTGCAACACAGTAGCCTCATGCTTGGCGAGTAGGACTCTTGCACGCAGTTCTTCCACCTCGGCATTGAGTTGCTTTCGCTTCTCGGCAGTAGCGTCTCCGCTCAACGCCTTCACGCGCTCATCAAGTTGTGCCGAGAGTGTGGCGATGTCAGCGAGGACGGGTACGAGTGCTGGAGTGTCCTCCGGCAAGTCTGAATCCGCCTCCAACGCCGCCGTTACGGCCTGGCGGCGCGAGTCAGCGATGGCAAGCGCCGCATCGATTCGGTCAGCGAGGTCTTCATTTTCTATGCGGAGGTCTTTGATGGTGTCTTGGACAGCTTCAGGGCACACGACGAGCGCAGCGATGGCCTTTCGTTGCCGCTCAAGAAGTTCGCGCGCGTCGCGCAGTTCGCGCTCCGTCGTGGAGGCGATAAAGGCAGCGAATTTCCCCAGCCTATGACTTGCATCGTGGTCCAGGCCCTGCTGGCACAGGACACACTGTGCGGCCTCATCAACAACCGGGAACGGTTGGCCGGGATATGCCGTTTCCTGCGAGAAGTGGCTTGCCGCTTGCCACAGGGCCTTCCAAGCATCGGAGCCAGTGCCCGGCAGAAGCCCGGCAGGAAACGTCGCTGCGCGCAGACGATCAGCCTCTTCCTTCTTGCGTTGCCACGCCGTTCGGGCATCGAAGACGGCGGACACGGACTCGCCAGAAAGCGCAGCTTCAACACGCCCGACATGCTGGGCGAGGGCTTGGAGGCGCGACCCGCGCAGCTTGAGCTGCTGGAGCAATTTCGCAGGGTCAGCCGCCTGCAAATCCAGAAGAGACTTCTCCAGCAACGCGAGCTTGGCGGCCTCGTCGTCCGTCAATGTTGCGAGAGTCTTGACGCGCTCAGTACTTGTGAGAACGCTCAAGCCGTTTAGGAGCTTCGCTACAGCAGTGCCCACCGGCACCAATGGGAGCAGGCTGGATATGGCGCTTGCGCCAAGCGTCCGCTGTTCTGCTTCGAGCCGTATGCGAACGGCTTTAGCTGCTTGAACCAGCTTGTCGAAGAGATCCAGGCCGAAGGGCCGGAAGGCAACATCTGTCTTTTCCTTGAGATAGACCGATGCGCTCTGCGTGTCGAAGACGCTCACGCGCGCAATGAAGTTGTCGTCTGCCTGACCGGCCCATTCCCGCGCGTCCGGTTCGCCTTGAACGCGGTACTTTATGGCGACGACTTGACGGGGTGGCGCCGCCCCAGCCACGACATTGCCAAGAATCTGCTCTCTGCCACGTGCCCGGCAAGCCGTCTTAAGAATGCGGGTGTAACCAGTCTTGCCCGCCCCGTTGTCGCCATAGACAACGGTAAGACGAGGGCCGAACTTTAGGGTCTGGTCCTGGGCGAGGGCATTGACGCCCTCGTGGTGAAAGATGGACTCAAGGGCGACAGCGCCTTGCGCTGCATTTTTGTTCGGGAGGTGCTCTGTATCCAGCGGTACGCCGCCTTGCGCCTCGGCTAACCCATGAGCGGCCTTGCAAATTTCCGTCAAGGCGTCGATGTCGCCCTCGGCAAGCTCCCCCTTCTCGACAAGCCGCCGCAGGGCATCCCGCTGCCATGCGGGTCGATCCCGCGACCAATTCAGGATTTCATCGAGGACAGTCACGGTTGGGGCCTCGTCATCAAGATTCGCTCGTCAAGCTGCAAGAGGCCGTAGATGGATCGGATACTCATGCTCTGCCCGCCTCCGCCGCCTTCACCAGCTTCGCGGCCTTGGGATCGTAGACGTAGCCAGTGATGCTGCCATCCTTGATGCGCGCGACGGCCTCGTCGATCACGAACAACGGAACGAGAAACCATTCCTCGGGCTGCACGGGGTGACCGAAGCGGTCGTGGATGGTGATATTCAACCGTGCGGGTGCGAACAGCCTGTGGAACAGGTTCTCCATCCGGGTGCGGTTGATGCCCGCGAGCTTGTAGGTCGCTACCACTTCGACCTTCGCCAGCAGGTAGGTGGAGTCGTGTTCGGCGTTGGCGATGCGCGTCTCCACCCTGCCGCCGGTCACGCCCATCTTGTGGATGATGTCGCGGTGCTGCGCGACATAGGGATGATCGGAGAGGGAGCGCAGGACGTAGATGGTGCCGCTTTCGACATCATCGGCCTCAAGCTCGCCACCGAAGGAAAGTTGCCCGCTCTCAGGAGAGGCCAGCCGTCGCGCGGCGGGGTCGTCGTAGAACGCGCGCTGGAGCGAGCGCAGCAGCAGATTGCTTTCGGTGCCGTTGGAGAAGATGAGGCGCAGGCGGCGGTCCACTTCCCCGGCGGTGGTTTTCAACGGCTCGCCGACCTCGGCGACGTAGAGAGTAAGGCCGTCGAGAACGAAAAAGTCCCCGACTTCAATCGCACGGCGGCCCGCTTCGATGGGCTGGGACTGGCGCATACCGGTTTTGACTTCCGCTTGCACGCGCTCGAACAAGGGCCGGAAGGTCTCGAAGTCCTCGCAGGGCTTGCGATCCGCGATCTCCTCGGCGGCGCGCTTTTCGGCGCTGGTACGGACATGGCGCAAGACCGTGATGTCGTCCGCGCCGGGAACATCCGCCAGTTCGGCAGCCAGGTCGTCGATGTCGATAGTTTCGTCCGCCGAAGCGGCAACGGTCGGTGCCCCAGCAAGCAAGCCCTGATGGTCTAGCGGCTCAAGCAAGGCGCGGCAATCCGGGAGCGCGCGTAGACGGTCGAGTCGTACGGCATATAGGCGCTCGAATATGTCGCGGTCTTCGCCATGCTGCGGCGCACGCCCGTGCTGCTCTGTGAAGCGTTGGATTTCCTCGAAGCCTGCAATGACACGCTCCTCGCTGGCTGGGCGGCCATTTTTCTTCTCAGGCGGAGCGAACTCGGCCAGCTCTGCCGCCAGGTCGTCAAGATCGGAGTTACTCATAGCGTCCCTCCGCCCTGAAACGCATGAAGGCGGCCGCGCCTTCGGCAAGGTGCTTTTCCCAGGCGTCCTGCGAGGTAACCGATGGAGCCCTCCCACGCTCGCGTTTGAACTCAACCGCGCGCTTGGCGATCACTTTGGCATCCTCAGGCGTGATCGAGGTGCGCTTGGCCGAGATGGCCGCCGCGACCTGCTTCAAGCTGTCCTCGCTCATGGTCTTGGCGAGGATGGCGTAGGCTTCGCCAAAGGGGTTGATGCGATCGATGAGGTCAATGTCCAGCTCGCGCACGTCCATCGCGAAGCGGCGCACGCCGTCGATCAGGGCGGTGTTGGGCGACCCGTCGCTCTCGCCTTCGGTGACAAGCCGCTTGGCCTGCTGCGTTAGGTTGAGGGCGGCGATGGCGTGCTGGCGCACGGCCTCCTGATCTTCAGCGTCAAGCTCGGGATACTTGTCCTTGATGATCTTGCCCATGCGAACCTGCGTCAGCTCCTCGGGCACCAACTCCTCATCAAACAGGCCACGCTCGATGGTGGGCTTGTCCTGCACGAAAGCCGCGATGACTTCGTTCAAGTCTTCCTGGCAGATTCGCGCCGCCTCCTTGCTCTTGGGCTCGGCGAGGCCCTTGATCTCGATTTGGTACGCCCCTGTCTGCTCATTGACACCGACATTGCAGCGGTCCGAGTCGTAGCCACCCTCGCCGTAGTTAAAACCCGGCGTCGGGCCGCTGTCGGGGTTCTTGGGCTTGAACTCAAAGCGTGGAGCAAGAACCTGCTCCATCAGCAGGCTTGCCGCGATGGCCTTCAACGTATCGTTGACGGCCTCGGTGACAGCTTCCTCGGCTGCATCCGGCTCGGCGATCAGGTTGGTGAACCTCGCGCGGGTCTTGCCGGGCGCGTCGCGGGTAGCTCGGCCGATGATCTGCACGATCTCGGTCAGGCTGGCGCGGTAGCCCACGGTCAGCGCATGTTCGCACCAAATCCAATCGAAGCCTTCCTTCGCCATGCCCAGCGCGATGATGATGTCCACATGGTCGCGGTTGTTCTTCTGCGCCGGGTCTTTGAGCGAGGCGGACACGCGGTCGCGCTTGGCGGCATCGTCATCGACGAGATCGGCGATCCGCAGCACGCGGCCATCGGGGCGCTTGACACGTTGGAAGCCGGTCGCAGGGTCGATGCCTTGCCATTCACCCAGCGCTTCGATGATGTGCTCCACTTCGCGCATCTTGTCCTTCGTACTTTCACGCGAATTGACGTTGGGGATGTGGATGATCGTCTTCTCGGCGGGATCGAGGACATTGAGGATGTCATCGACGTAAGGCCCGCTGTAGAAGAAGTAGCCGATGTCAAGTTTCTTGAGGTACTCGTAGCCGTTGAGCTGCTCGTAGTAGGTGTAGGTGACGGTATCGAACTTCGACTCATCCTGCGGTGCGAGCACGGCCTCCGCGTCGCCACGGAAGTAGGAGCCGGTCATGGCAACGATGTGCGTCTTGCCCCGCGCGAAGAACTGCCCCAGGTGCAAGCCGAGCTTGTTATCCGGGTTGGCCGAAACGTGGTGGAACTCATCGACCGCAATCAGTCGGTCGTCGAACGCCTCCACGCCGTAGGCATCGACCGCGAAGCGGAATGTCGCATGGGTGCAGACCAGCACCTTGTCGTCGCCTTCGAGGAACGCGCCGAGTGACTTGACCTTGCCGCCGTTGTCGTTGCCTGGCGCGTTGCACAGGTTCCACTTGGGTTCGACCTGCCAATCGGACCAGAAGCCGTACTTCGACAGCGGCTCGTCGTTGAAGCTGGCACCGATGGACTTCTCCGGTACAACGATGATGGCCTGCTTCAAGCCCTGATTCTTGAGCTTGTCGAGTGCCACGAACATCAGCGCACGGCTCTTGCCCGATGCGGGCGGCGACTTGATGAGCAGGTATTGCTCGCCCCGCTTCTCGTAGGCCCGCTCCTGCATGGGCCGCATCCCAAGCGCATTGGCCTTGGTCGATGCGCCGTTGCGGGCATAGGTGACGGAAACGGACGGTACGGACTTGATTTTGTCGCTCATGCATTGGCTCCCGCTTTGCTCTTCTTGCCCTTGGCCGGTGCAGCCGCAGCGGTCATCTTGGCGTAGAGGTCGAACAGCTTTTCCAGCCGCTCGGTGTCGTTCTTGAAGCGACGGCCGATGTAGATACGCTCCAGCACTTCGTCGTTGCGATCATGAGCTGCCCGCAGGTCGGCGGGCATCTTCTCGGGGTCGTAGAGGTCGGCGATGGTGGCCGGGAAATGGTGCTCGCGTGCCAGCAGAATGTCCTCGGCGCAGCGTGTGAGGTCCATCGTGTTCTTCTCCGTCAGCGTTGGCGCGGGGAAGGTGTTCCAGCCGAGGGTGTTAGAGTAGCGGTAGCGCGTTTCCAGCTTGCCGCAGACGGTGGCAATCCATACTAGGTGAAGGCGTGAGGCAATCAACGCCATGCTCCAAAGAGGGGCGTCGTACAAACCGAACGCGGCGTTAGAAACAACGGCCCCGCGCTCCAAGCCGCCGACTGGCAGGTATTCCCTATTCTCACTGGTATGAATGGGAACGATCAGCGGCATCGCTCCCCCCGAGTCGCGCCCGTGCCTGATTTCAGCGAAGGCATGAGCGCAAGCAGCCTGCTCTCGTGTCTTGTCTTTCTTGCTTTGGGCACGGAAATTCCGGACCGCTTCTATGCGGGCCTTGATATACGGGAAGGTCAGCGCGTGCGACAACTGACTATTGGTAATCCACAGACACCAACGACTCTTGCCGTCGATGTATTCGTCACTGCCGAGATACTGCTTGGTGTAATTCTTTATTCCAGGGTCGGTGATCTCTTGATAGTCCTGCGCCTTGATGACAAGCCCTCCACCGTCAGCCGGCTTGCTGCCGTAATCCATCGGAGGCAAGCCGTTCAGCGGTCGGTTAGCCTTTTCTACGACCGTATAAGTATCAGGAACGAGGTAAGGGCCAATGAAATTGACCCGACGCTCTTGCGGGATGCCATCGGCTCCTTCTTCGTAGAGGCGTCCGCCGTTCACATCTGCAGCAAGGCCGACCACTACCACCGTGACAGTGGCGTTGTTCTTGGCAAGGTTCTTCCACGAGAACGACGTCCTAGCAAAATGGATGCGCAGCCCATCAGCCAGGGCGAATGACCAGAACGCTGGGACCTGTTGGCCCTGACAGATCGAATTGGTCGAAACAAAAGCACACCGCGTTTTGTGAGACAGGCACATCTGTCTCGCCTTCCAGAACCAACCCAACACGTAATCCAACGACTTCCATTGGATTCCCGTATTGGCGAAGACTGCCGACAAGTCGTCTTTCTCCTTATCGCTCATCTCGGACTGCCCTTTGTACGGCGGATTTCCGCAGATGTAAGTCTCGCCCTCTTCATTCTCAAACTTGATCTCTGCTTGATCGAGCGGTGTTTGCAAGAGGTCGTCTGAGACCAGTCGCACACCTGAGCCGCCAACACCCATCAAGCTAATCCAATCAAGCCACAGTGCGTTGCCACAAGTAATCCAGTTCTCGTTACGCAAGGGCAGGAACTCGGCCAGGGCGAGTTTTTGCCCCCGGTACAACACGTCGCACTGGTACTCGGCGATGACCAGTGCGAGGCGAGCAATCTCCGCCGGGAAATCGCGCACCTCGATTCCGCGAAAGTTGGTGAGTGGGATTTCTGATGCGCGATCCGGCTCGCCGCGCCGCCGGTTGATCTCGGCTTCGATGGCGCGCATTTCCTTGTAGGCGATAACCAGGAAATTTCCCGAGCCGCAGGCCGGGTCGAAGACCCTGATCCTGGCGATGCGCTTACGCAGGTTCAGCAACATGCGGGGGTTGTCGCCCGCCTCTTCCAGCCTGGAACGCAGGTCGTCGAGGAACAGTGGGTTCAACACCTTCAGAATGTTGGGAACGCTCGTGTAGTGCATCCCCAACTCTCCGCGCTCCTCGTCCTCAGCAACGGCCTGGATCATCGAACCGAAGATGTCCGGGTTGATCTTGGTCCAGTCGAGGCCACCGACGTGCAGCAGGTAGGACCGGGCAATCTTGCTGAATCGCGGCACCTCGTCGCCACCAGAGAACAACTGCCCGTTGACGTATGGGAAGTCTTCGGCCCATCGGGGAATCCTGGCGGCGGCCCGGCCCTCGCGCTTGGTGTTCATGGTGCGAAACAGCGTGGCGAGGACCTCGTGCGTGTTGGAGGAGTCCTTGGCGCTCATCTGCGCGACGGTTTCGGTGAAGCGCCCTTTGCCGATGAAGATGTCGGTGTCCTCGGCGAAGAAGCAGAAGATCAGCCGCGCCATGAACTTGTTCATGTCGTGGCGACGATCTGCCGCGCCCCATTCGGGGTTGTCTTTCAACAGTTCGACATACAGGCGGTTCAGGCGGCTGGTGGCCCGGATGTCGAAGGCGTTTTCGCTGATCTGGCGGACGGTGCTGATGCCCGCCAACGGAAGGAAGAAGCCGAAGTGATCCGGGAAGTCCTTGAAGGCACAGGCGACGGTCTCGCCGCTGGTCAGGTCTTCGGCCTCGAAGTCCACGCCGTCCGTGGCGAGGATGAACTTCGCCTTGGCCTTTGCCGTCGCCGGGCTGGCCTTGAGAGCGGCCAGCGTCTGCGTCACCCGCCCAGCTTCGCAGGTCAGGATATGGATGTTGCTGGTCTGGAGGACACCGCCCAGATCGGATTTGTTCGACGCTCCGGCGCGCAGGCGCTTGATGGTCGTCGCCTTGTTGCCGAAGGCTTCAAGAAAGGCATAGGGGAACTCTGCGTGGTCAAAGGACTGCTCCGCAAGGTCCGTGATGGCTTGTTCGATTTCTACGGGGTTCATGGGCGTGCTGCCCCCTCTCTGAACGAGGCCGCCTGGTTGCTATCGTTTTTCGGGGCGCTCATGTCTTGTCCTGCGTTTTCTCGGCTATCTGCGCGGCAATCCAGCGATCCAACTCGCTGCGACGAAACCGCCAGGTGCCGCCCAGCTTGAATCCCGGTATCTCCCCCTGCTGGGCCAGCCGGTAAACGGTCTTCTTCCCTGCCTTGAGGTAGACCGCCACTTCATCCAGCGTGAGAATTTCGCTATCAGGTTGGTTCATGTCAGGCGACTCGCTTGGTGTCGCACGGCGAAGTCTTCCAAAGTTTGGTCAAGTTTACCATCTGATCCACCCAGATGAACCCCGAATCTCATGTGCGCGAAGCCATAGATTCGGCCGGCGCTATGCGTTGCGGCGGGCTCGCGGCACCGGCTCGATGGCAAGGCCATGTGCTTTAGCCACCAGGTTGTAGATGGTTTACGCCAAGAAGGTGGTTGGCGTGTCTTCTTCCGGGGAAAACACGCAACGTAGTACTCTTTGGCCTTCACAGCCGCGCTCTCTGTGGCCTCATCTGGATGAGACGGGCTAGGCAAATCAGCGTGAGGTGTGCGATGGGCAGGAAGGAAACCGAGGAAGCAATTGCAGACAGCCGCGCCGGCCGTGTCTCGGGGCGGTTCGCCACAGTCGCCGAGCTGCTGGCCGACCTGAACGCTGACGACACCACGAACATTCAGCAGGGCAGCGCCAACGTCTATGCCGACCTGGGCTATCCCGACGCCGGCGAAATGCTGGTCAAGACCCGACTCGTCACCAAGATCGGCGAGGCCATCAAGGCGCAACAGTTGTCGACCGAGCAAGCGGCTACGCTTCTCGGATTGACGCCGGCCGCGCTGCACGAGCTGCTGACCTGCCGCTTTCGCTCGCAATCGGTCAATGACCTGGAGCGCCTGGCATCCATGCTTGATGAGGCCAGCCGATGACAGGCTCGAAGAACCTGGAAAACTGGCTGCATGAGAAGGTCGGCCCGGCCTATGACGCCTTGAAGGCCGACCCGGCCCGCGCCGTCACGCCTGGCCAGGTGCGCTACACCCTGGCCGAGCTGCTGGCCGAGGCCGAAGCCGCCGGCGGGTATCCACTGCAGCCGGAACAACGCGAATGGGTAGATGCGCCGGCCGTTGGCCGTGAGCTGACGCCTTTCGACCCGGCCGAGACGCTGACCTCGGCCGAGGCGATCAGCACCTTCCTGGCCGAAGCCGAGGCCACAGCCGACCCGGCCTATATCGAACACGCACAGGCCGTCGCAGCGCGGGCGAAGGCCATGCACGGCATCGAGTAGGAGAGCTGGCCAGCATCGCCATTCCTGGCGGTGCTGCAGCTCGACGTGCGCCGTTCTGGTGCGCTGGATCTCATCGCTAGAAACGACGATGCGAGATCCACGCCAAGGGAGAAGGCCAGAGCGGCCGTCATCGTCCGATCTGGCGATGCTCGAGCACGCCAGCGCGCATCGTCACCTTTGACGATGCAGGCCCGGAAATGACAAGGGCGGCGAATGGCCGCCCTTGCTGCTCCTGGTGCGCGTGCCTACGCGGCGCGGAGTGACTGCCGCACCGCGTCCAGGGCCTCGCGAAAGTCGGCAGGCGTCGCCCGGCCCGTCTCGGCCTGATAGAACACGACCATAAAAGCGTTTGCCACGGCCTCGGCGAGCGGCCCGAGCTGCCGCGCTGCGTCCTGGTCGAGCCAGTCGAGCGCGGCAAGCTGCACGGCTGCATGATGAACGGCCTGCGTTGCATTGGTAGGATTCAGGGTTGCCATGATTCACCTCTCTAACAGGTGGGTTGTGGAAGTGTCGGCCGGCCCCACGCCGGCCGGCGCGCTTATCGGCTGCCGGTGCCGTAGAAGCCGGCGGCCTCGGCCAGCGGCGTGCTTCTCGCGCTGCTGCCGTAGCTGCTGGCGTTGCCGCCCGACCTGGCCGCCAGCTTGGTGGCCTCAATGACGGGCGGAGCAGGTCGATCAACAAAGGCCGCAACTTCTGCCGCCGGGTCTGCATCAGTCGATTGATCGTCGACCGGCTCAGCCTCAACCGCCTGCGCCTGGCGCTGCTCGGCAGCGGCAACGTCCAGGCAGTCGAAAAATCCTCTCGGCGTCATCGTCATACCTCCTTGTCGCGGTTGGCGAACGCGGCCACTTCATCATCAGGATCCGCAGCAGCCGAATCGGCCCCTGCCAGGCTGTTGCCGCCGAAGCTGGGCACATCCTCGACCGCCCGGTCTGTCTGGCTGCTCGCCCGGATCGCGGCGGCGATCTTCCCGCCGGTGGTGTCGGCGATGCGTTCGGCGGCGGCGTCGCGGATGCTGGCCGCCTTGGCCTTCGCAACGTCGCCAATGCCTTGCACCAGGTTCGCAGCCGTCGCAGCGACAAGGCCTCCCGCACCTCGGCCGGCTTGGCCGCCAGCGTCGCTGCCGCCGCCAGCGTCGCTGCCGCCGCCGGCCTTCGAGCCGCCGCCATCGCCGCTACCCTTCGAGCTGGAGCCAGCTTTGTCGCCGCCCCTCGATTCGCCGCCGCTGCTGCCCGAACTGCTGGAGCTTCCAGAGCTGTAAAAGCCGGCCGCCTGGCCAAGCGGCGTACTTGTGCCGGCACTGGAACCGCCGCCACCAAAGCCCGCCGCCTGCGCGAACGATCCAGCATCGGAATCACCGCCAGCACCACCACCAAACATGGGTACTCCGCCCGATTCGCCACCGGCGCTAGCCCCTGCTTTCTCGACCGCCGCCTTAATCGCCGACATGCCGCCGGCGGCCGAGGCCGCACCGCCCATCACGGCCGCGCCAGCCACGCTGGCCGCTCCGGCGGCCATACTCGCCGCGCCCATAGCCGCACCGATGGCGGCACCTGCACCGAAGTTGCCAATGCCGCCAGCGCCACCGATCCCCGAGCCGGTGATGATGCCGGCGACAAGCGGGGGCACACGATTGACCAGCATGAGCAACGCCACGCAGAAAACCAGCATCACGCCCAGCTCTTCAAAGTTCAGCGTACCGGTGTTCATCCTGGCGTAGAAGCTGGAAAGCAGGTCGTTCCCGATGCCGACCAGGAGCACCATCGTCATGATCTGCACGGCCACGCCCAGCACGGTCTTGTAGTAGTTGATCGCCATGTCGGAAGTCCAACGGCTTCCACCGAAGCCGAGGAAGAAGATTCCGGCGTACATCAGTAACCAGCCCGAGACGAGCAGCAGCAACATATTCACGGCGACAACAGCCAGCAGGATCAGGATGCCGACGCTCAAGGCCACACCGATGAAGCTATCCACGGGCGACCAGATCGACGAGTTCCTGAATGCCTGCTTCAAGATCATGAAGCCGATATCCACAATGCCCGAGGGTGTCACCGACGCCACCCCGGACGCCTGCTCGCCGATCCGGGCCAGTGACTGGATGATCGAGTTGGCGAAGGCCGGGCCGTTGCGCAGCAGCCAGAGGAAGAAGCCGAAGAACAGGATGAACCTGATGAACTCGGCGAAGAACTCGCCAATGTCAGCCTTGCGCAGCGCCATGAAGCCGAAGGTGAAAACCAGCGAGATCGTGCCCAGCGTCCAGAGCAGGAACATCGCGGCATTCATCACCACCGTCTGCCAGGACGTGGCTCGCGTGGCGAACTCCGTCACCACCTGGTCAAGCATCCCCTGATTGGTGAGCTGGGCCGATGCGGCGCTGGAGTAGAGCGCGATGGCGACGCCGATCAGCGCCGCCTTGGACAGTGCTTTCATGGCTTCGCCTCCTTCTGGTCTTTCGGGTCGGCCAGTTCGAGCCAGTTCATGGGCTTCTCGGTCGGCGCGATGCCGCCGGCAGCCGGAGACCGACGCGAGCACAGCCCGGCGAATTTCTCGCGCGTGGCCCTATCCTCGATCTTCTTGATCGCCTCGATCTGGCAATTGGTGTCATTGACCTCTGGCGTGGGCGGGATGACCGGCTTGTTGTCGCAGCCGGCCACCAGCACCACCACGAGGCCGGCAAGCAGCATCGTTTTCTTCATGGTGCAGGGCCTCCGTCAGCGGGTCAGTTCGAGCCAGTTTCTCGGGCTGGCCGTTCGCTCGATCCTGGATTCCCTAGAAGTCGCGCCGGCGGCCTGCTGTTGCGCCTCAAGGTCGGCCTGCGCCTGCATCCTGGCGGTCGCGGCGTTCTGCTGCGCGATCAGCAAGCCACGGATTTGCAGGAGCTGGTTTGCCTGGTTGGCGGCGAGCTGGTTGGCGAAGCCGATGGCCTGCATCTGACCGGTCGCACCCTGCGCCGCTGACTGGAGCCGTTCGAGCTGGCGAGCGTCGGCGGTAAGGTTGCGCTGCTGTTGCTCCAGACCCTTGAAAAGCGCGTCGTTCGCCTTCTTCTGGCTCTCGCTCGCCAGGCGGCGGTTTTGCTCCATCGCGGCGCGCTCGGCATCCGAGCACCCGGCGGCCGAGAAGCACGGCGAGCTGCGGTAGTAGCTCACGTCCTGGAACTTGCCCAGGTAGGCGTCGAGACTGCCGAGCTGGTTCCTGTAGTAGTCCAGCGTGTTGACGGCGTTCATCAGCCCGTTGATCGTGGACTGCGCCTGATCCCAGATGTAGGCCGCCGGGGCCATCGTGTTTTGCAGCATGTTCTCGTACTGCTGCAATTGGGTCTGGTACTGCTCGATCTGCTTGAGCGTCTGCGCCACCGACTCGATGGCCGTCATGACGTTCTGCACCAGGTTGCCGCCGTCGATGACGGGGATGCCGGCCTGCGCCGGGGTGATGATGATGCTGCCGGCCAGGACGGCAGCGAGCGCGGTTTTAGCCGCTAAAAAACGGACGTGCTTCATGGTCGCAATCTCCATTCGATGAAAGAAAGGCAATGCCTTGACCAAGCTCGCGCTTGCCCACGGCAAGGTTTCATCGAAGAGCTACGCCACTAGCTAATCGGTATCGCCCTTGGCACTGAGGCCCGGACTTCGGTGATTCTGTTCTCGGCCCTTACGGGTGTCCCTGGCCCTATACATCCTCCCAAGGGTTGATGACAGTCACGCCAGCCGCTTCATAGGGCGATGTGTCGCGCGATGCCACGATGAAGCCCCGCGAGGCTGCAACGGCCGCGATGTAGCCGTCTGGCGTCGGGAAGCCGCGCCCGCCGTTCTTGGCCGTCACGGCCAGGTCGGCATAGTGGCGCGCTGCATCCGTATCGAACGGCAAGACCCGATCCTTGAACAGCTCCAGCAGCTCAGCCAGAGCGCGGTCGAGCATGTTCTTGCGCTTGCCCGCCGGCAGCGCCCGGATGCCAAACAGCAACTCGGCCAGCGTGACGCTGGACAGGTACAAGGTTTCCGCCGCTTGGTCGTTCAGCCAGGCCCTCACGGCCGCGTCCGGCTCCGGCTTCATCGCCTCTGAAACGACGTTGGTATCCAGGACGATCATTCAGTCGAAGCTCAACGGTTTGGCCGGTGTCTTGTCGCGCACGCTCTCGAACACGGCGAAATCCTCATTGGTCAGCCCGATCTTGCGGCCGATGGCGGCTAGGGCTTCACCCACACGCACGCGCTTCTCCGGCTTGACCACGGCCGCCAGAATCTCGCGCACCTCCGCTTCCGTGCTGCGGCCATGTTGGGCCGCCCGCACGCGCAAAGCGCGATGCACGTCATCCGGCACATTCCTTACAGTCAGAATTGCCATAATTCAAAACCTCTCACTTGCTTTCCATGACTGCAATCATAGAACTATGCAGTCACCCATGCAAGTATCAAACGCCGCGCCCCTTCCTACCCTGGCGTTTCGCCTTCTTGGCTTCCATCTGCGCCCGTAGCCGCGCCTCGCGCTTCTCCAGCTCAGACGGTGCCAACTTCTGCATCTTGGCCGCTGGCGGAGTCGGGATATGGGTGGCCTGAGTCGGCCGCTGGGCCCTACCCTCGATGTGCAGGCTGTCGAGCTGGCCGAGCGTGCACAGGCCGTGCCGGCGATGTGGCGGCGGTTCCTGGCCGACTGCCGGCACACTCGGCCGGCGCTTGACCTGTGCCTTGGTGACCTCGGCCTGCCGCCGGCTCTCCAGGGCCGGATCGGCGAACGTGATGGGAAGCTGAGCATCCACGGCCGCCCGGATCACGGCGGCCTTGAACTCCACGCTGCCGCTGACGGTGATGCGCTCGCCGTAGCGTTCCATCGCTAGGCGCAGCGCTGTCACGACGCCGGCGCGGTCGGCCTGGCTGGATACGGCCAAGCGCTCGCCGTCATCGCGCACGGCCGAGCTGCCGGCGCGGTAGATGGGGTCTCCTCGTTTTCAGTGCAATAAGTGACGGTACGAAAAGCTAGCACTGGCGCGGAGGTGGTGTTGGTAGATCGTTGATTTCATTGACTTTCCTGTTCACTTTCAAATCTGCGATTCGTGGCGTCAAACCGTGGTCGGTTTCATCCATTGGTGCCAGTTATCGATGCATTTGGCCGCGAAGGCAGGATTTGGTCAGCAACGGAAGGCAACCCATAAACCTGAATCAACCAGGTTTTGTTTTACCTGTTCTGCACTCAGGGTAGCCAGTTGCTCGGCCGGATACTGCGTGAAAGTCTCAGCCGCATCGCCAGACACCGCAATCACTACCGATTGCAGTACCCGTTTGGCGCCACGATTGATTTCCTTCACCGTACCAGCTGCCGGAGCTGTGAATTTCACGCCAGGGTTTTTCTTATCTTCGAAAAGCACCTGACCTTTTTTCACGCTGTCACCCACTTCGACCGCCATGGTCGGGCGCATACCTACATACTCTTCGCCGAGTACGGCGACAGTAGTAATGGCATTGCCCGTAGTGATCTCTTGTTTAGGACTGCCTGCAAGGGGAATGTCCAAGCCTTTTTTGAGTTTTATCATACGTACTTGCACTACTATTTTGGGAAGAAACAGGGCCTAGTTTTTCAGCTGCGCCAGCGCAGCACACCTGGTTTGCGTTTTGCACCACCTGCAATTGTACAAAAGTTAACCAGATACACGTATTAAAGTCGCGAATTTTAGCACTAATACCGTCTTCTATCCATGGTATTACCAAAAATTCTGTGCCAATTACCACCTGTCGGGGGTAGAGAAAAACCGCCCTCGGGCGGTTTTTGCGGCTTTGTCAATACGACTAATTGACCAGATGCTGTAATGGACTCAGCGGTGACACATCCGCCTCATAATCCACATGCTGGTAGCCAAAGCCGAACAAACGTAAAAACTCATTATGGTAGCCGACATAATCGGTCAGACTATCGATGGTGTCTGTCGTGACCTGGCCCCATAAGTCTTTCACCGCCTGCTGCACATGATCGCTTAGTTCTTTGCCGTCCATCCGTAACCGGCCGGCATCGTCCAGTTGCGGGGCTGTCGCATATAAGCCCTGGCGGAACAAACCATTAATCTGTTCAATACAGCCTTCATGGGTACCCTCAGCTTTCATCACCCGATACAACAGCGAGATATACAGTGGCATAATTGGAATAGCCGAACTGGCTTGAGTCACCAGGGCTTTTAATGACGCAACATAGGCTTTACCCTGCTGCGCACTGAGCTTAGCGGTAATGGCAGCGGCAGCACGATCCAGATCTTCTTTTGCCTTGCCGATTGTCGCCTTGCCGTAGATTGGCCAGGTGAGTTCCTTACCAATATAGGTATAAGCCACCGTCTGACAGTTGTCTGCTAACACACCGGCGGCATGCAGTTGATCCAGCCAGCGCTCCCAATCTTCGCCACCCATCACCTTAACGGTATTAAAGATTTCTTCGTCATTAGCCGGCTCTACCGACACCTCTTCAATTTCACGCTTCGACGTATTCAGATTCTTGGCGGTGTAAGCCTGACCAATAGGTTTGAGTACCGAGCTGTAAACCTCACCGCTCACCGGATCCTTACGCCGTGGAGCGGCCAGACTGTAGACTACCAGATCAATTTTACCCATTTCGCGACGGATCAAATCAATCGCTTTGGCTTTTAACTCATCGGTAAAGGCATCGCCGTTTAAGTGCTTGTTCCATAAACCTTCAGCATCAGCAGCAGCTTCAAAGGCGGCAGTGTTATACCAACCAGCAGAACCGGTTTTACCCTCTGTCGGTTCTTTTTCAAAGAAAATCCCCAGGGTTGCGGCACCTGAACCAAAGGCAGCGGTAATGCGTGAGGCCAGGCCATAACCGGTAGAGGCACCGATCACCAGCACATTCTTCGGACCACCGCTTACCGGCCCTTGCTGCTTAACATAAGCAATTTGCTCTTTTACATGCTCCGCACAGCCAACCGGGTGTGCGTTAGTACAGATAAAACCACGAATCTTTGGTTGAATAACCATAGCCAATCCTGTTGTTGTCTTTATGAAAAGTGTCGCTAGTGTAAAACTTTACCGCTAAAAACAGGTCGGATCAGCAAAAATCGTGCTTAGGATGCTTTTTCGGCTTTGCTGCCACCCAAGCACTTCGGCGACACCGGCGGCTTTTCCGCATAATATTCATACCATTCCGACGGCGTGTAGGTATGTAAGGCCAAAGCATGGATTTTCTCAGCCAGCTCTTCCGCGACAATGGCATTTACGGCACGGTGGCGCTGTAATAAGCGCATGCCCTCAAACTGCGGGGTCACAATCACCACCTTAAAATGCGACTCCGAACCTGGCGGCACATTATGGTTGGCACTCTCATTGACGACGTCCAGATGAATCGGGTTAAAAGCATCCAGTAATTTTTGCTCTATTGCAGTATGGATTAACATCTTGTCCAGCTCCTGTTGGCGTCCTGAACTTAATTTTAGTCAAAGCCGGCCGCTTTGTCCCCAGTCGATCAAGCTGCAGCAGCTTGATCTTGGCTAAGCTGATAACGGCATTATAAAAATAATTATTTTGGTGCTATGTATCTAAAGGTCAGATTGATCCGCTCCGTATTCGCCGCCGCCTGCTTCGGTAAGCGATGCAGCCAGTAGTGCTGACATTCGCCCGCCATCAACAGCAAGCTGCCATGCGGCAGCATCAGCTGCAGCTGACAGCCCAGCTCGCGATGCTTTAAATCAAAGCGGCGTGGATAGCCCAAACTGACCGACGCAATTTGCGGCGCGACACCCAGTTCCGGCTCATCATCAGCATGCCAGCCCATATGATCCTGACCATCGGCGTATTGATTTAACAACACACAATTAAACACGGATAGGAAATTCAACCGCATGAGGCCAAGTATGGCACGAGTTTTGGGCCTCGAAACACGTTCGGCCAAGGAAGGTTGAGCGCTCGCTTGCCGCTCAATGGCAAGAGCTTGGGAGGCAGTATGCATTTGGGCCTGGCGCGCGCGCAGCTGCTTCCCCGCAGCGATGGATACCGCCGCTTCACTGGGTCACCAATTGACGCGCTGGTCTACCTCGTCGGGTTGAGCTGCCAGATCCCAATCCGGCTCGCCTTGCGCACCATCATCCACCGGCGCGTCGCAGCCCTCCCACAGCGGTGGCCCGCGTGCCGGGGTGATGTGCGGGGGGGCAGACTCCACCCCGATGTGGTTCAGGATGTGGCGGATTTCGGCGCTGTGGGTGATGAAGGCAATGATGCGCATCTGCCCGCGCGGAAATCGCCAAGCTGCAGCGCGTGCTCGGCAAGAAGACCATGGAGAACGAAATCCTCAAGGAAGCCGTGGAGTACGCCGCAGAAAAAAAGTGGATTGCGCGCTCGCCCTTGTTGCCCGGGGACGACCAGTGAAAACGGTCTGCCGGACGATGGGGCTGGCGCGCTCGCATGTGCGCGACCTGCTCGGGCGCGAGGAGGACTGGAACGATGGTCGTCGCCACCGCACACCCACTGGCGATGCCGGGCTGCTTGCTGAGCTGCGCCAGGAAATTGCGCAGCTGCCCAGCTATGGCTATCGACGTGCCTGTGCCTTGGTCAACCGTCAGCGCGCTGCTCAGGGTGCACCGAAGGTCAATGCCAAGCGCGTCTATCGCGTGATGGCGGCAGCCGACCTCCTGCTGCCCAAAGCACCACGCCGGCGCCAGTCCGCACGCACCCATGAGGGCCGTGTGGCGGTCTCGCGCAGCGACCTGCGTTGGTGCTCCGATGGCCTGGAAATCAAGTGCGACTCGGGCCAGACCGTGACTGCCACGTTCATGAAGGATTGCTGTGACCGCGAGGTGATGGCCTGGCGGGCCTGGGAGGGCAAGGGGCTGCCAGGGGAGCCGGTACGCGAGATGCTCATCGAAGCCGTCGAGCGTCGCTTCGGTTCGGTCGAGGCGGTGCCGGCAGACCAGGAACTGGAGTTCCTGAGCGACAACGGTGGGGCCTACATCGCAGCTGACACCAGGGCGCTGGCGCGTGCGCTGGGCCTCAAGCCCATCAACACGCCCGTCTGTAGCCCGCAGAGCAACGGCATGGCCGAGAGCTTCGTAAACACCTTCAAGCGCGACTACGTGGCGCGCATGGACCTGCGTGACGCGCGCACGGTGCTGGCCCAGCTGCCGGCGGCCTTCGAGCACTTCAACGAGGTGCATCCGCACTCGTCGCTGAAAATGCGTTCGCCTCGGGAGTTCAGGCGGCAGCAGGCCGCAGGGTCTGACCGGGCGCTTTATTGCGAATAGGGCGGGACCGGGAATACAGGGGCAACATCAGTCGCGCTCCAGGCCGTAGTCGCGCTCCAAGGCCGTGCAAAGCTCGGCCAGCGCCCGATGCGAGTAGTACGGCTCGTGCATCGTGCGCCGCGTCGGGTGAATCTTGTTGATGGCGATGTGGATGTGCAGGTTGTCGGTGTCGTTGTGAACGGCACTGACGCGCTGGTGTTCGCCGTAGCCCAGCCCGGCGCAGATACGTTCCTCAATCGCGCGCAGGGTGTCGGCGCTGGGCTGCTCGCCGGCCCGGAAGCTGACGATCAAGTGATAGGTCTTGTCGCCCTTGGCCCGCGTGTTCGTGTGCTGGGTCGCCAGAACCTCCGTGATGGCGTCCTGCGCCGACACGGCATCGCAGTTCGTGATCTGCACCTGGCCCAGCCGGTGATCCTTGCTCTGCGCGTCGGTGACGTAGTTCACCAGGCCGGCGAAGTCGGACTTGCCCAGCGAACGCATGGGCACGTGCTTGGCGATCATCGGCCGGCCTCCGGCTTTTTAGCCGCTAAAACGCTCAAGGCTCGGCCCTCGGCTGCACCACGGACTTCATGAGTCGGCTCATTTCGTCCTGGGTGGCTTCGATCCGGCCCAGCAGGGCAAGGATCGTGGCGTCACCGAAGCGAGCCGTGCGCGGGTCGTCGGTCAGCCATAGCTTGAGCAAGCCGCCCAGCCGGCCAAGGTCGCCATTCACGCGCACCAGCTCGCGCACGTATTCGTAATCCATGACGCCCTTGATCTGGTAGCCCTGGCCCACGTCGCGCAGATAGCGCGCCACGCTGACCCCGGCCCTCTTGGCGTTCGCCTCGATCAGTTCGCGCTCTTCAGGAAGGCAGTACACCTTGATGGGCGGGCTGCTCTTCCGCGTGACTCTCTTCTCGTCGTCCATTCGCTCTCCAGCCGGCGGTAGCCGGCAGCCTCGCAGAGCAGGATGCCCCGTTGAGCGCCCCCGGCGCGAATAAGGGGAAGTGAAGAAGGACAACCCGCTTGCGGGTGGGCCTACTTCACACATCCTGCCCGCCTTACGGCGTTGTTTTTGCCTCGTATGACTCATCGAATTTCGCGCTGTAACCGCACCGTTGCTTCGCAACAGCGCGCCAGCAGCGGGAAAACCAACGGAAATTGCCAATGTCCGCGTGCTTGCAGCGATCCAAGAGGCCGGTAACAGCGTTTCAGCCATGCGCTTGCCGCGATTGAGCATGGAACTTTGCTTACTTCGTACCCTGCCCCATGGAGCCAGGCCGCGCATTGGTGATGTGCTGGCGAACGTACTTCAGGAACGTCTCATACCGGAAAGGGATGCGCCCGACCTCGCGCAGGTGCTCCCAGATGATCTTGAGCGCGTAGCCGGCCTCCATCGCTTCCTTCACGTCCGAGCGCACCGCCATGAAAGCGGCCAGGTAGTCCCTGCGCTTTGTTTGCGAGGTCTTCTGCTGAAGAGCCAGCCGTGCGGCCAGCTCCTCGGGGTAGCTGCTTTCTGTCGTCGCCATGTCCGTAAACCTCCGTTATCAACTGAACTACTCCGAAGGTTACGGAGTGCTGGCCTACACAACATTCCAATAATTGGCCGAAATGGTTGACATGGAGCCGATGACACAGGCACGCCCATCGAAACAGGGATGGCAGTTCATTCAGCACGGAAAATTGAACGCCAAGAGGGGAGTAGGCCGGGAGATTCCCCGCCGCTCGGCCCCTCAAGTGTCAAAGAGAGGATCGCATCGTCAGAAGTGGCGATGCGAGCTCCAGCGCCGGCGGCCGTCATCGTCAGAACTGGCGATGGGGCCCTCGGTGCATCGTCGGACGTGGCGATGGTCGACCATGGCCCGGACATGGCCAGCCTCGCCGGAGATGACGATGCTGCAGCTCGACGTAGCGCGCGAAAGAAAGGCCGATCTCATGACGTGGCCAGGGCATCGAATTGAACTGTTGTATGTTGTAGCGCGCTACAACATACAACATACAACATACAACACCTGCCTATTGACACTTGAGGGGCGCAGCGTTTTAGCCGCTAAAAAGAACCGGCCGGAGCTGACCGCCCTTCTGGCGTACAACTCGGCCGCAGGCCGACCATCGGCAAGGACTTGGCGTCGCCCTAAAGGGCGGCGGCAAGTGCCGCGCCTAGTGGATGATCTTGGAAGATCATGGATGGAATTTGCGGACTAGCCGCAAGCCCGCGCCGTTGCTCTGTTTTCCGGTTTGAGGCGGGGAACGTTGCTACGGGTGAAGGGGAACGTTGCTACGGGGCTTGGGGAACGTTACTACGGGCTTCGGCCTGCCAATTTCCCACTTCCCTGCCGCATACTCGCTGACCTTCCATCCCACGGTGGCAAGCTCGGCCAGAGCCTTGCGGGCCTTCTGGCGGCGCTTCTTCATGGCCTCGGCGTTCGCCTGGTCCGGCCAGACATAACCGGAAAGGGTATCCAGTTCCACACGCCCGGCTTTGCCCGGATCGATCCAGCCGCATAGCCGCTGGTGAATCAGACGGGCCGGGTCAGTCTGTAGCGCCCGCACCTCGGCCATCTCGATGCGGGTATACGGGCGACGCCCAAGAATCGCCTCTGCAATCTGAGGATTCAGCGCGACGAATAGCCGTCCGTCCTCCTCGTCGAAGGCGTAGCTCATCAGATGAAAAGACCTTTGCCTGCTCCCCTTGGTGACGACCACCGTCACGTTTGCCATGCGCAGCAAGCTCGCCTTGATCGCCCTGATATTGTCGCCGCCATCGGTCAAGCCGATTTCGCCTAGCAGGCTGGTCATACTCTCTCTCACGACCAGCGCATCCTGCCCTACCGCGTCGAACTTCGGCTCAAGGAATAGACGGAGTTGCTTCGGCAAGTCCGCTGTTGGCTCTGGCGTCAGGATGATGCCCTTCGGCCCTCCAAGAGCCACAAGACCTTGCAGCAGCCGCATGTCATCAGCACCAAGAGGCTCGAATCCGACGAACCGCGCTAGTTCATTTTCGGCGTAGTGATACGTCACATCGAGCTTGAGCTTCTTCCGTTCGCCGCGCTTGAGACTGCGGAACAAGCCGGGGACCAAGCAGTGCATTGGATCGTGCCTGGCATGGGTGAGGTCAAAAGCCATCGCCTCGCCTCCGACCGTCACGTCCCTTTTCCTCATTCCGGCTGGCCTCATACAGCTCCACCGGCACCAGCACGCCGCCGGCGTGCCGCATGTACCAGCGATCAAGCGGCGTGGCGTCGTAGTTCTGCTTGCTGACGCCGAAACGCACGAAGAAGCCGCGCCGCTCATCGCCGATGGGTTGCCGGTCATGGGCGCGGTCGCTGAGGCGCTTCGCCTCGTCCTCAGTCATGCGGGCGACGTAACCGCACCACCTGGCGTTGTCGATCAGCGCGGACGCGCCACGCGCGGCCTGCTGCTGGTCGGTCTGCCCTTCGCGGGCGCTTCCTTTGCTGACGTGGTGCAGGTAGAGCACGGATGCGCCCGTGGTAGCCGCGACCTGCTCCAGCACGGCCACGAGGTGGGCCATGTTGCCGTTGCTGTTCTCATCGAGGGCGTGGATGCGGCTCAGGGTGTCCAGCACGATCAGCCTCGCCCCGGCGCTGTACTCGATGACGCGGCGCAAGTGAGCCTCGTCCATGACGTTCAGGCGCTTGCCCATGATCGGCTCAAGCACGAGGTTCTCGGCGATGGCTTGGCGGGCTGTATGCCCGAGGTGCTGGCCGATGGCGTGAATGCGCCGGACAAGCGCGGGCGGCGGGTCTTCCCCGGCCAGATAGACCACGCGCCCGGTGTGTGCGGGGGCCAGGCCCACGAGGTCGCCGCCGGCAACGCTGCATGCGATGCTCATGGCCGCTTCCAGCGCCCAGAAGCTCTTACCCGTGGCTCCTGGAGCAACGAGCGCACCGACGGTTCCCGCAAGGAAGCCCGGCCATATGAAATCCAGAACCGGCGGTTCGCACTCGAACGCCGCCAGGACATCAATCGCCACGACTCAGTTCCCCGTTCCGTACAGGGACTCGTCGCTCAGCACCTCGGCGATCTGCGAGGTTCGGAAGTAGACCCGCCGGCCGATCTTCAAGCGGGCCTTGTTGATCCGCTGCGTCCATTCGTTCGTCGCACGCAAGCTGATCCGCAACCCATCAGGCGAACGATCCAGGACAGTGGCGAGCTGCGCGATGCTCAGCAGCGGGCCGAAGCGTTGCAGCAGCGTGTCTTCCATCGTCATTGCGTAAACCTCCGTTATCAACTGAATTGCAACGAAGGTTACGCAGCGCCAGGCTTGATGGCAGCTTATTAGTTGGCAATAATGGTTGACATGGAAAACGAAGAGCACGCTAAGAAGCGCCTTGGTCGCTACTACATCCCCATCTGGGAAGGATGCGACCCCACCGTTTCTCAGTCCATCAAAGATTTCCGCGAACGTTGGAAGCCATACTCCACGTCTTCGCGACGCTACCCCATCGGGCGACTGATCCAGGAAGTGATCGATCCTGCTGTAGCCGCCTACATGGCAACCCTTCCAGTACGTTACTCTGGCTATGTCCCCGGCGCCGGCACGGGTGTGGGCTTCAGCGCGATCATTGGACTGGTAGGACTTGACGCGATGGTTCGCGTGCAGCGCCAGTTGCTACGCCAGTTCATCAAAACGGAAGACCGACAGACGCCAAGGGATCATCGCTTTACCGCGACCCTCGAAGCCTTGATCGAACTGGTTTGCTGCTGTGCCAGCAAACGCCCGCAAACGTCTGCCCCCGCTCAGGGCGTCAGTCTCAATGCGCAACGGAAACACGGCTTCTGCGACTTCTGCGGAGAGCTGTCGGAGTTTTCCGCGTTCATGGCCAAGGTTGCGGAACAGCAGGTCAACGATGCGGAGCTTGAGAATCGCAAGAAGCTTGAACTTAGTCACCAGTATTGCGAGGGGCATCGACCCAAGCTAACGAATGGCGAATGGAACCCCGCATACAGACAGGCGAAGCGATCACTCGCACAGTTTGAACTTGAGCTAGCCAGGCTCAGCCAGCAATGCGCGAAGCCGGCAACGCCGCAAGTGAAATCGGGCGATCAACTCGTTGACGGCTACTTCTTCCACTATGTCATGCGCCAGACGTTGCAACCGGCAGACAAGGCGGAACTGCGCAACCAGGCGCGGCTGATGGTGGACTCGAAGCTATCCGATCGCAAGAAGCAGATCTTGATGCTCCAGTGGTCTGGACTCAATCAGTCGGAGATTGCGCGAAGGTTGGGCATCGCGCGCCAAGCGGTATCGAAGGCGCTGGCATCAATCCCCGCAATGTTTCACTTGAAGAAGAAGCGCCCCATCCGCTGATTTCTTTTGGCGTCAACCAAAAGGGTCAATCATTAGGCCGAATCGATCCGCATTGACAGGCACCATCAGGCACATATTCGCAAGTGACTGAAGAGGCCAGGGGATGCAGGCAACCACAAGTAAGACACTCATCAACCGGAAGAAGCTACTGGCGATGATCCCGCTGTCTGAGCGAACGATCTTCAACATGGAACAGCGCGGGGAGTTCCCGCGCCGGATCGCACTCACCAGCCGAAACGTCGCCTGGGACTTGGCAGAAATCGAGGAATGGATCGAGGCACGCAAGTCATCGGGCACGCAGGCCATGCGACCCGGCTTCACCCCGTCGGTCGCAGCCACCGCTTTTTAGCCGCTAAAACGCCGCGCCCCTCAAGTGTCAATGACAGCCGAGGCCAAGGTCGCTGTTCTGGAGGCGCTGCCTACCTGCCCTCCTCTGACTTAAGCCTTCGGCCGCTTGAGCGTCCATTCGTCGATCATGTCCGCCCAGTCCTGCAACATCGCCGTCCGCTGCTCGCGGTACTCGGCCTTGTTGTAGACGGCCCTGACGCCTCTCTGTTCGTGCGCCAGGCACTTCTCGATCCAGTCCGTGTTGTAGCCAGCCTCGTGCAATAACGTGCTGGCCGTGCGCCGCAAGTCATGCGGCCCGAACTTGGCGAGCGGCTTTCCTTCCTTCTGCGCCAGCCGATACGTCAGCGTCAGCACCTGGTTGAGCGTGGCGCTGCTCATGGGTAGGTCCGAGTCGTACCGCGACGGCAGCACGTAGTCCGATCCACCGGCGAAGGTTTTCAGGGCAATGAAGATGTCCAGCGCCTGGCGGGACAGAAACACCAGGTGCGGATTGCGCCGCTTCATCCGCTCCTTCGGGATCGTCCAAAGCGCGTCGCTGAAATTGATCTCGCTCCAGGTCGCGTTGGTCAGCTCGCTCTTGCGCACCATCGTCAACAGCAGCAGCTTGGCCGCCGCCCGAATGGATGGCGCTGTGCCAATGCGCTCCATGTACTGGTACATCAGGCCGATCTCGTCGGGCGTCAGCGCACGGTCGCGCGGCTCGAATTTGGCGATGGACGTTGGACGCACCAGCTCCGCCGGGTTCTCGACCTTCTGGCCACGCTCGATGGCCCAGCGATAGACCTGCATCACCACCTCGCGGACATGCACTGCCGTTGCCGGCGCGCCGCGCTCCACGATGGCATCGGTCAGTGCCCGCAAGTCCTCGTGGGTAATCTCGACCAGCTTCTGATTGCCGAATTTCGGCTTCAAGTCGCGCTCGTAGACTGAGCGGCGCATGTCGCGGGTGGAGTCGGCCATCTGGTAGCCGCGCAGCCACTTCTCCGCCCAGGCCCCGAATGTCTCCGCGTCCTTGACGCGGGCCTTATCCCGCGCCTTCTCCTTGGCCGGTGACTTCCCGGCCGCGACCATCTTCTTGGCCTCGCCCAACCGCTCGCGGGCTTCCGCCAGGGTGATGCCGCCGACACCGTAGCGGCCGAAGGTGATGGTCTCCTGCCTACCGTGGATCGAGTAGTTGTAGCGGAATGAGATCGCTCCGGCGGCCGTCACGGCTACATAGAGGCCGTCACGGTCATTCACCTTGTAGAGCTTGTCCTTCGGCTTGAGGTTGCGCAGCTTGGTATCGGTCAACATGGTTCTCGCCCTGATTCAGCTCAAATACCATGATCCGAAGACCGGCCCGCCCTGGCGTAAAACATCCATTAAATCATCGTGTTACGCAAATTCGATACCATGAACATTCGCAAGGTGGTTGCATGGTATCGGCGACTTCTCATGGCATAGAAGCATTCAATGCCATCCATCATGCCATGAAAAAACGGTGCTTGGCGATGCCAAATGTTGCCAGGCGGTGCCGAACGAGATCACAAAAAAGCCCGCAATGACGCGGGCTTAGGTGTGCTTTCGTGCTACTAGATGCCAACCGGTGCCAGACGCCGAATCACTCCCACTCGATGGTCGCTGGTGGCTTGGTGCTGACGTCGTAGGTCACACGGTTGATGCCGCGCACCTCGTTGATGATGCGGCCGGACACTTTCTTCAGCAGGCCATAGGGCAGCTCCGCCCATTCGGCGGTCATGAAGTCGCTGGTGACCACGGCACGCAGGGCCACGACGTAGTCGTAGGTGCGACCGTCACCCATCACGCCCACGCTCTTGACGGGCAGGAACACGGTGAAGGCCTGGCTGGTCAGGTCGTACCAGCTCTTGCCGGTCGCTTCGTCGATCCAGTTGTTCAGCTCTTCGATGAAGATGGCGTCGGCACGGCGCAGCAGGTCGGCGTATTCCTTCTTCACTTCACCCAGGATGCGCACGCCCAGGCCAGGACCGGGGAAGGGGTGGCGGTAGACCATGCCACGGGGCAGGCCCAGGGCCACACCCAGTTCGCGCACTTCGTCCTTGAACAGGTCGCGCAGGGGCTCCAGCAGCTTCAGGCCCAGTTGCTCGGGCAGGCCACCGACGTTGTGGTGGCTCTTGATGGTGACCGCCTTCTTGGACTTGGCGCCACCCGACTCGATCACGTCGGGGTAGATGGTGCCCTGGGCCAGGAAGGTCGCGCCCTTGGCGCCGGCGTTGGCCGCCTTGAGCTTTTCGGCTTCAGCCTTGAACACGTCCACAAACAGGCCGCCGATGATCTTGCGCTTGGCTTCCGGCTCGCTCACGCCGGCCAGCTTGCCCAGGAACAGCTCGGAAGCATCCACGCGAATCACCTTGGCGTGCAGCTTGCCGGCGAACATGTCCATGACCATGTCGCCTTCGTTCAGGCGCAGCAGGCCGTGGTCCACGAACACGCAGGTCAGCTGGTCGCCGATGGCGCGGTGGATCAGTGCAGCCGCCACGGAGGAATCCACGCCACCGGACAGGCCCAGAATGACTTCTTCGTCACCAACTTGTTCGCGAATCTTGGCCACGGCTTCTTCGATGTAGTCGCCCATGATCCAGTCCGCCTGCGTGCCACAGATGTCCAGCACGAAACGGTTCAGCATGGCCTGGCCCTGCACGGTGTGCGTGACTTCGGGGTGGAACTGCACGGCGTAGAAACGGCGGGCTTCATCGGCCATGCCGGCGATGGGGCAGGATGGGGTCGAGGCCATCACCTTGAAGCCTTCGGGCAGCTGGGTGACCTTGTCGCCGTGGCTCATCCAGACCTTGAGCATGCCGTGGCCTTCGGCGGTCACGAAGTCTTCGATGCCTTGCAGCAGCTGGGTGTGGCCATGGGCACGCACTTCGGCGTAGCCGAATTCGCGGCTGTCCGAGCCTTCGACCTTGCCGCCCAGTTGGGTGGCCATGGTCTGCATGCCGTAGCAGATGCCCAGCACGGGAATGCCCAGCTCGAACACGGCATCCGGGGCACGGTCGTCCACTTCGTAGACCGACGCGTGGCTGCCCGACAGGATCACGCCCTTGAGGCGGCCATCGGCGGCAAATTCGCGCACCCACTCGCTGCTGACGTCGCAGGGGTGGACTTCGCAGTACACATGGGCTTCGCGCACGCGGCGGGCAATCAGCTGCGTGACCTGGGAGCCGAAGTCAAGGATGAGGATCTTGTCGTGTTGCATGGTGTTATCCAAGGGCAAGAGGAAGGGGATTCGGGGTCAGAAATCTTCGGCCGCCCACAGCGCGATTCCGCGTTGGCGGGCGGCAGCGATCTGGGCGGTATCGAACGTGGCCAGCGGCAGTCGCAACGACTGCGCCAGCCACAGGTAAGCGGCATCGTAGGTGGGCAGGCCGGTATCCAGCGCCACGTCCAGCACGGCCTTGTGCTGGGCGGGCGCCAGCTCGTGCAGCTCCACACGGTGGCGGATGGCTTCCAGCACGCCCCACAGCCCCTCGACGGAGCCATGCGGAATACGGCCCTGGTGCACGCCCGATGCGATCAGGTTGCCACACTCCCACTGCCAGAGGTTGGGGGCCTGCGGCTCCACCTCGTCGCGGCGGATGCGGACATACAGGCGCTGGGTGTGGGGGCTGGCCTGATCGGGCAGCAGCCAGGCGGCGGTGACGGAGGTGTCCAGCACAAAGGCGGTCATGCGCGGCTCCGGCCGGTGTGACGCAGCTCAACTACAGAAACTGTAGCTGCTGGCGCTTGTATGGTGCGCTGCAATGCCTGAATTTGCTCCAACTCCCGCGCAATCTGCTCGTCGGTGATCACCGGCCGGCGGCGCACCGGCAGCATGCGCACCACTTCCTTGCCGTGGCGCGTGATGCGCACCTCTTCGCCGGCCTCGACCAGTTCGATCAGGGCAGAGAAACGGGTCTTGGCTTCGTAGATACCGACGGATTGCATGGGATGGAAATAAAAAAATCTGGCCGAACCAGAAGTTCAGACCAGATTTTAGCATTCTGACCAGAACTATGTGGTTCTGGTCTGTTGAAATCACCCCACACCGTGCCAGCACTGCTTTCGCTACAGGCAGCGAGCAAGCGTCGCCTGGCAGTGACACAACTATCCCGCTGAGGGGATGCCGCGCAGCGGCACCGGGGGTGATCGACGATCAGTCGGCGCGGTAGTTGGGCGCTTCCTTGGTGATCTGCACGTCGTGCACGTGGGACTCACGGATGCCGGCGGCCGTGATTTCCACGAACTCTGCCTTCTCGTTCATCTCCTTGATGGTGGCGCAACCGCAGTAGCCCATGGAGGCGCGCACGCCACCGGCCATCTGGTAGACGATGGAGACCATCGAGCCCTTGTAGGGCACGCGGCCTTCAATGCCTTCAGGCACCAGCTTGTCGGCATTCGGGTTGCCGGTGGACGATTCCTGGAAGTAACGGTCGGCCGAGCCCTGCTGCATGGCACCGATGGAGCCCATGCCGCGGTAGCTCTTGTACGAACGACCCTGGTACAGGATCACTTCGCCGGGCGCTTCTTCGGTACCGGCGAACATGCCGCCCATCATGATGGTGGAGGCACCTGCCGCCAGGGCCTTGGAGATGTCGCCGGAGAAGCGGATGCCGCCATCACCGATCAGCGGCACGCCTGTACCCTTCAGGGCATCGGCCACGTTGGAGATCGCCATGATCTGGGGCACCCCCACACCGGCCACGATGCGTGTGGTGCAGATGGAGCCAGGGCCAATACCCACCTTGACCGCGTCGGCACCGGCTTCCACCAGGGCCAGGGCGGCAGCGCCGGTGGCAATGTTGCCGCCGATCACGTCGATCTGGGGATAGTTCTGCTTGACCCAGCGCACGCGGTCGATCACCCCCTTGGAATGGCCGTGGGCCGTGTCCACCACGATGGCGTCCACACCGGCCTTGGCCAGCAGCTCGACACGCTCTTCGGTGCCAGCGCCCACGCCCACCGCAGCCGCCACACGCAGGCGACCGGCCGCGTCACGCGCGGCATTGGGGAAGTTGGTCTGCTTGTTGATGTCCTTGACGGTGATCAGGCCCTTGAGCTCGAACGCATCGTTGACCACCAGCAGGCGCTCCAGCTTGTGCTTGTTCAGCAAAACCTTGGCCTGGGCTGGGGTGGTGCCGTCCTTTTCGTTGACGGTGATGAGCTTCTCGCGGGGCGTCATGATCTCGCGGACCTTGACGTCGTAACGGGTTTCAAAGCGCACGTCACGGCTGGTCACGATACCGATCACCTTGCCGCCATCGCACACGGGGAAACCGGAGATGCCACGCTCTTCCGACAGCTGCAGCACCTGCAGCACGGTGTGCTCGGGGGTGATCACGATGGGGTCATGCACCACACCGGATTCATGGCGCTTGACCTTGGACACTTCGGCCGCTTGCTCCTGGGCCGTCATGTTCTTGTGGATCACGCCAATGCCGCCTTCCTGGGCAATGGCAATCGCCAAACGCGCTTCGGTGACCGTGTCCATGGCCGCCGAGACCAGGGGCAGGTTCAGCGTGATGTTGCGCGTGAACTGGGTGGAAAGAGAAACGTCCTTGGGCAGGACTTCGGAGTAGGCGGGAACGAGCAGGACGTCGTCGAAGGTCAGTGCTTTTCCGAGAAGGCGCATTGTGAAGGCTCCAAAAGAAAGATTGTAGCTTTCTCCGTGCAAGCACGTGCCGCGCACGCAACAAGAAACCTTGCAACTGGCAGCTACACTTGCCCTATGAACGCCCTGCACTTCTGTCTTGCCACAACGCTGCTCGCGTGCTCCCAGGCTGCTTTCGCCCAATGGCAATGGGTGGATGAAAGTGGCCGCAAAGTGTTCAGCGACCGACCGCCGCCAGCGCACATCGCGCCACACCAGATCCTGCAGCAGCCGCGGCCTGCATCGGCAGCCACCCAGCGCATCATCTACCCGGCCGAGAACGGCTCCGCACCCGGCGCCGTCATTGACCCCAAGGAAGCGGAGGCCGCTGCCAAGGCCCAGGCCCTGAAGGCCGAGCAAGAGGCCCACAAGGCTGCGGAAGCCAAGGCGCAGGAAGACAGCAAGAAAGAGGAAGCCCAGCGCAAGGCCGAGGAAGCCGAGCGCAAGAAAAAGGAGCAGGAAGTGGCCAAGGCGCGGCAAGAGAACTGCCAGCGCGCCAAGTCCACCCACAGCACCATGCAGTCCGGCATGCGCCTGGTGTACACGAATGAAAAAGGCGAGCGCAGCTACATGACCGAACAGCAGCGCCAGGCCGAGTTGCAGCGCGCCCAGGAAGCGATCAAAAGCAACTGCCCCTGACCGAGCACGCAGCCGCCTGCCCTGGCGGCAGGCCAACCCCAGCCGCCAGCAGCGCCAAGCGCAGGTTGTGCAAGACCAGGCGCTGTGCAGCGCGCTAGAGCACACTCCCCCCTGACTCTGCGGTCAATACCCCGATTTGCTGTTGGGCCGGCGGCTGGCAAACAGGCCGACCCCCCGGGCACCCTGCTGGGCAAAGCGCTCGCGGCGCGCCACCTTGGGGTCCACCTTCAGCGGCTGGTACAGCTCCACACGATCGCCGTCCTGCAGGCCATGGTCCGGCGCCAGGGTACGCCCCCAGACACCGCAGGCAGCGTGCGTGCCGGGCTCCAGCCCGCAGGCGCGCAAGGCATCGTGGATCTGGGCGCCGGCCGGCAGCGCCACGCTGCGTTCCTGCACCTGGGCCTGGGCATCCACCCAGACCACCTGCACCGCCAGCATGCCGGTCTCAGCCATAGACTTTTTCGGCGCGCTTGATGAAGGCATCGACCATGGAGTTGGCAATCCGGTCGAAGATGGGGCCGATCAGGGCCGCCACCGCGTTGCTGTCAAAGCCATAGTCCAACTGCAGCTGCACCTTGCAGGCACGCTGCGAGCCATCGCCCACGGGGTGGAACATCCAGTGCCCCTCCAGGCGCGAGAACGGCCCCTTGATCAGGCGCATGCTGATCTTGTGCTGGCCTTCGTGCACGTTGCGGGTCACGAAGGATTTGCGCAAGGCCCCCATGGACATGCCCACCTCGGCCGTCATGCTGTGTTCGTCCTGCTCCAGCACCTGGGTGTGCGAGCACCAGGGCAAAAATTCTGGATAGCGCGCCACGTCGGCCACCAGGGCGAACATTTCTTCGGGGCTATACCAAATGAGGACGGACTTGTTGACGTTTTTCATGAAAGCAAAAGCCTGCGTGGCGCATGCCCTGGGGCATTGCACCGGCAAACGGGTGGCGCGAGGCTGAAGAAACTAGAATTGCTGCTTAGCGGGAGAAACGCCCATTGTAGGTAGAGCCCGGCATCTGCGGGTCACCCGCCCAGAAAGACCCATGGCAAAAAAACCAGAAACACCATCCCGCATCGCGGAGAACAAGAAAGCGGCGTTCAACTATTTCTTCGAGGAACGCCATGAGGCCGGCATCGTGCTGCACGGCTGGGAAGTCAAGGCCCTGCGCAGCGGCAAGGCGCAGATCAGCGAGGGCTACGTCATCATCAAGGAAGGCGAGCTGTACCTCATCGGCTGCCAGATCCAGCCGCTGAAGACCGCCTCCACCCACGTCAACCCGGACGCCGCACGCATCAAGAAGCTGCTGATGAAGAAGGACGAAATCCGTCGCCTCATCGGCAAGGTGGAACAAAAAGGCTACACCCTGGTGCCCACCAAGCTGTACTGGAAGAACGGCCTGGTCAAGTGCGACGTGGCCCTGGCCAAGGGCAAGGGCGAGCACGACAAGCGCGATGTGATCAAGGACCGCGAAGGCAAGCGCGAGGTCGAGCGCGCGATGAAGAGCCGCAACCGCTGAATCGGCAGCACACTTTCAATAAAAAGAGCTGCCAGCGCTGTCTTGGCAAGGTTTTCAGGTCGCAATGACTGGGAATCCTTGGCAAGGCAAGCGCTGGCAGCTCTCTTTTTGTTGGGGCCTTGCGCCGCGGCACTACCTGCGCGGCCCACGATGACCGCCCCCTGTGATGCAGAACACCAACGGTCTGCACCAAATTCGTGCCATTTGCACCATCTCAACGCTGTCACAAAAACTTCATCTCTAAAATTTCGAAGGCGCATTCACACCGTCAATACACAAAAACCCGCAGCCAGCCTGCGACCCAACGGATTTCGAGGAAACCACCATGTCTTATGGCAACTGGCCGATTGGCCGCAAGCTCGCGGCCGTGCTCGGCAGCATCCTGCTGCTCTTCGTCAGCAGCAGCGGCCTGGCCATCTACCAGTCCCTGCAGCAGGACCGCATGCTGTCGCACATGATGGACGAGGTGCTGGTGACCGAGCGCGCCCTCAAGAACTGGTCCATGAACGTCACCGCCGGGGTGCAACGCGCTGCGGCGATTGCCAAAAGCGACGATGCCAGCCTGGTGCAGTACTTCGACAAGGCCACCAAGGAAGCCACGGCCGACACCGCCGTACAGATGAAGATCATCAACGCCCACCTGCGTGATCCGGCGCAGCTGGCCCTGCTGGAAAAATCCTCCAAGCTGCGCGATGCCTACCTGGCGCAGCGCAAGGAGATCGCCGCGCTGAAGGCCGCCGGCAATGCCGAGGGGGCGCACCGCGTCTTCACCCAGCAGTTCGAGCCCACCATGACGGCCTACCTGCAATCCGTGGCCGACCTGGCGGACGCGCAGCGTGCGCTGTTCGACCAGCTGTCGGCCCAAAGCCGCCAGTCGCGTACCGCCAGCATGTGGCAGCTGGGCGTATTCACCAGCGCGGCCCTGGCCCTGGGCCTGCTGTTTGCCGTGCTGGTCACGCGCAGCATCACCCGCCCCCTGCACCTGGCCCAGCAGGCCGCGCGCGAGGTCGCGGCGCTGGACCTGAGCGGCACGCCCCAGACCCACTACCACAGCGATGAAACCGGACAGCTGCTGCGCAGCCTGGACGAGATGCGCAGCACCCTGAACCGCACCATGGGCCAGGTGCTGCAGTCGGCGCAAAGCATCTCCACCGCCAGCGAAGAAGTGGCCAGCGGCAGCAACGACCTGAGCAGCCGCACCGAGACCACGGCCGCCAACCTGGAGCAAAGCGCCAGCGCGATCGAGCAGCTCAGCAGCAGTGCCCAGCAGTGCACGGAGGCCACGCGCCAGGCCGAGGCGCTGACGCGCAACTCCTCGCTGGCCACGCAGCAGGGCTATGACAAGACCCAGCACGTGCAGCAGACCATGGAGCAGATCCACGCCAGCAGCCGCAAGATCGGCGACATCATCGGCGTGATCGACGGCATCGCCTTCCAGACCAACATCCTGGCGCTGAACGCCGCCGTCGAAGCGGCGCGCGCCGGCGAACAAGGCCGCGGCTTTGCCGTGGTGGCCGGCGAGGTGCGCACCCTGGCCCAGCGCAGCGCCACCGCCGCCAAGGAAATCCGCCAGCTGATCGACACCAACCTGCACAGCGTCAGCGCCGGCACCGCGCAGGTGCACGATGCCAGCCAGGCCATGCAGGCCATCCTGGACAACGTCACCCGCGTGCAGGACATCGTGGCCGAGGTCAACGCCGCCACCAACGAGCAAAGCCAGGGCGCGGCCCAGGTCAACCAGGCGATTGCCCAGCTGGACCAGATGACGCAGCAGAACGCCGCCCTGGTCGAAGAATCCAACGCCGCGGCCGCCCACCTGCACGCCCAGGCCAGCCAGCTGCGCCAGGTGGTCGAGGCCTTCAAGCTGTCGCAGCAGCCCACGGCACAGCGCGCGCACACCCTGCCCCGCAGCCGCGAGCCCGCGTTGCTGTCTGGATAAAAAAAGAGCGGCCAGCGCTTGCCGGCACAAGGTTTCAGCCGCAAAAAGCCCTGAAACCCTTGCCAGACAAGCGCCAACCGCTCACGGAATTGATAACCCCAGCCACCGGCCACGCCGCGTGGCTTTTTTAACGCCACGCTCCTGGCCGCAGCTGTCCGGCCAGGCGCGGGCACTAGAGCACTGGACAGCGGCACCCGCATGGGGCCTGGCCGCTGCGGCCATGGCGCGGCGGGGTGTGGCCGCCTCAGTCCTTCAGGCTGGCCAGCGGGTGCGAATGCGCCGGCCAGGGGCTGACGAAGAACGCGCGCCACAGGGCCTCGGGCACGTCCTCGATGCGCGCGGGGTTCCACTGCGGGTTCTGGTCCTTGTCCACGGCCAGCGCGCGGATGCCTTCCACGGTTTCGGACTGGCCGGGGCGCAGGTAGAAGCAGTGGCGCACCATGTCGCGCTCCATCCGCAGGTCGGTGGCCACATCCATGCCGCGCGCGCGGCGGATCTGCTCCAGCACCACCCACAGCATCAGGGGCGAACGCTTGCGCAGTGCCGCAGCCGTGGCCTGTGCCCACTCGCTGGCGGTGTCGGCCTCCAGCGTGTCGATCATGGCCTGCAGCGTGGGCAGGCCAAACACGCGGTCGATGTCCGCCGTGCTGCGCACCACACCGGGCGCCTGGGCCTGCGTGCGGGACTGCACAAAGGCCTGCACGGCCTCACCGCTGGCAAAGTTCTGCTGCGCCAGGGCATCCCAGACGGCGCCCTGCTCGCTCGCGGGCAGGTAGACATCGGCCAGCTGGAAGGCGATCGCCTCGGCCGCGCCGATGGTGTCACCCGTCAGCGCCAGCCACTCGCCCACGGCACCGGGGCAACGCGACAGGAAGTAGCCGCCGCCCACATCGGGGAACAGGCCGATGATGGTCTCGGGCATGGCCATCTTGGTCTTCTCGGTCACCACGCGCAAGCTGGCGCCCTGGCTGATGCCCATGCCACCGCCCATGACGATGCCATCCATGAAGGCGATGTAGGGCTTGGGGTAGGTGAAGATCAGGTGGTTGAGGGCGTATTCCTCGGTGAAAAAGTCTTCCAGCTGCGGGTTGCCCGTGCTGCCGGCCTGGTGCAGGAAGCGGATGTCGCCGCCGGCGCAGAAGTGGCCGAACACGCCTTCCTTGTGGCTGCCGCGGATGGCCACGGCCAGCACGGCGGGATCGTCCTTCCAGGCCAGCAACTGGGCCAACAGGTCACGCACCATGCCCAGGGACAGGGCGTTGATGGCCTTGGGGCGGTTCAGGGTGATGAAGCCGACCTGCCCGTGCACTTCACTGACGATATGTTGCTCAACCTCGCGCATTGTGTCTCCTTGGTTCTTGTTCAGGGGGAATCAGTGGCCCGCATTGTGCCCCAGCGCCCAGGGGCTGCACGTCTCCGACGCACCAGGGCCCATGCCGCGCCTTCAGCGCGCCCAGCGCCGCAGCCCCAGTTCCTCGGCCAGCTGTCGAAAGGACTGCAGCTGGTTTTCCACGTGGTTCTGCAAGGGCTTACCCGTCAGTTCCAGCGGGAACAGCCCATGGCGCGCCTGCAGTCGCGCATAGCCGGGCGCGGTCACGGCCTCCTGGAAGGCCCGCGTCCAGGCCTGCGCCACCTCGGCAGACACATTCGCACTCAGGTACAGGCCCCGCACCGTGGGCCACACCAGCTCCACACCCTGCTCACGGGCCGTCGGCACCGCCGCCCAGTCACCCGGCAACCGCTGGGGGGCAAACACCGCCAGCAAACGGATGGGGGCCCCGCCCCTGATGCGCTGGTGCACCTCGGCCGCATCCCCGCAGCAGACTTGCACATGCTTGCCTTGCAAGGCCTCCAAGGCCTCGCCCCCGCCTTCAAAGGCCACGAAACGCATGGCCTTGTGGTCCCGGACCGCTGCCCGCACCAGCAAGGCGGTCTTGACCCAGTCCTGGCTGCCCACGGTGCCGCCAGCGCCAAACACCACGCGCGACACATCGTGGCGCAGTGTCGTCAACAACTCCTGCAATGTTTTCCACGGCGCATCCCGGTGCACAGCCACCACGCCATAGTCCGTGCCCAGCGTGACCAGCCAGTGCACCGCCGTCGGCGCATGCGGGCCAAAACGCCCCTGGGCCAGGTTCAGCAAGGAGCCACTGGAAAACGCCACCAGCGTGTGGCTACCGCCCAACTGGCCCGACGCCACCCGGTCAAACGCCACGGCACCAATGCCCCCGGGCAGGTAACGCTGCCCCAACGGCGGCCGCTGCGGGCGCACGGCCTGCAAGGCATCGCGCGCTAACGCGCAGGTCAAGGCGAAGCCGCCACCCGCACGCGCCGGGATCACGCAGTCGGCAGCCAGCAGACTGGGGTCGACCGCTGCGGCGCTCTGCGCCTGTGCCAAGCCTGGCGCCGCCACCCAACTGCCGGCCCATGGCAGCAGCGCCCAACCACGCAGCACGCGACGGCGGGACAGGCGGTCAATCGAAAGAGGTTGTTTCGGCATGGGCAAGCGGAGGACGTCAAGGTGCAGCGACTGTATCGGCAGCGGCGGTGATGCGTGGCCACACGATCATGGCATGCAGCCCTGGGCCTGTGCTGCGGGCCGCCAGCAGCAGGTGGCCGCCGTGGCGCTGGGCGATTGTGCGCACGATCGACAAGCCCAGGCCAAAACCGCCCTGCCCGGCATTCGCGCCGCGCCGGAAACGCTGCCCCAGCGCCGCGCGTTCGGCCTCCGTCAGACCTGGTCCGCTGTCCTCCACCTGCAGAGACCAGTCATGGGCATCGGCGGCCGCAGACAAGGTGATGCTGCCCTGCACCGGGGTGTACGCAATCGCGTTGGCCACCAAATTCGACAGGGCCTCGTGCAGCAAGCCGGGATCGCCCACCGCCACCAGCGCGGGTGCTGCCGACGGCTGCAAGCCCAGGTCGATGCGTTTGGCCCGTGCCTGCGGCAACCACTGCAGGGCCACGGCCCGCAGCAGCGCCTGCAGATCCACGGGCACCATCGCCACCGCCGCCGTATCGCTGCGCCCCAAGGCCAGCAGCTGCTGGGCGCTGCGCGTGGCCCGGCCGATCTCGTTGGCCAGCGCGTCCAGCGCCGTGCGCACCTGCCCTGCATCGTCCGTGCGGCGCGCATAATCCACCTGCATCTGCAAGGTGGTCAGGTGGGTGCGCAGCTGGTGCGATGCATCGTCGAGAAATTCGCGCTGCACGGCGATCAGCTCCTGGCTGCGCCGCATCTGCTGATTGACCGCTGCTACCAGGGGCCGCACATCGGCGGGCAGGTCGCCATCATCGATGTGTGTCAGGTCATTCGCCGAGCGCGACTGCACCTCGCGCGCCAGGCGGGCCAATGGCCGCAAGGCCACCATCAGCACCACGGCCGAACCACTCAGCAGCAGCAGCAAGACCAGGGCATCGTGGCGCATCGCGCCGCGCACGAAACGGTCGCTGAACTCCTGGCGCGAGCGCGTGCTTTCGCCAATCTGCAGCAACACGCTGGCCTGGCTGGGCGCGTCCTGCACGCCTCCCAAGGCGCGGCGGTAGGCGGCAACCCGCAAGGGTTCGCCAAAGTACACGGCGTCATAGAACACGGGGGTTGCCAAATCGGGCGGTTGCGCGGGTTCGGGCAGGTCGGCGCTGCCCAGTTCCACCAGGCCGTCCGATGTCGCCACACGAAAAAACACCTGGCCACTGGCCGTCAGCTCAAAGAACTCGAACATGCGGTATGGCAGCTCCACCGACAGCCCGCCCGAGGCCGTGGAGATGTTGGCATCGATGGACTTGAGCGCCCCCAGCAAGGAGCGGTCATAGGCCGCATTGGCCGCCGCCAAGGCATCCTGGCGCGTCATCCACAGCTCCAGGCTCATCACCAGCAGCAAGGCTGGCAACAGCCACAGCGCCAGGCGCTGCCACAAGGTGCTGCGCCGCCACCAGCGCTGCAGCCAACGGCCTCCGGTGGACTGTGCCCCGCGCTTAATCCGCTTCCAGCACATAGCCCAGTCCCCGCAGCGTGACGATGCGCACGCCCTTGCCGTCCAGGCGCTTGCGCAGCCGGTAGATGAAGACCTCGACCGCTTCCGGGTGCACATCCTCGTCGTCGGAAAACACGCGCTCCAGAATCTGCGCCTTGGACAGTGGCTCACCGCTGCGCAGGATCAGCACCCGCAGCACGCTCAGCTCGCGGGGCGACAAACTCAGCACCTGCCCGGCCAGCTGGAACTGCTTGCGGCCACTGTCGTAGATCAGGGGGCCGCAGGCATGGCGCGCATGCTCGCTGCCCCGGGCACGGCGTACCAAGGCGTGCAACCGCGCCTCCAGTTCCGCCAGGGCGAAGGGTTTGAGCAGGAAGTCATCCGCCCCCGCATGCAGCGCGGCCACCCGGATGTCCAGCGCATCCTGTGCCGTCAGGATCAATGTGGGCAGCCGCTGGTCACGCGCCCGCAGGCGCTGCAGCACCATGCGGCCATCCATGCTGGGCAGCCCCAGGTCCAGCACCAAGGCGTCGTAATCGCCGTGCTGCAGGGCGCGATCGGCCAGCAGGCCGTTGTCCAGCCAGTCGACCTGGATCCCCGCATGCTCCAGCGCCTTGCTCAGCCAGGTGCCCAGGGCTTGTTCATCTTCAACCAGCAGGATTCGCATAGATGGCAATGCTAATGCCTGGTGGCTCCGCGCACGCGACTGGCCACATCAGCTCGGCTGAATGGCGGCGCGCGCGATCACCTTCTTCCAGCGCACCTGTTCGCTGGCGATGAACTGCGTAAACTGCTCTGGCGTTCCGCCAATCGCCTCGGCGGCATCGCCCGTCAAGCGCTTGAGTGCCTCCGGCGCCTTCACCGCCTTCATGGTTTCCGCCGACAGTTTGGCGATCTGTGCATCGCTCAGATTGGACGGCGCCATCATCCCGTACCACTGCGTCATTTCGAAGCCCGGGAACCCTTGCTCGGCCACCGTTGGTACGTCGGGCAACTGGGGCAGGCGTTGGACCGAGCCCGTGGCAATGCAGCGCAGCTTGCCCGCCTTGATGAAGGGAATGACGGCTGCCGCGCCGATGGCCGAAGCCGGCACACGCCCGGACAGCAGGTCGTTCACCATCGGGCCGGTGCCGCGATAGGGCACGTGCAGCATGAAGATTTCGGCCGTCATCTTGAGGTATTCAAACGCCAGATGCCCCGCACTGCCATTCCCTGCCGAGCCATAGCTGAGGTTGCCGGGGCGGGCCTTGGCGTATGCGATGAACTCCTTGAGGTTCTTCACCGGCAAGTCCGGGTGCACCACGTACAGGCTGGGCACCTTCGCCAACAAGCTGACCGGCTTGAAGTCCTTGGCCAGGTCGTAGGGCAGCTTGGGAAAGATGTAGGGATTCACCGCCAAAGTGCCAATATGCCCCAGGATCAGGGTGTGCTCGTCAGTGCTGCGCGCCACTTCCGACATCGCGATGTTGCCTGCCGCGCCGGGCTTGTTGTCCACGAACACGCTCTGACCCAGGGTCTTGGTCAGCTCCACCGCCGTGGACCGGGCCACGATTTCCGAGCTTCCGCCGGGCGCAAACGGCACCACAAAACGCACCGAGCGGCTGGGCCACGCCTCTTCGGCATGGACGCCAGGCAGCAAGCCGCCCAAGGCCAAAGCACCACCGGCGCGCAGGCAGTCGCGACGTTGCTGGGAAAAGGTATGCAAAGGGGAAATGCTCGAAGGCTGCATGGCGTTGTCTCCAAATATGCTTATAGGAGTTCCATCTTGCCGATGCCGTGCTGTCTGGAAGCTGTCAGTCCCCGCCCCCCCGCATTGCCCCCACAAAGCACAACGCCATGCGGTTGCATGGCGTTGGGAGTGTCGTTCCGTTACCGTAACGATGCTGCGGCCTGTTCAGGCCCCAGATCAGGATTCACGGCTGGCGCGCTTGCGGTCGTGTTCCTTCAGGTGGCGCTTGCGCACGCGCAAGCTGGTGGGGGTGATTTCCAGCAGCTCGTCGTCTTCGATGAATTCCACACCGTATTCCAGCGACAGCTCGATGGGGGGCGTGATCTTGATCGCATCTTCCTTGCCGGACACGCGGAAGTTGGTCAGCTGCTTGGTACGCGTGGCGTTCACCACCAGGTCGTTGTCGCGGCTGTGGATGCCGATGATCATGCCTTCGTACACGGGGTCGCCGGCTTTGACGAACATGCGGCCACGGTCGTCCAGCTTGCCCAGGGCGTAGGTGAAGATTTCACCGTCGTCCATGGAAATCAGCACGCCGTTCTTGCGGCCACCGATGTCGCCCTTGTGGGGTTCATAGCTGTCGAAGATGTTGGCAATCAGGCCAGAACCACGGGTCAGGTTCAGGAATTCGTTGGTGAAACCGATCAGGCCACGCGCAGGAATGCGGTATTCCAGACGCACACGACCGCGGCCATCGGGCTCCATGTTCACCAGCTCGCCCTTGCGCTCGCCCAGGGCTTGCATCACGCCGCCTTGGTGGCCTTCTTCGATGTCGGCTGTCACCAGCTCGATGGGCTCGTGCTTTTCGCCGTTGATCATCTGCATCACCACGCGGGGCTTGGACACGGCCAGCTCGTAGCCTTCGCGGCGCATTTCTTCCAGCAGGATGGTCAGGTGCAGTTCGCCACGGCCAGACACTTCAAAGATACCGTCTTCGTCGGTTTCCTTGACGCGCAGGGCCACGTTGGAGCGCAGTTCCTTTTGCAGGCGGTCCCAGATCTGGCGGCTGGTCACGAACTTGCCTTCACGACCGGCCAGGGGCGAGGTGTTCACGCAGAAGTTCATGGTCAGCGTGGGCTCGTCAATCTTCAGCATCGGCAGAGGCTGGGGATTGGCCGTGTCGGTCACGGTTTCGCCGATACCGATGTTTTCGATACCGCTGATCAGAACGATCTCGGAAGGACCGGCTTCGGACGCCTGCACGCGGTCCAGACCCTGGAAGGTGTGCACCTGGTTGATCTTGCCGGTGTAGGGCTTGCCTTCAGGGCCCGCCATCACGGTCACTTGCTGACCGGGCTTGATCGTGCCCTGGGTGATGCGGCCCACGCCGATACGGCCCACGAACGTGGAGTAGTCCAGCGCCGAGATCTGCAGCTGCAAAGGCGCCGCAGCGTCACCCTTCACGGAAGGCACGTGCTCCAGGATGGTGTCGAACAGGGCGGACATATCCTCGCCCCACTTGGCGCCGGGCTCACCCTCGACCTTGGAGGACCAGCCGTTGATGCCCGAGGCATACACCACGGGGAAGTCCAACTGCTCGTCGGTGGCACCCAGCTTGTCGAACAGGTCGAACGCAGCGTTGATCACCTTGTCGGGGTTGGCACCGGGCTTGTCCACCTTGTTCACCACGACGATGGGGCGCAGGCCCAGGGCCAGGGCCTTCTTGGTCACGAAGCGCGTCTGGGGCATGGGGCCTTCCTGCGCGTCGATCAGCAGCACCACACCGTCCACCATGGACAGGGCACGTTCCACTTCACCACCGAAGTCCGCGTGGCCGGGTGTGTCGAGGATGTTGATGTGGGTGTCCTTCCAGGACACGGCACAGTTCTTGGCCAGGATGGTGATGCCGCGCTCACGTTCGATGGCGTGGTTGTCCATCACGGTGTCGACGACTTTTTCGTGCTCGGCGAAAGTACCGGACTGGCGCAGCAGCTGGTCCACCATGGTGGTCTTGCCATGGTCAACGTGCGCAATGATGGCGATGTTGCGGATTTCTTTGCTCATAGGGTTTCCAAATTGCCACGGCACTTATGCGCGCGGCGTGCCTTCCAAAATTTGTTGAATTTCTAGGGGGCTGAGCAGGCGATCGGGTATCAGCTCCCCACTTGTGATGTGCCCCACACCCAGCAAGGCGCGCGGTTCATCTCCGTAAATGGCTACGGCCTCGGCATCGGGCCAATCACCACGGCGACGCAGCCCGGTCAGAAACCGGCCGCTTTCGCGCGCATCGAGCGTGATGCGGGTGTGGGCATGCAGCAGGCAATCTGCCGGCTGCACCACGTGCATGCGCTCTGCTTCGGGCATGGCGATCAAGGCATCCAAAGTGATGCAACGATCGACACCAATGCCGCCCGTATCGGTACGACGCAGCGAACGCAGGTGAGCGCCGCAACCCAGCGCCTCGCCCACGTCCTCTGCCAGCGTACGAATGTATGTGCCTTTGCTGCAGGTCACGGTCAGTTGCAACGCATCCCGACCGTCGGCATCCTTGCACAAAACGATGTCCAGTGCATGAATGGTCACGTCGCGTGCAGGACGTTCGATTTCAATGCCGGCGCGCGCATATTCATACAGCGCCTTGCCATCCTTCTTCAGTGCGCTGTACATGGGCGGCACTTGCTGAATGGGCCCGGTGAAGCGCGTGCGCACCTGGGCCAGCACCTCGGGGGTGATGGCGGGCAGGTCCACGGCACGCTCACGCAGCACCTCGCCCTCGGCATCGGCCGTGGTCGTGGTCTGACCCAGGCGGGCGATGGCGATATAGGTCTTGGGCGCGTCCAGCTGCAGCTGGCTGAATTTGGTGGCCGCCCCGAAGCACAGCGGCAGCACGCCGGTGGCCAGGGGGTCCAAAGTTCCAGTGTGGCCGGCCTTTTCGGCACGCAACAACCACTTCACCTTCTGCAAAGCGTCGTTGCTGGAAAGGCCCAGCGGTTTGTCGAGCAGCACCACCCCGTGCACAGGGCGCCGCTGCACCCGTGTGCGAGTGGCAGTCATGCTTACTGGACCTCGTCTTCCGGTCCGCGTGACGCCACAGCCTTGGCAATCAAGGCATTCATGTCGGCGGCCCGCTCGGTCGTGCGGTCGTAGATGAAATGCAAGGTGGGCACGGTGTGGATGTGCAGGCGCTTGAACAAGCCGTTGCGCAGAAAGCCTGCGGCCTGATTGAGCGCAGCCTGCGTCTCATCCGGATCACCGATCAGCAGGCTGAAGTACACCTTGGCGTGCGCATAGTCGGGCGTGACTTCCACGCCTTGCAGGGTGACCATGCCCACGCGCGGGTCCTTCAACTCGCGCGCGATCAGCTCCGCCAGATCACGCTGGATCTGGTCGGAAACTTTGAAGCTGCGATTGGGTGCAGCAGATTTACGTTTGGGTGCCATTAAAAATTATGAGCTTGTAGCGCTAGTCAGATAAGGGTTTGAAAGCCTTTCGACCTTCAAACCCTTTATTCATCAGCGCTGGCAGCTATGGTTTATAGCGTACGCGCGATTTCCTTGATTTCGAACACTTCCAGCACGTCGCCTTCGCGGATGTCGTTGTAGTTGCGCAGCTTGATACCGCACTCGAAGCCTTCCTTGACTTCCTTGACATCGTCCTTCAGACGGCGCAGCGATTCGATTTCGCCCGTGTAGATGACCACGTTGTCGCGCAGCAGGCGGAAGTTCGCGCTGCGGGTGACGTGACCCTGGGTGATGTACGAACCGGCCACGGTACCGATCTTGGAGGCCACGAACACGGTGCGGATCTCGGCCATACCGATGATCTCTTCGCGCTTCTCGGGGGCCAGCATGCCGGACATGGCGGACTTCACCTCATCCACGGCGTCGTAGATGATGTTGTAGTAGCGCAGATCCACGTCATTGCCTTCGGCCGTCTTGCGGGCCTGGGCGTCGGCACGCACGTTGAAGCCGATGATGATGGCCTTGGAAGCCAGCGCCAGGTTGACGTCGGATTCGGAGATACCACCCACGCCGGAGTAGACGATCTGCACCTTGACTTCGTCGGTCGACAGCTTGAGCAGCGAGGTCGCCAGCGCTTCCTGCGAGCCTTGCACGTCGGCCTTGATGATCAGCGGCAGGGTCTGCACGTTGCCTGCGGTCATGTCGGAGAACATGTTCTCCAGCTTGGCGGCTTGCTGCTTGGCCAGCTTGGTGTTGCGGAACTTACCGGCACGGTAGGTGGCGATTTCGCGGGCACGGCGCTCGTCAGCCATGACCATGAAGTCGTCGCCGGCCAGAGGCACGTCGGACAGGCCCTGGATTTCCACGGGAATGGAAGGACCGGCCGACTTGGTGTTCTTGCCGTTTTCGTCCAGCATGGCTCGCACGCGGCCATAGGTCTGACCGGCCAGCACCACATCCCCGACATTCAGCGTACCCGACTGCACCAGCACGGTGGCCACGGAGCCGCGGCCCTTGTCCAGCTGAGCTTCGATGACCAGGCCCTTGGCGGAAGCGTCCACAGGGGCGCGCAGTTCCAGCACTTCGGCCTGCAGCAGCACCTGCTCCAGCAGCTCGTCGATGCCCATGCCGGTCTTGGACGACACGGCCACGAAGGGCGAATCACCGCCGTACTCTTCGGGCAGCACCTCTTCCACCACCAGCTCCTGCTTGACCTTCTCAGGGTTGGCTTCAGGCTTGTCGGCCTTGGTGATCGCCACCACGATGGGAACACCCGCCGCCTTGGCGTGCTTGATGGCTTCCTTGGTCTGGGGCATCACGCCGTCGTCGGCCGCGCACACCAGAATCACGATGTCGGTGGACTGTGCACCGCGGGCACGCATGGCGGTGAACGCCTCGTGGCCGGGAGTGTCCAGGAAGGTCACGATGCCGCGGGGTGTTTCCACGTGGTAGGCACCGATGTGCTGGGTGATACCACCGGCTTCGCCCGACGCCACCTTGGAGCGACGGATGTAGTCCAGCAGCGAGGTCTTGCCGTGGTCCACGTGGCCCATCACGGTCACCACAGGGGCGCGTGGCAGCAACTCACCGGTGTACTTGGAGGTGTCCTCTTCGCTGAAGGCTTCTGGAGAATCCAGCGCGGCGATCTTCGCGGTGTGGCCCATTTCTTCCACCACGATCATGGCGGTGTCCTGGTCCAGCGGCTGGTTGATGGTGACCATCTGGCCCATCTTCATCAGCACCTTGATCAGCTCGGACGCCTTCACGGCCATCTTGTGGGCCAATTCGGCCACGGTGATGGTCTCGGGCACGGAAATTTCCAGTGCGCGGAATTCTTGCTGTTGCTGTTGCTGCTGGTCGTTGCGATCACCACGACGACCACCCTTGGGACCACCGCGCCAGTTGGAGCGGCCACCCACACCACCGGAGCTGTCGCCACGGGTCTTGATTTCCTTCTTCTTGCCGGGCGCATCGTTGCTCCAGCTCGAAGACAGCTTCGACGACTTGACTTCCTTGTCCTTGCCACCGCGCGCTGCACCTGCCGCATCCTTGTCCTTGGCGGCACCCGCCACTGCGGGCTTGGCATCCTTGGACGGCGCGGCCTTCTTGGCATCGGCCACAGGGGCTGCCTTCTTGGGCTCTTCAGGCTTCTTGGCCACCAGCACCTTCTTGGGGGCTGCCATCATGGCGCGGATAGCTTCGGCCTCAGCCAGCGCCTTGCGGCGACGGTCTTCCAGGTCCTTGGCACGTGCCGCTTCTTCAGCCTGGCGCTGGCGCGACTCTTCGTCGGCCTTGGCACGGGCATCGGCTTGCGCCTTGGCACGGGCCTCTGCAAACGCTGCGTTGCCTGCAGCGGCTTCCTTTTGGGCTTCCTTGGCTTGACGCTGCTTGGCAGCCTCAGCTTCGGCATAGGCGCGCGCACGCTCTTCAGCTTCGCGTTCCTTGCGTTCGCGCTCTTCGCGCTCTTCGCGTTCTTGGCGTTCTTTGGCCAATTCCTGTTCCTGTTGATTGATCATCTCTGCCTGCTTGCGCACTTCCTCTTCCCGGCGAACCAGGTCCTGGGTGACTTGCGCAGCTTGTGCAGAGCGGGCGGCTGCTTCCGCAGCCACCTCGGGGGTGTCGTCGCGCTTGATGAAGGTGCGCTTCTTGCGCACTTCCACCTGGATGGTGCGGGCCTTGCCAGTGGCATCGGCCTGCTTGATCTCGCTGGTGGACTTCTTGGTCAGCGTGATCTTCTTCTTGCCATCGGCCTCGGAGCCATGGCTGGCCTTCAGGTACGACAGCAGCATCTGCTTGTCCGTATCGGTCAAGGCGTCAGTGCTGGAACTCTTGGCCACTCCGGCGGCCTTCAGTTGTTCCAACAGGGTCTCAGGGGATTTTTTCAGTTCGCTGGCGAACTCTGCAACAGTGTTCAAAGACATACTCCGTTCGATCCTCCCTGACCCTTATTCCTGACCGTCCGTGAACCAGTGTTCACGCGCCTTCATGATCAAGGCCTTGGCCTCGTCAGCGGTTTGACCAGTCAATTCGGTCAGTTCATCGATGGCCAAATCGGCCAAATCATCACGTGTCTGCACGCCACCAGCGGCCAGCTTGGCCACCAGCTCAGGTGTCAGACCCTCCAACTCACGCAGGTCCTGGGAGACCTCGCTGACGCTTTCTTCCTGAGCAATTTCCATGGTCAGCAGCGCATCCTTGGCACGGGCACGCAACTCGGTCACGGTTTCCTCATCGAAAGCCTCGATTTCCAGCATCTCGGACAGCGGCACATAGGCCACTTCTTCCAGGCTGCTGAAGCCCTCTTCCACCAGGATGGAAGCCAGCTCTTCGTCCACGTCCAGCTTTTCCATGAACAGCTTGCGTGCGGAATCGGTTTCTTCCGCGTGCTTCTGCGCCGACTCCGCCGCGTCCATGATGTTGATCTTCCAGCCGGTCAGCTCGGAAGCCAGGCGCACGTTCTGACCACCACGGCCGATGGCGATGGCGAGATTCTCCTCATCCACCACCACATCCATCGCATGCTTCTCTTCATCCACAACGATAGAAGAGACATTCGCGGGTGCCAGCGCACCGATCACGAACTGCGCGGGGTCTTCCGACCACAGCACGATGTCCACACGCTCACCGGCCAGTTCGGTCGTCACAGCGTTCACGCGGGTACCACGCACGCCCACGCAGGTACCGATGGGGTCGACGCGCTTGTCGTGCGAAATGACCGCAATCTTGGCACGGCTGCCGGGATCGCGTGCGCAGCTCTTGATTTCCAGTAGACCTTGCTCGATTTCTGGCACTTCGTTGCGGAACAGCTCGATCATGAACTCGGGCGCCGAGCGCGACAGCACGATGGGTGCGCCACGCAGGGTCAGGTCCACTTCCATGATCATGGCGCGCACGCGGTCGCCGTTGCGCAGGTTTTCCTTGGGGATCATCTCGCTGCGACGCAGGCGGCCTTCTACACGACCGGATTCGACGATGATGTCGCCCTTGTCCATGCGCTTGACGGTGCCGGTGAAAATCTTCTCGCCGCGAGCCATGAATTCATTGAGCAGCATTTCGCGCTCGGCATCGCGGATCTTCTGCAGGATCACCTGCTTGGCGGTCATCGCACCAATGCGGCCGATGGGCAGAGATTCGATCTGTTCTTCGATGAACTCACCCACCTGGATGCCGGGCACGCGCTCTTCGGCATCCATCAGCATTTCCTCGGCTTCGGGATTTTGCAGGCCGGCATCGTCCGGCACCACCACCCAGCGGCGGAAGGTGTCGTATTCACCGCTTTCGCGGTCGATCGCCACGCGGATGTCCACTTCGCCTTCGTACAGCTTCTTGGTCGCTTGCGCCAAGGCCAGCTCCACTGCGCCAAACACCACATCGCGTTCTACGTTCTTCTCGCGCGAAATGGCTTCAACCAACATCAACAGTTCGCGGTTCATGCGATGACTCTCCTAATTTCAATCTTTCAAGCGGTGGCACCGGACAGGCACCTTCACCTTGTTAGCTAACTGACTTGCCTGTCACGCGGGCTTGGCGCCACGCCCCTTGAAGTTCACCACGGGGGCCAGGCGCGCCTCGCGCAATTCACCCAGCGTGAAACCCATGGCCTGCAGGGGCGCGGGCTCACGCTTTTTGCTCACCTTTTGTCCGGGCTTGCGTGGAGGCTCGTCGCTCCACACGATCTGCCAGCCACCGGCTTCCGCACGCTCCAGCGTGCCCCGAAATTTCTTGCGATTGGCATTCACCACACCACCGCCGGCCGCACCAATCGCTTCCTTTAGGGTAATGTCGATTTCGGCACCGACGAATCGGACAAAGTCCATTTCATGGCGCAAAGGGCGATCAATGCCGGGAGAAGACACTTCCAGGCGGTTGTAGTCAACACCATCCACTTCCAGCGCAAATTGCAGTTGGCGCGTGACCTTCTCGCAGTCTTCCACGGTCACAAAGGCCTCGGGCACAGGCTCAGCATCCTCTGCTGGCGCCTGCCAAGGCAGGTCGATGGTGATGCGCAGCAGCCCGCCTGCGGACCGCTCGATCTCCACCAGGTCATAGCCCAGACCCGTCACGGTTTGTTCAACAATTTGCTGTAGTGCCACGTGTTCAGTTCAATCCCGGAAGTACAAAAAACCCGATAACCATCCTGCAATTGCTTGCCGGCGGCTTCGAGCTCCAAATGCAAGCGACCAAAAAAAAAGGGCGGTGAATACCCGCCCGTTTGGTCGTGAATGCCGTATTGTAGCCGCAAAGCATTGATTCGCAATGTCAAGCGTTGCAAATACCAAGAGGATTCAAGCCAGCTGCGCCGCAATGCGGCGCCACAGCGCTGCCGCCTCGGCAGGCAGCCCTGGCGAAGCGGCCTGCGCCTCTTGCAGCGAGGCCAGCATGCGCTCCAGCACCTTGATTTGCGGCAGCAGCGGCCCCAGAAACATGGGGCGATCCAGGTGTGCGATCAACAGTGTGGGGAAGGTTTCGACGTCGAGGTCACCAACCAACTCCTCCCCATCCTCCACATCCAGCCACACGAAGCGCACCTGCGGGAACTGCTGCTGCAGCGCACGAAACTCGACCTCGTACTGGCGGCAGACCCCGCACCACGCCGCGCACAAACACACCACACTCCACGCCTGCGCACTGGGCGCGGCCACCGACTGCGCCACCTCGACCGGCTTGTCACTGCTCATACCGACTCACTCCCACTGCACCCGGCAGTTTTACTGGATTCACCAGCGCACATCGTAGCGGTTGCCCCGCCTGGGACCCTGGCCACACACCCCAAACAACAAAGCCCCAAGCAGGGCCTGGGGCTTCGGAAGGCAGGCTCGGGCGGATTCCAGCCCGAGCTGCAGCAGCAATCAACCCGAGTGGGCGCGCTTGCCAGGGTTCTTTTTGCTGCGCGTGTGCGAACCACGCTCCAGGCTCAGGCGCTGGCCACGGCCTTGGGCCAGCAGAGTCACGCCGTTGGGAGCAACGGGACGGGGTGTGCGCTTGCGATCAGCTTCGGTAACGATCTTGTTGCCCATGGCAATCTCTCCAGTTGAGGTTTGAGTAAACCCTGCATTTTTCCACACACTGCCATGTTGCGTGGCAGCAAGGCCCAAAAATTTGTCCCGCGGTGATGCAAACCCTGGAATTTGCTGATTTTTTAAGCACGAATACCACATCCCCGGGCCATCAGGACACACATTCACGTGCGCGACCTACAACCAGGCCCTCCTTCTGCTACAAATACTCAGTGCATCCAGCGCAAGGCCCTGGCCCTGCGTTCGTGTCTTTTGCTACAGGATTTTTGCCTATGTCCTTCTTCGACCGCTCTCGCAAGACCGACCACCCTGATACACTGCACCATGCCGTGCAGCACCTGAAGACCGTGCTGGAGCAACGCCAGCAGGCCTTGTCCAGCCACCTGCCTGCCAAGACCAGCACCGCCGTGTGGTGCGCGATCGGTCTGGCTGCCCTGGCCGGCGGCGCCATCTATGCCGCACGCAATCCCCGCATTCCCGAGGGCGTGCACCCGGTCGATGGGTTCGACCTGGACCGCTACCTGGGCAAATGGTACGAGCTGGCCCGCATCGAGCACAGTTTCGAAAAAGGCCTGCAGCGCACCCAGGCCGAATACAGCCGCCGCCCGGATGGCAGCGTGCAGGTCATCAACCGCGGCTTCGATGCCCGGCGCGGCGAATGGAAGGTGGCACACGGCAAGGCCAAGCCCACGATTGCCCCCGATGTGGCCGCACTGAAGGTGACGTTCTTCGGCCCGTTCTATGGGGGCTACAACGTCGTGGCCCTGGGCGAAAGCTACCAGTGGGCGATGGTGATCGGCTCCAGCCTGGAACATTGCTGGATCCTGTCGCGCACCCCGACCTTGCCCGACGGGGTGGAAGGCCGCCTGGTGCGCCAGGCCGAGCGCCTGGGCGTGGATACGCAAAAACTGGTGTGGGTGCACCAGGATGGCGTCAACCCCACGGGCAGCTATTCCTAAAAAATGAGCGCATGGCGCATGCTAAATCAGGAATTCAGAGATTTATCTGCGCAAAATACTTGATGGGCGCGCGCCGGATGCTCTGAAACTTAGAAGCGCGCCACGCTGCCAACCATAAAAAAAACGGTGCCTAGCACCGTTTTTTTTATGGCTGACGACAGGCATGTGCTCTGCAAACGCTGGCTCGCAGCCCTCCAGCCATCGACTACGCCTACCCGTCCATGGCCGTGGCGAGGCTCAGTCGTTCAGGATCATTTGCAGGATCACCCCCGAGCCGATGGCCACCAGCAGGTAGTCCCCGCCGTACTGCATCCAGTGGTAGCCGCGTGGTGGCTGGCGCAGACCATGCCCGCGCCAGTCGGTCACCACGTAGTGCGAGGTGCGGTACTGCACCGGCACGCGGCTGCCCTTGACCCATTGGTGGTTGGGCCCGGCACCCATGCGCTTGGCCTGCCCGGGCGGCATGCCGTGGGGATGGCCGGGGTGGCCAGGCTGCGCCTGCATGCGCGGCCCCTGCTGGTGCTTGGGCCCCGAGCCCTTGCCACCGTGCCCATGCCTCTGCTGGGGCCCGTCGGGGCCTTGGCCGTGGCGTGGCTGCGCCACCGCGGCCACACTGCCCAGGCCCATCACCAGGGCCATGGCCCACACGCTTGCTTTCGGGATCTGCATAAACTGCCTTTCTTTGTGAACATGCATGCCGCCATCCTAGGCATGCCAAGCCCGCCGCCTGCCAGCCAGCGGGCACAAACCCAGGCGCCCGCCGCCGACACGGCACCTCCGCCAATTGCTGGGCAGCGTGCAGGAGCGCGCCTACAAGGTGGCCTGCACCAGCTGGCGGGTGTAGGGGTGCTGCGGGCGCAGCAGCACCTCGTCGACCGGGCCAGCCTCGACCACCTCGCCACTGTGCATGACCATCACCTCGTGCGCCATGGCGCGGATCACGTCCATGTCGTGGGTGATGAGCACATAGCTCAGGCCCAGCTCACGCTGCAGGCGCTGCAGCAGGCCCAGCACCTGTTTCTGGATGGTCACGTCGAGCGCGCTGGTCGGCTCGTCCAGCACCAGCACCTTGGGCCGCAGGATCAGCGCGCGCGCCACGGCCAGGCGTTGGCGCTGGCCGCCGGAAAACTCGTGCGGGTAGCGCTGCAACAGGCCGGGGAACTGCTGTTCGCTCAAGCCCACGCTCAGCAGCACGGACAGCACCTGCTCGCGCCGCCCGGCTTCGCTGATGTCCGGAGCATGCACGCGCAGGCCCTCGCCGACGATCTCTTCCACCGTCATGCGCGGCGACAGCGAGGAAAACGGGTCCTGGAACACCACCTGCACCTGGCGGCGCAGCGCCTGGTTGGCCGCGGTGTTGCGCATGGCCGTCTGCTGCCAGCTGTGGCCCGTGATCTGCAACGCCCCCTGGCTGGGCAGCAGGCCCAGGATGGCCTGCGCCAGCGTGGACTTGCCCGAGCCGGATTCACCCACCACGCCCAGGGTCTGCCCCTCGCGCAAGCAGACATCGGCGCCCTGCACGGCTACAAACTCACCTTTGCGGAACCAGCCGCGGATGCCGGGCAGCGCCACCGGGTAGGCCACGCGCAGGCCTGTGGCCTGCACCACCGGCTTGGCATCCGGATGGGGCAGCTGCACCTCGCGCACCGGCTGGCTGTGCAGCAGCTTGTGGGTGTAGGGGTGCTGTGGGTGCTCAAACAGCTGCGCCACCGGGCCCTGCTCCACCAGCATGCCCTGCTCCATGACGGCGGCGCGGTCGGCAAAGCGGCGCACCAGGTGCAGGTCGTGCGTGATCAGCACGATCGCCATCCCGGTCTGGCGCTGCAGCTCGCCCAGCAGCTCCAGGATCTGCGTGCGCAGCGTCACGTCCAGCGCCGTGGTGGGCTCGTCTGCCAGCAGCAGCTTGGGCTGCGAGGCCAGGGCCATGGCGATCATGGCGCGCTGGCGCTGGCCGCCGCTGAGCTGGTGCGGATAGGCCTGGGCGCGGCGCTGCGGATCTGGGATGCCGGTGGTGGCCAGCAGCTCCAAGGACTGCGCCCAGGCCTGGGCCTGGCTCAGCCCCTGCTTGAGCTGCAGCACCTCGGCCACCTGCGCGCCCACGGGCATCAGCGGGTTGAGCGCCGTCATCGGCTCCTGGAAGATCATGGCCACGTCGCTGCCGCGCACGGCGCGCATCTGGCGCTCCGGCAATGTGAGCAGGTCACGCCCTTTCAGCAAGGCCTGGCCGCTGATCTGTGCATCACCGGCCAGGCGCAGCAAACTGAGCGCCGTGATGGTCTTGCCCGAGCCGGACTCGCCCACCAGGGCCAGCTTTTCGCCCGCCTGCACCTCGAAGCTCACGCCCTGCACCACCTGTTTGTGGCCAAAGCGCACCGACAGGTCGTGCACCGACAGCAGGGGCCCCGGGGTCTGGATGGCATCCATCATCGCGCGCCCCCTTTCGCGTCGCTAACCTGGGCCTTGCGCGGGTCCAGCGCATCGCGCAGCGCATCGCCCATGAAGGTCAGCAGCAGCAAGGTGGTGACCAGCACGGCAAAGGTGCCCAGCGAGATCCACCACGCGTCGATGCTGTTCTTGCCCTGGCTCAGCAGCTCGCCCAGGCTGGGGGTGCCCGGCGGCACGCCCAGGCCCAGGAAGTCCAGCGAGGTCAGCGCCAGGATGGCCGCGCTCATGCGGAACGGCAGGAAGGTGACCACCGGCGTCAGGCTGTTGGGCAGGATGTGGCGCCAGATGATCTGCCCGTTGGGCACGCCCAGGGCGCGTGCGGCCTTGACGTAGTCGAGTTGGCGGTTGCGCAGGAATTCGGCGCGCACATAGTCCGACAGCCCCATCCATCCAAACAGACTCAAAAGGATGAGCAGCAGGCTGATGCTGGGCGCCAGCACGGCGCTGAAAATGATGAGCAGGTACAGCTCGGGCATGGAACCCCAGATCTCGATGAAGCGCTGGAAAGCCAGGTCGGTCTTGCCGCCGAAAAAGCCCTGGATGGCCCCGGTCACCACGCCCAGCACCACGCCCACGGCCGTCAGCGCCAGCGCAAACAGCACGCTGACGCGAAAGCCGTAGATCAGTTGCGCCAGCAGGTCGCGCCCGCGGTCGTCCGTGCCCAGCCAGTTGGCGGCCGAGGGCGGCGCGGGGTTGGGGGCTTCGGCAAAGTAGTTGATCGTGCCCGCGCCATAGCGGTTGGGGGGAAACAGCGCCCAGTTGCTGCCGGTGCGCAGTTGCTGCTGGATGAAGGGGTCCAGGTAGTCGGTGGGCGTCTCGAAGTCGCCGCCGAACACCGTCTCGGGATAGTCCTTGAGCAGGGGGACATAGGTCTGCCCCTCATAGCGCACCAGCAGCGGCTTGTCGTTGCTGACCAGCTCGGCGCACAGGCTCAGCAGTAGCAGCACGCCAAAGATCACCAGGCTGTAAAAGCCCAACGGGTTGCGCTTGAAGCGCTGCCAGGCGCGCCGGCTGGGCGACACCGGAGCGGCCGGCAGCAATGCTGGCGCTTGCAAAGAAGTAGCTGCTTGCGCAGACTGGGTGGGCGCTGGAGCCATATTTCAATCAAATTTCACACGGGGATCGACCCAGACGTAGCACAGGTCGCTGATCAGCTTGGTCACCAGGCCGATCAGGGTGAACAGGTAGAGCGAGCCCAGCACCACCGGATAGTCGCGGCGGATCACGCTCTCATAGCTGAGCAGTCCCAGCCCGTCGAGCGAGAACAGGGTCTCGATCAGCAGCGAGCCGGCGAAGAAGGCCCCGATGAAGGCCGCCGGAAAGCCGGTGATGATGGGAATCAGCGCATTGCGCAGCACATGCTTCCACAGCACCTGGCGCTCGGACAGGCCCTTGGCCCTGGCCGTCAGCACGTACTGCTTGCGGATTTCCTCGAGGAAGGCGTTCTTGGTCAGCATGGCCGTCACGGCAAAGCTGCCCGCCACCATGGCCGTGACCGGCAGCGCGATGTGCCACAGGTAGTCCACCACCTTGCCCAGCAGCGTCAATTCGTCCCAGTTGGCCGAGGTCAGCCCGCGCAGCGGGAACCATTGCAGCTGCCCGCCAAAAATCACCAGCAAGGCCACGCCCAGCACAAAGCCCGGGATGGCATAGCCCACCAGGATCAGCAGCGTGGTCACCAGGTCGAAGCGCGAGCCGGCGCGCACCGCCTTGGCGATGCCCAGGGGCACGGCCACCAGGTAGCTGATGAAGAAGGTCCACAGCCCCAGGCTGATGGACACCGGCAGCTTCTCGGCAATCAACGTCCACACCGGTTTGTTCTGGAAGAAGCTCTGGCCCAGGTCGAAGCGCGCGAACTGGCCCAGCATCTGCACAAACCGTTCGTGCGCGGGCTTGTCAAAGCCATACAAGGCCTTGATCTGCTCGATGCGCTGCGGGTCCACCCCCTGCGCGCCACGGTAGGCCATGCCACCGCCTTCGGCGCTGCCGCCCAGGCCGGCCTTGGCCTCGGCCAGGTACTGCTCGACCGGCCCGCCGGGCACAAACTGGATCACCACGAAGGTGAGCAACAGCACGCCCAGCAGCGTCGGGACCATCAGCAAGATGCGTTTGAGGATATAGGCCAGCATGGCTCAGGAACCCTCCTGCGCCAGCACCGCCGGGGCGGTCTGCGCGTTCAAGGGCGGCATGCGCGCCCACCAGGTGTCCATCACCCAGCCTTCGCCATTCGAGTACGGTGGGATGATGCTCGGGTGCGCCAGGCGCCAGGCGTTGTAGGCCATGCGGTGCGTGTTGGCCGACCACTGCGGGATCAGGTAATGGCCGTGGGCAATCGCCCGCTCCAGCGCATGGCAGGCAGGCAGGAGCTGCTCTTGTGTCTTGGCCGACACCATGGCCCGGATGAAGGCATCGACCGCCGGGCTTTTCACACCGGGGAAATTGCCCGAATCCTCCTGATCCGCCGCCGCGCTGCCGAACAGGTCGGCAAACTCCTGGCCCGGGTTGTTCGTGCCCTGGTAGGCAATGGAGGTGATGTCGAAGTCGAACTTCTGCAGGCGCTGCTGGTACAGCGCAAAGTCCACCGACCGGTACTGCAGCGTGATGCCCAGCTTCTGCAGATTGCGCTGCCAGGGGGCCACGGTGCGCTGCCCGCCCTCGCCGCTGTCCATGTACTCCAGCACCATGGCCTGGCCTTCGCTGTTGCGCAGCACACCACCCTGCACCGTCCAGCCGGCAGCAGCCAGCAGGCCCTGGGCCTTGCGCAAGTTGGCGCGCAGGCTGCCGTCGCCATCGGTACGCGGCGGCACGGTCATGGGGCCGAACGCAGCAGGCGGCAAATCCTTGCCGAAGGGCTGCATCAGCGCCAGCTCCTGCGTGCCCGGCAGGCCACTGGTCTGGCACACGGTATTGCCAAAGATGCCGTTCACGCGCTGGTAGGCGCCGTAGAACATCTGGCGGTTCATCCATTCATAGTCCAGGGCCAGGCCCAGTGCCTCGCGCACGCGCACGTCCTGCAGCAGCGGGCGGCGGGTGTTGAGCACATAGCTCTGGAACCCCGTGGGCTGCTTGTGCGTGAACTCGCCCTTGACCAGCTCGCCGGTGTTGAACTTGCGCCCCGTCACGCGGCGCGCCCAGTCGCCGGCGCTGAAAAAGCGCATCAGGTCAAACTCGCCCGCTTTCAGCGCTTCCAGCCGGGCGGTGTTGTCCTTGTAGATCTTGACGCTGATGCGGTCGAAGTTGGCCGAGCCGCGGCGCACCGGCAAATCCCTGGCCCAGTATTGGGCATCGCGCACATAGGTGATGTCCTTGCCGAAGTTCACGGAGCCGATTCTGTAAGGCCCGCTGCCGATAGGCTGCTCCATCACCACCTCGTTGAAGGGCTTGCCCGCCCCCCAGTCGCGGCTGAAGATGGGCAGGCCACCGACGCGCAGTGGCAGCTCGCGGTTGGGGGCCTTGAAGACAAAGCGCACGGTGCGCTCGTTCACCACCTCGCAGGCCACCACCTCGGCCAGCATGGTCTTGTAGGCCGGTGAGGTGTGCGGCCCCACCAGGGTGTCGAAGCTGTGCTTCACATCCTGCGCCAGCACCGGCTTGCCGTTGTGAAAGCGCGCCTCGCGGCGCAGGCGGAAGCTGGCCGACAGGCCATCGGCCGCCACCTGCACGTCCTCGGCCAACAGGCCATAGCCGGTGGCGGTTTCATCCATGCTGCCAGCCAGCAGGGTGTCAAACAGCAGGTCCGACAGGTAGGCGGGCGCACTGCCTTTGATGGTGAAGGGGTTGTACTTGTCGAACGTGGACGTGCGCAGGTTGCTGACCAGCCGCAGCTCGCCGCCCTTGGGGGCCTGCGGGTTGACATAGTCAAAGTGCGCAAAACCCTGGGGATACTTGGGCTGGCCCCACAAGGCATAGGCATGGTCGGCCCAAGCCGGGGCAACCACAGAGGCTCCTGCGAGCAAGCAACAGAACTTCCAAAAGCGCATGCGACAATTCTGCACCACGGCGGCCCTCCCACCCGGCTTTTTCGACAACGCCAACGCAGGGAGTGGCCTTCACTGAATTTCCTCTAGGAGAAGAACAATGGGTTTTCTGACCGGCAAGAAGCTGCTGATCACGGGCGTGCTGTCCAACCGTTCCATCGCTTACGGCATCGCCAAGGCCTGCCACGAGCAAGGCGCCGAACTTGCCTTCAGCTATGTGGGTGAGCGCTTCAAGGACCGCATCACCGAATTCGCCGCCGAATTCAATTCCACGCTGATTTTCGACTGCGACGTCTCAGATGACGCACAGATCGAAGCCATGTTCAAGGGCCTGGGCGACGCCTGGGGCAAGTTCGACGGCTTCGTGCACTCCATCGGTTTCGCCCCCCGCGAAGCGATTGCCGGCAACTTCCTGGACGGCCTGAGCCGCGAGTCCTTCAAGATCGCCCACGACATCAGCGCCTACAGCTTCCCCGCGATGGCCAAGGCCGCCCTGCCTTACCTGAACGACAAGTCCTCGCTGCTGACCCTGTCGTACCTGGGTGCCCTGCGCTCCATCCCTAACTACAACACCATGGGCCTGGCCAAGGCGTCCCTGGAAGCCTCCGTGCGCTACCTAGCCGAGGCCGTGGGCCGCACCGCCGACGGCCGCGCGATCCGCGCCAACGGCATTTCCGCCGGCCCCATCAAGACCCTGGCCGCCTCGGGCATCAAGGACTTCGGCAAGCTGCTGGGCCGCGTGGCCGATGCCGCGCCCCTGCGCCGCAACGTCACGATTGAAGACGTGGGCAATGTCGCCGCCTTCCTGCTGTCCGACCTAGCCTCGGGCGTGACCGCCGAGATCACCTACGTGGACGGCGGCTTCAGCCAGACTGCTGGTCTGTCGGCCGACCAGGTGTAAGCCCCCGCGCTGCACAGCCCACCCCGCAGGTCGCAAGGCCTGCGGGGTTTTTTCATGCCCGGCGCGGCCCATTCACCGGCAATTTGCATTGAAATTTGATAATAAGAATAATTCTCATGCATTGCAAATCAGTGCTTGACTGACACCCACAGAGAACGCTCCGTCGCACCCTGTACCCAACCGACCGCCTGCGCCCTGGCCTATGAAACATACCGACCCCAACCATCCCCTGCCGCATGCCCTGGGTGTGCCTGGCGCCCGCCACAGCGTGCGCCTGTGGATTGGTTTTGCCATTTCCGCGCTGGGCATCTGGGCACTGTTTGCGCAGTTCTGGGCCTTCGCCCAGACGCAACCGGTCGTGCTGCAGGCACTGGGGGGTGGCATGGTCGCCGCACTGGCGACTGCGCTGGGCACTGTGCCGGTGATGCTGTCGCAGAGCATGAGCGATCGCACCCAGGACACCATGTACGGTTTTGGCGCCGGGGTGATGCTGGCCGCCTGCGCGTTCTCGCTGATCCTGCCCGGCATGGAGGCCGTGCGCCAGCAAGGCGGCTCCGACTGGATGGCCGCCGGCGTGCTGGCAGCCGCCATCCTGCTCGGGGCGACCGTGATGCTAGGCATGGACCGCCTGCTGCCCCACGAGCACTTCATCAAGGGCCGCGAAGGCCGAGACGCCGACACGGCCCGCAAGCTGCAGCGCACCTGGCTGTTTGTATTTGCGATTGCCCTGCACAACCTGCCCGAAGGGCTGGCGATTGGCGTGGGCTACGCCGGCAACGACAGCCTGGCGGCCAACGCGCTGGCCATGGGCATCGCCATCCAGGACGTGCCCGAAGGGCTGGTGGTGGCCGTGGCTCTGCTGGCCGCAGGCTACCGCCGGCGCCTGGCCGTCACCCTGGGCATGCTCAGCGGACTGCTGGAGCCGATCGGCGCCGTGCTGGGCGCGGCCGTGGTCAGCACCTCGCTGGGGCTGCTGCCCTGGGGGCTGGGGTTTGCGGCAGGGGCCATGCTGTTTGTCATCAGCCATGAAATCATTCCCGAATCCCACCGCAAGGGCCACGAGACCTTTGCCACCGGGGGGCTGATGCTGGGCTTTGTGCTGATGATGGTCATGGACACCGCACTGGGCTAGCGCATGGCGATGGTCGGCGCTGGGCCGGGATAGGACAAAACACTACGCCAAGCTCAGACACGGCGCACGCAACAAGCCGCATCGGCGTGAAAAATTGCTGCTATCAGCAACCACCAGATCCCAAGGAAATCCTATGACCTACCGCCTTTTGCTCTCCAGCATCGCCGCAGCAGCACTGGCCGGCTGCGCAGGCCTCGGCAACGACCCCACCGCCACTGCAGAGCTGCAACCCACGGCCGGCAACACGGTGACGGGGAAAGTGCACTTCATGCAGCACAAGCACGGCATGGTCAAGGTGTCTGGCCAGATCAGCGGCCTCAAGCCCAACTCCGAGCACGGCTTCCACATCCATGAGAAGGGCGACTGCTCCAGCCCCGACGGCACCAGCGCGGGTGGGCACTTCAACCCCGGCAACACCGCGCACGGCAAGTACGGCCATACGCCCCACCACGCCGGCGACCTGCCCAGCCTGCGTGCCAACGCCGATGGCGTGGCCATCGTGAACTATGAAACCGCCCAGATCAGCCTGGGCAGCGGCGACAACGACGTCACGGACCGTGGCCTGATCGTGCACGCCAACCCCGACGACTACACCACCCAGCCCACCGGCAACGCCGGTGCCCGCCTGGCCTGCGCCGTCATCAAGCGCCAGTAAAGCCCCCTCGCACCCGACCGCTGCACGCCACCGTGCGTCGGCTCCCGGCTTGTCCACCGGCGCCTGGCAACCGGCACCGGTGGTGTTTGCAGCCTTGAATGACGGCACCGCCCAGGTCACACCGCAGCATTGCACGGAGGCGGGATGGTTCATGCATCGTGACGTGGGCGACTCGCCACATTCCAGGCGAGTGCACGCAGCAGCCACCGTGTGCGCTGGGCGTGCAACAGCGGCATCGCCAACCACAAATTCAGGCGCAAGCCCCCCAGACCGATGCGGGATGCACAGATTTTTAGCAGTGTTTTTGGCCTCCAACGCACACCAGGCAAGCGCAGACTGCTCTATTTTTAAAAAACCCACAGACTGCAAGCCCCGTCAAGCGATGTCCATGCTACGTGCACAGGTTTGACCTGAAATCGACGCGTATTTGGCGAACTCGCACAATCGCGCACATCTCAGTTGTCCGCATTGTTTGTGCACTCCGCAAAATCTTCTCTCACAGCCCTCACCCTGGGCGCCCTCGGTGTGGTGTATGGCGACATCGGCACCAGCGTTCTGTACGCACTCAAGGAAGTCTTCAACTCCGGCCACATCAGCCTGACTCCCGAGCATGTGTACGGTGTGTTGTCGCTGGTGGCCTGGACGGTCACGGTCATCGTTTCCCTCAAATACGTCACGCTGGTGCTGCGGGCCGACAACCGCGGCGAAGGCGGCCTGGTGGCCATGCTGGCCCTGGCGGCCCAGGCGGTCGAAGGCCACCCCCGCCTGCGCAAGGTGCTGATGGCGATTGGCATCTTCGGCACCTGCCTGTTCTATGGCGACGGGGTCATCACCCCGGCCATTTCCGTGCTCTCGGCCGTCGAAGGCCTGGCCGTGCTGTCGCCCCGCTTTGAATCCTCGGTGGTCCCGCTGACCCTGGCCATCCTGCTGGCCCTGTTCGCCGTGCAAAAGCGCGGCACGGCCGGCATCGGCCGGTGGTTTGGCCCGATCATGCTGGTGTGGTTCCTGAGCCTGGCCGGCCTGGGCATCTGGCACATCGCCCACCACCCCACCATCCTGTGGGCGCTGAGCCCGCACTATGCGCTGCAGTTCATCTGGGACGAGCCCGGCATTGCCTTCTTGCTGCTGGGCGCCGTGGTGCTGTGCGTCACCGGCGCCGAGGCCCTGTATGCCGACCTGGGCCACTTCGGCAAACGCCCGATCCGCCACGCCTGGTTTGGCGTGGCCATGCCCGCGCTGCTGCTGAACTACCTGGGCCAGGGTGCCCTGCTGCTGCAGCAACCCGAGGCCGTCAGCAACCCCTTCTTCGCCATGGCGCCACGCGCGCTGCTGCTGCCCCTGGTGGTGCTGGCCACGGCGGCCACGGTGATTGCCTCCCAGGCGCTGATCACCGGCGCCTTCAGCGTGACCAAGCAGGTGATCCAGCTGGGCTACCTGCCGCGCCTGCAGGTGCTGCACACCAGCGAGACCGACACCGGACAGATCTACATGCCCCTGGTCAACTGGGGCCTGTGCGTGGGCATCGCCCTGGCCGTGATCTTCTTCCAGTCCTCCGGCGCGCTGGCCGCCGCGTACGGCATTGCCGTGACGCTGGACATGCTGATCACCACCATCCTTACCTTCTTCGTGGTGCGCTGGGGCTGGCGCTATCCCCTGCTGCCCGTGGCCGCCGCCACGCTGTTCTTCCTGATCGTGGATGTCAGCTTCTTTGCCTCCAACCTGATCAAGCTGCCGGACGGCGGCTGGTTCCCGCTGGCGATTGGCGGTGCCATGTTCGTGCTGATGCGCACCTGGCACACCGGACGCCAGCTGATCACCGCGGCCATGGAGCACCACGCACTGCCGCTGGCCAGCTTTCTGGACATGCTGCGCCATGACAGTAACGTCACACGCGTGGCAGGGACGGCGGTGTTCCTGTCGTCGCAGGCCGGCACCGTGCCCAGCGCCCTGCTGCACAACCTCAAGCACAACAAGGTGCTGCACGCGCGCAACCTGTTCGTGACCGTGCGCCACCACGAGGTCGCGCACATCCCGGTGTCGCAGCGCTTCAACGCCACCGACCTGGGCCATGAGTGCTGGCAGGTCATCCTGCACTTCGGTTTCAAGGATGAACCGCATGTCCCGGCCGCCCTGTACCTGCTGGCCAGCCGCCAGACCATCCCTTCGCTGAGCGACATGGAGACCAGCTACTTCCTGTCGCGCGACATCATCGTGGCGCAACGCGGCCATGGCATGGTGCTGTGGCGCGAGAAGCTGTTCGCCCAGATGTACCGCAACGCCGGCTCGGCCGCCGACTTCCTGCACCTGCCGCACCGCAGCGTGGTGGAGCTGGGCAGCCAGATCGTGATCTGAACCCCGGGGGCACCTGTCCCGTGCAGCGCGCCCTGGCCTGGATCAATCCGCCCCCAGCTGACCGAGGTGCGGTCATCCACCCCGCTGCAAGGCCGGCCCGCACAGGCCGGTGCCGGCTATGCTGTCTGCCATCCTTGGCTGTGGAGACACCATGCGCGACACCTTCCGCACAGCGCCGCCCCACGATGCGGTAAGTGCCACCCGCTTGCCCCCTACTGGGGCATACCAAGCCCGTGATTCGGCAGTGTTCACACGCCTTGGGCGCAATGTCCGCCCCTGCCGTGCTACCCACCTGCTGGCGCGGACCTAGGCCCGCCATGCCGCTTGCCGACCGCCCCACACGCCCGCACGTGGTCCGGCACGCGGTATGGGCCCTGCTGCTCGGCGGGTGGCTGGCACTCTCCAGCGCCTGGGGCCAGACGCTGACCCTGGCCGCCCCCTACCACCGCCAGCTGGACATCCAGGCCTACTGGGTCAGCGAGAAATATGACGGCATCCGTGCGCACTGGACGGGCCAACAACTGCTCAGCCGCCAGGGCCTGCCGATCGAGGCGCCGGCCTGGTTTGTGCACGGCTGGCCCCGTACCCCGCTGGACGGCGAGCTGTGGGCCGGGCGCGGCCAGTTTGCCGCGGTGCAATCGACCGTGGCCCAGGGCGCGCAGGATGACGCTGGCTGGCGTCGGTTGCGCTACATGGTGTTCGATGTGCCCCAGCAACCCGGGCCGTTCACACAGCGCCAGCAGCAGTTGCAGCGCACCGTGGCGGCCATCGGCCAGGATTGGGTGCAGGTGGTCCCGCAATGGCAAGTGCCCAGCCATGACGCCCTGCAGCGCCAGTTGCGCAGCTACAGCCAGGCGGGCGCCGAGGGCTTGATGCTGCGCCACGCCCAGGCACCCTACCGGGGCGGGCGCAGCGAGGACCTGATCAAGCTGAAGCTGTTCGAGGACGCCGAGGCCGTGGTCGTGGCCCACCTGCCGGGCCAGGGCAAATACCGCGGCATGACCGGTGCGCTGCTGGTCGAGTCCCCCAGCGGCCAGCGCTTCAAGCTGGGCAGCGGCCTGAGCGATGCCGACCGCCGCCAGCCACCACCGATTGGCAGCACCATCACCTACCGCTTCAACGGCACCCACCCCAGCGGCCTGCCGCGTTTTGCGCGCTACTGGCGGTTGCGCACCAGCGATCAGCCATAAAAAAAGAGAGCTGCTTGCGCTGGTTTTGCAAGGATTTCAGATGGTTTGACATCCTAAGTCCAGGCAGAACATGCGCTGCTTGCTCTCTTTTTCATGGACCCTGCCACGGCCGTGGCCAGGGTCCGCCATCCCGACTTAGGCCTTCTTGGCCACGGTCTTGCCGGCAGCCTTGGTCGTGGCCGCCTTCACCGCAGGCTTGGCCGCCGGTGCCGCCTTGGCGCGTGCCGCGCGGGGCTTGGTCGCAGCCTGGGCCGACGGGGTCTGCACCACGCAGTCGGCGTAGAAGCGCACATTGCCCTGGTCGTCCTCGATCTCCACCAGGCCGTGGATGTCGGTTTCAAAGCCGGGGCACTCCTTGGCGAACTCGCGCGCGAACAGCAGGTAGTCCACGATCTTCTTGTTGAAGACTTCGCCGGGGATCAGCAACGGAATGCCGGGGGGGTAAGGCGTCACCAGACCCACGGTGATGCGGCCTTCCAGGTGGTCGATCTCGACCCGCTCGGTCTTGCGCTGGGCAATGTGGGCGTAGGCGTCCGAAGGCTTCATCGCGGGCTGCAGGTCCGACAGGTACATCTCCGTCGTCAGACGGGCGATGTCGTACTTGGCGTACAGCTCGTGCACGTGCTGGCACAAGTCCTTGAGGCCCATGCGCTCGTAGCGGCGGTGCTGCTGCACGAACTCGGGGAGGATGCGCGCCAGCGGCTGGTTGCGGTCGTAGTCGTCCTTGAACTGCTGCAGCGCCGTCAGCATGGTGTTCCAGCGGCCCTTGGTGATGCCGATGGTGAACATGATGAAGAACGAGTACAGGCCCGTCTTCTCGACCACCACGCCGTGCTCGGCCAGGTACTTGGTGACGATGGAGGCGGGAATGCCGGTGTCGGCAAAGTCACCGTCCAGGTCCAGGCCGGGCGTAACGATGGTGGACTTGATGGGGTCCAGCATGTTGAAGCCGTCGGCCAAGTCGCCAAAGCCGTGCCAGTTGTCAAACTCCTTGCCGCCGTTTTTCTTTTTCGACTTGCTCTTGGGCGTCGCGTCCTTGCCGCGGATGATCCAATCGTCCGCGCGGCCCACGCCCTCTTCGGCCAGCTTCTCGGGGCCCCAAACCTGGAACCACCAGTCGTCGTCGCCAAACTCGTCGTCCACCTTGCGCATGGCGCGGCGGAAGTTGAGCGCCTCCAAAATGGACTCCTCCACCAAGGCCGTGCCCCCGGGCGGCTCCATCATGGCGGCCGCCACGTCGCAGCTGGCAATGATGCTGTATTGCGGGCTGGTCGAGGTGTGCATCAGGTACGCCTCGTTGAACAGGTGGTGGTCCAGCTTCTCGTTCTGCGAGTCCTGCACCAGCACGTGCGAGGCCTGGCTGATACCGGCCAGCAGCTTGTGGATGGACTGCGTGGCGTAGACCACGGACTCCTTGGGACGCTGGCGCTTCTTGCCCATGGCGTGGTAGGTGCCATAGAAGGGGTGGAAGGCCGCGTGCGGCAGCCACGCCTCGTCGAAATGCAGGTTGGCCACGTAGCCGTCCAGCATGGTCTTGATGGTCTCGGTGTTGTACAGCACGCCGTCATAGGTGGACTGCGTCAGCGTCAGCACACGCGGTTTGACGGTCTGGGCGTCCACACCCTTGAGCAAGGGGTTGGCGGCAATCTTGGCCTGGATCGACGCGATGCTGAATTCGCTTTGCGGGATCGGGCCGATGATGCCGAAGTGGTTGCGCGTGGGCTTCAAGAACACCGGAATCGCACCCGTCATGATGATGGAGTGGAGGATGGACTTGTGGCAGTTGCGGTCGACCACCACCACGTCACCGGGCGCCACGGTGTGGTGCCAGACGATCTTGTTGGAGGTGGAGGTGCCGTTGGTCACGAAGTAGCAGTGGTCGGCATTGAAGATGCGCGCGGCATTGCGCTCGGACTCGCCGATGGCACCGTTGTGGTCCAGCAACTGGCCCAGCTCTTCCACGGCATTGCACACGTCGGCGCGCAGCATGTTCTCGCCATAGAACTGGTGGTACATCTGGCCCACGGGCGTCTTCAGGAAGGCCACGCCCCCAGAGTGACCGGGGCAGTGCCAGCTGTACGAGCCGTCTTCGGCATAGTCCAGCAGCGCCTTGAAGAATGGGGGTTGCACGCTTTCCAGGTAGGCCTTGGCTTCGCGGATGATGTGCTTGGCCACGAACTCGGGCGTGTCCTCGAACATGTGGATGAAGCCATGCAGCTCGCGCAGGATGTCGTTGGGCAGGTGACGGCTGGTCTTGGTCTCGCCGTAGATGTAGATTGGCACCTCTTCATTCTTGCGGCGCACTTCGCCAATGAAGCTGCGCAGGCTGTGAATGATGGGGTCGTCGTTGTCGCCGGTCAGCTCTTCGTCGTCGATCGACAAGATGAACGCACTGGCACGACTTTGCTGTTGCGCAAACTGGCTCAGGTCACCATAACTGGTCACCCCAAGGACCTCAAAGCCCTCATCCTCAATGGCCTGCGCCAGGGCACGAATGCCCAGGCCAGACGTGTTGTCGGAGCGGTAATCCTCGTCGATGATGACGATGGGAAAACGGAATTTCATGCGCAACCCCTTGCAGTCGGGAACCAATAAAAGTCAGATAGGCGCGCAGTGTAAGTAATATCTAGGTTCAGCCTGCAAATTGCAGACGCTTTTCCTAAATTTGCGGGCAGTTTCACCACTGCGCCGCACACATAACCTAGGGAGTGACGCCGTGGAGGCAAGTACTATTTGGTGGATTTTGGCCGGCATTGCGATTGCCGCAGAGCTTCTGACGGGGGGCATCTACCTGCTGATGATTTCCACCGGGCTGGCTGCGGGCGCCATCGCCGCCCACCTGGGCCTGGGCCTGCCCGCACAGATCAGCATGGCCGCCATCATCGGCGTGCTGGCCGTTTTGCTGTGCCGCCGCATCCGCGGCCGCCGCATGCCCGAGTTGCCTGCCGCCGCCAACCCCGACCTGAATCTGGACATTGGTGAAACCCTGCACGTGCCCGAGTGGAACAGCGATGGCACGGCGCGCATCCCCTACCGCGGCAGCCAATGGACCGTGGTGCTGCGACCCGGCAGCCTGCCGTCGACAGGCCTGTACCGTGTGATCGAGGTACAGGGCAACCGCCTGATCGTGGACAAGGCCTGACCTGGCCAAGTCACCTGTTTTTTGTCTTTCGTTTTTCTCTTCAAAAGGTTTGGACCATGGAAATTGCCATCATCGGTTTAGTGATTGCTGCCATCTTCATCAGCATGTCGGTCAAGATCGTTCCCCAGCAGCACGCCTGGATCAAGGAACGCTTCGGCAAATATGCCGGCACACTGAGCCCCGGTCTGCGCATCATCATTCCCTTCATCGAGAAGGTGTCGTACAAGCACAGCCTCAAGGAAATCCCGCTCGATGTGCCCAGCCAGGTCTGCATCACGCGCGACAACACGCAGCTGCAGGTGGACGGCATCCTGTATTTCCAGGTGACCGACCCCATGCGCGCCAGCTACGGCTCGTCCAACTACATCATGGCGGTGACGCAGCTGGCCCAGACCTCGCTGCGCAGCGTGATCGGCAAGCTGGAACTGGACAAGACCTTTGAAGAGCGCGACATGATCAATGCCCAGGTCGTCAATGCGATCGACGAAGCCGCGCTGAACTGGGGCGTGAAAGTGCTGCGCTACGAAATCAAGGACCTGACCCCGCCCAACGAAATCCTGCGCGCCATGCAGGCCCAGATCACCGCCGAGCGCGAGAAGCGCGCGCTGATCGCGGCTTCCGAAGGCCGCCGCCAGGAGCAGATCAACATCGCCACCGGCGAACGCGAAGCCTTCATCGCCCGCTCCGAAGGTGAAAAGCAGGCCGCCATCAACAAGGCCCAGGGTGAAGCCGCCGCCATCACCACCGTCGCCGAAGCCACCGCCCAGGCGCTGGAGCGCGTGGCCCAGGCCATCCAGCAACCGGGTGGCGAGCAGGCCGTGCAACTCAAGGTGGCCGAAAGCGCCGTCGATGCCTACAGCAAGGTGGCCCAGGACGCCAACACCACGCTGATCGTGCCCAGCAACATCTCCGAAGTCTCCGGCCTCATCGCCTCCGCCATGCGCGTGGTGCAGCAAGGCGGCTCGCGCGGCTGAACGCGAAATCACGCCCACCTGCAAAGTTTTGCCCCTTTCTCCATTTGAGGCTGTAAAAGCAGGTTAGAATTTCAGCTTCACGGAGAGGTGGATGAGCGGTTTAAGTCGCACGCCTGGAAAGCGTGTGTGGGTTAATAGCCCACCGCGGGTTCGAATCCCGCCCTCTCCGCCAAATTGCAAGCCAAGCTGAATGCTTGGCTTTTCAATTCAGCTCGCAGCTTGGCTGTGCAGCCAGGAAGGGTGGATGAGCGGTTTAAGTCGCACGCCTGGAAAGCGTGTGTGGGTTAATAGCCCACCGCGGGTTCGAATCCCGCCCCTTCCGCCAAAAATTCAACTAAGCCCCTGATTTCAGGGGCTTTTTTGTTTTTTAAATTATTAAATCTACCATCCTATCCACCATTAAATTTCTGATTGATCCGTACTCCATCGGACTTCTTCGGACTTGTGCAGAGATACCCGCAGCAGCTGAACTCTATTTTTTTCAACTACATATCACTAGCTTGGCCTACCTACCAGGCCCTTTACCAGCCATGCAAGCCTGAGCCATCGCTCGGGCTTTTTTGCATCTACACCTTCGTCTGGAGCTACTGATGGACTTCCCCCCTTTCTGCCCCTACTGCCAAAGCCGCGATGTGGTCCCTCGGGCCACGGGCCTCAAAATCTTTGGTGCCATCGGCATCGTTGTGGGCGCTGCCGGCGCCTTCAAAGCCTCGCTCAAGGCCTTGCAAGTGCTGCAAAGCGGCAGTGTTGCCTTGCCAGGTATTGCACTCACAGGCATTGCCAGCGCGGTCCTGACCGCAATGAGCGCCAGTGCCCTGGGCTGCGAAATCGGCACCAAAGCGGGCGCGCAGCTCGATCGCATGCTGCTGGGCAACCGCTTTTGCAGGAGTTGCAAGCGCAGCTTTATCTACCTGTGACCTCTCTCTATTGGGTGGTGTTTTTTTACACCGCTTATTGAATAAGACGCATTTGTTTTTAAAGGATTTCTCATGGCACATCTCGTTGAAACCATGGCCTACGCTGGTCAAACCCCTTGGCATGAACTGGGCCACGCACTGCCCGCCAAGCAAAGCATCGATGTCTGGGCCCAGGCTGCCGGCATGGATTGGCGCATTCAAGAAACGCCGGTGCGTTATCTCGCCTCTGATGCGGAGTCCGGTCTTTCAGGTCTGTATGCCGAACCCAAGGAGTTTCCAGAGCAAAAGGTGCTGTATCGCAGCGATACGCAAGCGCCCTTGTCGGTGGTGGGCAGTCGCTACCAGGTGGTGCAGCCCCGTGAGGTGCTAGAGTTCTACCGGGACCTGACCGAAGTGGCCGGCTACGAGCTGGAGACAGCCGGGGTGCTCAAGGCCGGGCGCAAATTCTGGGCTTTGGCCCGCACAGGCAAATCTGCCGCTCTTAAGGGCAAGGATGTGGTCAACGGCTATTTGCTGCTGGCGACGTCCTGCGATGGGACGCTGGCCACGGTGGCGATGCCCACGACCGTGCGGGTGGTGTGCAACAACACACTGACGATTGCGCTGCGTGATGGTGTGGGCGCAGTCAAAGTGCCGCACAGCACAACGTTCGATGCCCAAGCAGTCAAGCGCCAGTTGGGCGTGGCCGTGGGTCAGTGGGACAGCTTCATGTACCGCATGAAGACGCTGGCTGAGCGCAAGGTCAAGACCCACGAGGCGATGAACTATTTCCTGAAGGTGATCTGCAATGCGGACAGCCACACCGATTTGTCGGTGGGCCTGACCAATGAGCGGGCACTCAAGAAGGTGCAGATGCTCTATGAGGGCCATGGCCGTGGGGCAGAGATGCATGCCGCCAAGGACACGGCCTGGGGCTTGCTGTGCGCCGTCACGGAGTTCGTGGACCACGAGAAACAAGCCCGCAGCCAGGACAACCGCCTGGACAGTGCCTGGTTCGGCCAAGGGGCTGTGATCAAGCAGCGGGCCTTGGACCATGCCTTGCAACTGGTGGCCTGAACGTGTTGGCCTGCATGCGTGTTTGGCGGCCTTTGGACAGGTTGTACCGTCCTCCTCTCACCTTGTTTGCGCTTTTATTTGCGTCTCTTTTGTCACCCCCACCAGCCGCCTTCTAAGGCGGCTTTTTTATGCCCGCATCCTTACGGGCCAAGGAGTTTTGTATGTCTTTGCACTTGGTCAGCCCTTCGGGGCATGGCGCAGCAGCGCCAGCCTCCCCTGCCCGCTCGCCCCGCAAAGGGGCTGCACTGCGCCTGGTGTCCACCAAGGACATGGCGCGTGATGATTGGCTGGAGGTGCGCCGCACCGGTATTGGCAGCTCCGATGCTGCCGCAGCCGTGGGGCTGAACCCTTACCAATCGCAGCTGGAGCTGTGGATGCTCAAGACGGGCAAGGGCGATCTCTTGCCAGCCATCGACCCTCTGGATGACACCAGCCCCATGTTCTGGGGCACGTTGCTGGAGCCCATTGTGGCGGCGCATTACACCAAGCGCACTGGCAACAAGGTGCGCCGCGTGAATGCGGTCTTGCAGCACCCGGAGCATGCGTGGATGCTGGCGAATGTGGACCGTGAGGTGGTCGGAGCTGGCGATGTGCAGATCCTGGAATGCAAAACTGCGGGCATCCATGGCGCCCGCCTGTGGCGCGATGGCGTGCCCGAGTATGTGCAATTGCAGGTGATGCACCAGCTGGCAGTCACGGGGCACCAGGCGGCCGATGTGGCCGTGCTGATCGGTGGTCAGGAGCTGCGGATTTTTAGGATTGAACGGGATGAGGCGCTGATTGCCCGTTTGATTGCCTTGGAGCAAGAGTTTTGGGAGATGGTCCAAAGCGGCACAGCGCCGCCTGGCGATGGCTCCGAGAGCAGCGAGAAGGCCTTGCGTTACCTCTACCCCGTCGATAGCGGCGAGCAGGTGGATTTCAGTGACGACGAGGGTCTGAGCGCCTGCTTTGAGGAGTTAGTGCAAGCCCGACTGGAGCTGGACGCTGCCAACAAGCGCGAAGCCCGTTTGCGTCAGCACCTGCAGATGCACATGGGCGAGGCCAGCAAGGCGGTATTTGCCTGCGGCGGCGCTGTGACCTGGAAGCGCAGCAAGCATGGCCAGGTCTTCAACACCAGCCAGTTTGTCCAGGACCATCCCACACTGGCCCAGCGCTACCTGAGTGTGCGAGCCGGCTCACGGCGGTTTTGCGTCTATGAGCCACAAGCGCAGACTTGAGGCCTGCGGGGGGCATTCCCAGTGCAACCCGTGCGTTTACACACCGGCCTCTTCGAATAAGCGGCGCAAGACCTGCATAGGCAAGAACTTGACTTTGCGCCGCTTGAGCTCGCGTCTAAAAATGCGTCCTCTTTCGATGAAGTTGATCTTGGGTTTCATATCGATCTGACGATTTACCAACGCCCCAAATCTAGCAGCAAAAGTCAGGGGGTTTTGACATCACGGGCTGGCCTGGATGCCTCCCCCCTTCCGCTCTCTTGCTTTACCTCTGTCTGTCCTCCTGGGCTTGGCCCTGGAGGTTTTTTTTTATTGGAGCATTTCATGATCAAAGGTTTGATGATCACGCCCCCAGTGATTGGCCGCATCGCCATCGGCAAGGTGGTGGAGCGCAATGGCAAGCGCTTGCCCGAGAAAGACGATGAGTTCACCATCACCACGCAGGTGCAGTCGCGTGGACAGTGGGTACTGCACCCGTTGGATGAAGCCCTGCGCCAAGCACAGCACAGCGGCATAAAGGAAGGCATCTCGCCCTCCTCTGCCGGTGATGTTGCGGATGGTGATGCGCAAGGTGATCCAGGATCAGCTGCTGCACCTGCGGCGCCTGTGTCCAAAGCCGTCTCAACCCGTGTATCCAGCAAGCGTTCACTCAAGGACAAGCTGGGTGTGGCAAAAGATGCCGAACCAGGCACTGCCAGCACCGCTGCCCTTGCTGCCCGGCGCAAGCTGCGCAGCATTCCGGTACAGGTGCTGTTCAACGAACCGGACTTGAACCTGCGGGCCCACTACACCTTGTTCGATCGCACCACGGCCAGACCAGTGTGTGTCGGTGATGGCGAGAGCTGCAAGCGGGTCACAGACCAGGGCTTGGAATCATTGCCCTGCCCCGGTCCGGACGTTTGCAGCTTCGGCCAGCAAGCGTGCAAGCCTTATGGGCGCTTGAACCTGGTGATTGGCGACAGCGACGAGCTGGGCAGCTTTGTGTTCCGGACCACGGGCTTCAACAGCATTCGGACATTGACGGCCCGGCTGCAGTACTTTGCAGAGGTCTCGGGCGGGCATCTGGCCTGCATGCCACTGGAGCTCAAGCTGCGGGGCAAGTCGACCACGCAGTCGCACCGTGCGGCCATTTACTACGCGGACCTGGTGGTGCGCAGTGGCATGTCCTTGAACGAGGCCATCGCTCACGCCAAGGAGGTGGCAGCCCAGCGCCTGGCTGCCGGGTTTGATCAGACGGCTTTGGATGCAGCAGCACGCCAAGGCTATGCGAATGGCAGCTTTGAAGATGCGCCCGATGAAGTGGAGCAGATTGTGGAGGAGTTCTATCCCGAAGAGGCTGGCTCTGCTGCGGAACCATCGCTGGCTTCCGCCAATGCTCCAGCGTTTGCGACCAACCAACGTGCACACCGTGGTGCGCATAGTCCGTGTGCGCAAAGGCCGTGAACACATAGGCCGTGAACGCGCAGTCCGTGGACGCATGGTCAGTGGGTTCTTAGCCCGTGGACTCATGGTCTGTAGCCAAGTTATCACGCTCTTGTAACCATAGCAGCCATGGATAAAAAAGCACCCCAGTGTGGCCCTGAGCCTGTGCTGCTGGCCTTTGGGCAGGCGGTGCGGCAGTTGCGCAAAGCGCGAGGTTTCTCGCAAGAGACCTTCGCCCAGTACTGTGGCCTCGATCGTAGCTATCTGGGTGGTGTAGAGCGTGGCGAGCGCAACATCACCTTGGCCAACATCGAACGCATCATCGCCGCCCTGCACATGAAGCCGTCCGAGTTCTTTGTGGCGTTGGATGGGCACTTCAGAGACATCGCCGTGCAACGCGGCACATCACATCTGAACGGCTTTGCGCCTTACTTTGTGCCGGGGACTCCTCGGCAAACACCCTGAACCAAGCGTTTGCTGCGCTGCCCAGGCTGGGCAGTGCAGCCGTGCTTGGTTTTTTTGATTGGATAGACCTAGAGAGGGACACATGAAACAACTACTGCTGCTTGGTGCAGCCCTCGCATTGGTGGGCTGCAACTCTACTCCCAGCGAAGGCGATATCGAGGATTTTCTGGAGTCCAGATTTGCCCCCTGCCAAAACATCAAGGTCGTCGACATTACGAAGACCAACGGGTACGAGCAAGATGGCTACTACCGGGTGGAATTTGCCTATAGCTTGGAGCTCAAGGATGCCAAGGCACTGCGTGCCGCGAAAGCACGCTGGCAGGAGGAAAACGACTCTGCAGAAAAGGCATTCCTAGAGAAGTGGCCAGGCTACCGCTTCCAACGTAAATCGCCAAACGATGCCATCTACAACTTTTACTTCGCAGGCTGCTCCAGTGGCGCCAGACAACTGATGCCCAACTACCTAGAGGTTCATAGCAGGGGGTTCAGTGAAGACGACATGGAGATGACAGGCACAGTGCTCATGCACAAGACTGAGAATGGCTGGCGCGCTTTGAGCGGGGGCTGAACCTGGAACTCCGCGTTTAGCAACACACATCTCCCCTTACCCGGCGCTCAATGCGTCGGGTGGGATTGAAGGATGGCATTTTTTTGGCCTGTTGAGTTGCAATCAACGTGTGAATGCCGGTTCACCAGCGTCACCGCGCCCACTTCGCGAGCAAGCAGCAAAAACTCTAGATAGCTGCGCAGCACACCATGCAGATTGATAAAAATCTTTAAATACCTGACTAGTCAGAGCACCTCGTCACTGGCTGCGTTACAAACTGAGTCTGACACCGAAAAAACTCAACGAGAACGTTGACTCGGTTCGTCTTTCACAGGTTTAAGAAGTCTGTCTAGCTACAACACGATCAAGCTACCTCCATGCCTATGCATGGCAAGTTGCATCAGGAGTAACAGTTGTCCTTTATTACAGACTTCATACCGCGAAGTTTTCTGCGGCAATGGACAGCGCTGCTTGCGGCTTGGATAGGCGTCGGCGTTTTGATCGTCGCACTGCTTTGCGAAGAACGCAGTGACATCGAGACTTCAGAAAAAGCCCTGCTCAGCCATCAGGCACACATCATCCATGACAACTTAAGCCGGCAGTTGGATGCGATTGATCGTGCCTTAAGAACTTTGGCCCAAGAAGTTCCAATTGCTCCTTTCTACGCGCAAGAAGACAGCCGACTCAATAGCCGTCTGCGTGCATTCAGCGATGCGATGACAGGCGTGCGAACACTCGCCGTTCTGGACAAACACGGAACAGCGATTTCTGCCAATCGACCAGAACTGATTGGGCAAAACTTCCAACACAGAGATTACTTTCAGACTGCTGTGCGAGGCTCGCAGCTACCGCAAGATGCGCTCATGGTGAGCGCACCGTTTCAAACGTTGTCAGGGTTTTGGTCTATCACCTTGGCTCGTGCGGTACACACCGAGAATGGACAGCTGGCAGCGCTCATGGTTGCGACCCTTGATCCAGAGGACTTCCGGATCTTGCTCAACTCCGTGCGATATGCACCCGATGTAGTGAGCAGCTTGTCCCATGCAGATGGCCTGCGCTTCTTGACCGCACCAGAAAATTTGGAGCAGCACAGTATTTCCGCAGAGCAAACAAGCACTCTCTTAAAGCGACACATAGTCAGCGATCAGCAGGAAACGATTACCAAAGGCGTGCTGGATTCCGGCACCTCGCAAAGGCTGGTCGTCATGCAGACCTTCCAGCCACCCCAGCTAAAGATGGACAAAGCCTTGGTGGCGACGGTGAGCCGCGATTGGAGTGCTATTTTCGCTCCCTGGCTCGCCAAAGCGGCGTTGGTGGGATTCCTATGGTTTGCAGCAGGCATCGCTGCTGGCGCTACTTTAGGTTTTAGCCAACATCGCCGCCGCGAACTGATGCGCCGCGAACAGGCGCTTGAACAAGAGACTGCAGCTTTACAAGCACGCTGGCATGCTGTGTTGATGGCAACGCAGCAAGGTGTCTGGGACTGTGACATCAAAGCTGGAACCATCTATCTGTCGCCTGTTTGGAAGGAAATGCTCGGCTACGGGCCGTTAGATCTTGGCAACACTATGGGGGATTGGGAGGCTTTAGTACACCCTGACGACCTCCCACAAATGCAGGCTGTATTGCAGCAACACTTCCAGGGACAGAGTGCTCTCTATGAGAGCGTGCACCGTGTGCGCTGCAAAGGTGGGGAGTTCAAATGGGTCCTAGATCGCGGTCAAATCATTGAACGAGATGCCGAGGGAAAGCCAATTCGCTTGATCGGCACGCAGACCGATGTCAGCACTCAACGACAACAACAAGAAACGCTCAATCGCTTGGCTGATCACGTACCTGGAGCGCTCTATCAGTACCTGCTCCGTGCAGATGGACACGCGCACTTTCCATACATCAGCCGCGGAATTGAGGATCTTTACGGAAAGCCGCCTCAAGCACTGTGCGATGACGCGGCATTGATTTTTAACACCATCCATCCGGACGATTTGCCCCACGTCTACGAGAGCATTCAAGCATCAGCTCAAAGCCTCCAACTCTGGCGCGAGGAGTATCGCGTCGTCTTGCAACAAGGCGTGCGATGGATCAGTGGTCAAGCCATGCCGCAAAGGACGGCTGATGGCGATGTGCTCTGGCATGGTTACATCCAGGACATTACGCAGGCCAAGGAGCAATCGTTGCAGCTTCAAAACACTGAGCGTCTATTGCAGCACCTGCTGCAAGAAATGCCAGTCGGGCTGTGCATGGTCAACGGCGCTGGGGAGATGTACTTTCGCAACCGCAGGTTTTTGGAAATCTTTGGCTATACACAGGAAGAAGTGCCTACGCTGGACGAATGGTGGCAGCGAGCCTATCCTGATGCAACCTACCGAGCCAAAGTGATGCAGACTTGGAATGCTGCTCTAGGCCATGCTCGCGCACGTCAAGGAGAGATTGAGAACCAAGAGTACTACGTTACCGACAGTGATGGCAGAAACCGCACAATGGCCATCAGCGGGGTGACCTTCGGGGACGATTTCTTAGCCATGTTTGTTGATCGTACTGAACAGCAAATGCAGAAAGAAATGTTCCGTAAATTGGCCTTCTTTGACAGCTTGACTGAACTACCCAATCGCAGGCAGTTTGACCACAGCCTTAAAGCTGAATGGCGCCGCAGCCGGAGAAGTGGCAAGCCCTTGGCATTGATCATGTTCGACATTGATCACTTCAAGCAATACAACGATTTGTACGGACATCAAAAAGGCGATGAGTGCTTGCGCACAGTGGCACAGGCACTACGTGATGCACTTGTACGACCTCACGACTTGGTCGCACGCTACGGCGGCGAAGAGTTTGTCTGCCTGCTTCCAGAATGCGATTTAGATGGCGCTATGGCCAAGGCCGAAAAGCTCTGCCAAGCAGTTCAAGAAAAAGCCATTCCACATGCGAACTCTTCAACGGGACAGTTCGTCACTGTCAGCGCAGGCGTCGCTTGCTTGATCCCAAACGCGCTACTTGAACCTTCTTCACTCATACAGAGAGCCGATGAGAACTTGTACAAAGCAAAAGTTCAAGGACGAAACAGGGCTGTCAGTTAAGCGGTGCCAACACAAACTATGCATGCAAGTGCGCTGATGAATTTGATCCATGCTCATGGCAGCAGCACTTGCCAGTCTCAAACTCATCGAGCCTTTAGGCTTACGTGCGTGTACGTTTTGGGCCCGTGCTCCATCGGCTGAAATACCTGCGGGCGCTGGTACTAATTGACCATCATTCCGGAGCAAGATGACCGGTATGGTTGTACATACCACCGGCCGCAACCGACCCATTGCTGTCGTTCCTGCCTCAGCCACTAATGTCTGCCTGTCAGCGTGAATGGTCGTTACCCGATGTCTGATGCGTTCAAACATGAACTGCACTCGTGATTGAGGGAGTCCCTGCCTGAAACTCTGAGGTGTCCACAGCACTCTGTCGGCCCTCGCAGAAAAGTTGGCGGTATGCCGATGGCGATGTATGAAGTTGGCTCGCGAAGTGCTGCCGCAACGACAAGGCCGAGCCCAGACCCACTTCGGTCGCAATCGACTCAATCGACAGCTCGGTGGTTTCCAGCAACTGCTGTGCGCGTGCGATGCGGGCCGCCGCGAGCCACTTCACGAAGGTTGTGCCAGTTGCTTCCCTGAAGCGGCGTGTGAAGGTCCGTCGGCTCATGTGCGCCACTTCGGCCAATACATCTAGCGAAAGCGGCTGCGACAGGTTCTCTCGGGCCCATTCCAGAACGCCTGGCAAACGGCTCTCGCTGGGCAGAACGGGTACCGGCTGCTCTATGTACTGGGCCTGACCGCCTTGGCGGTGCGGAGGTGTCACCAATAGTCTGGCGACCCGATTGGCGACATCCGCACCGTGGCGCTGGCGTATGAGGTTCAGACAGCAGTCAATCGCAGCAACTGTGCCCGCAGACGTGACGACATTGCCATCGTCCACATAGAGCACGTCTGGCAAGAAATTGACTTTGGGAAAACGCTGGACAAAGAGGTCGCGACAGGCCCAGTGCGTGGTAGCACGGCGCTCGTCCAGCAAACCTGCATCACCCAAGACAAAAGCGCCAAGACACAGACCGACCACTTGGGCACCACGGGCATGGGCTTGTTTGAGAGCTTCCGTCAACACGGCCGGCGCTGCCGCTTCTGGATGATTCCAGGCCGGAACGATCACAAGGTCAGCGCTGGTCATGGCCTCAAGCCCGCCAGGCACCTCAATCTCCACGCCTTGATCACAGCGCACTTTGCCCGGCGTCGGCGCGCAGTACCGCACTTCGTGCGGTGGCAGCCCTGTGGGCGCTGGTGTCACTCCAAACACGATGCCTGGTACAGAAAGGTGAAACAGGCTGACGCCTTCGAAAGCAAGAACGGCGACGCGGACAGGTTGCATGGACGCTCCAACGGCAGAGGCTGAGAAATTGGCCCGATTTTATCTAACATTGTCATTTGGGCCAATGGTTCAAAAAGCCAGCCCTTCGGACAATTGGCATCAACGCGCTGAAGACCCTTCATGCCGCGACATTCGCCACTTGAACCAAGGACAACACCATGAATATTTCGAACGTATTGCGAAACGCCGCCGCCCTCGGCGGCATTGCGACCCTCATCGTATGCGGCACAGCCAATGCGGCAACACCCGCCAAGGCCAAACTGTCCGCCGCGACACATGCCGTCAAGGTTCAGCAAATCCGCAACGCGACCATCAAAGTGAACTACGCGGGCACCACCTTCCTCATCGACCCAATGCTGGCCAAGAAAGGGACATACCCTGGTTTTGAGGGGACGTACAACAGCCAGTTGCGAAACCCGTTGGTCGAGCTGCCGATGCCACTGGCCGAGGCGATGAAGGCTGACGCCATCATCGTTACCCACACCCATTTGGATCATTGGGATGACGCGGCCAAGCAAAACCTACCTAAGAACCTCCCGCTCTTCGCACAAAACGAAGCCGATGCCCAAAGCATCCGCAAAGACGGATTCACGAATGTGCGCGTGCTCACCAAGGGCACCGAGTTCAAGGGCACACGCCTCAGCCCCACAGGCGGTCAGCATGGGGATGACAAAACCATGGCGGTCGCTGGTGAACTGCTGGGGCAGGTGATGGGTGTTGTCTTCCAACGGCCAGGCCACAAGACAGTCTACGTCGCTGGCGACACGGTCTGGAACAAACAAGTGGAAAGCGCCATTCAGGACTACCAGCCTGAGGTCATCATCCTCAACACAGGCTACGCCCGCATCCAGGGACTGGATGGCTCCATCATCATGGGCAAGGAAGACCTCTTGCGCGCATCCCAACTAGCGCCTGATGCCAAGGTCATTGGCAGCCACATGGAGGCCGTGAACCACGGAATGCAGACGCGCAAGGAGTTGCGTGACTTCATCGCGGAAAAGGGCATGGACCCCAAGCAGGTTCTCGTGCCTGCAGACGGTGAGTCGTACAGCTTCTAAGTTGCAGTTGGGCTAGATGCCGTCGCGTCTCTTTCTACAGGCTTGATTAGATGGTGGATGGCCTAGGGCACCTGCGTCAGGCCGTAGCCGAACGCAGGCCTCCCACTGTGTGCCTATATCGATAAGCAGACATTCAATAAAAGGGAGGCGAACGGCGGCTTCTGGCCGAATTCAGTCGGTCACGATCAGCGGACTAGTCAGTCCCAATCGGCACAGCTGGTCAATCAGACCAGCATCCGCAAAACCACTGGTTTCCGGTCTGCTTCTTGGCCCCCTCCACAAGTTGTGCGCGCAGTACTTTCGAGGTGGTTACTGGCGCGCTCTAACACCTACGCCAATCGTGAAAACTCTGAGCTTGGATCTGAACAAGTGCCTGCCCTACCCTCAAGCGAAAAAACACTCGAATGCGATTGTGCTGAGCCGATGGGCACCCGCCGAAAGTAGCTGACTACTGGCGTTGAGGCTCACCAACCAAAAAATTGATGAAGGCATTAATGTTCATCGGACGCCCCAGGGCATACCCTTGCCCATAGGGCACACCTTCCGACAAAAGCAGTTCCACCTGCTCAATTTTTTCAATTCCCTCGGCTACTGTGTAAGCGTTGACGGCAGAGGCTATCCGGACGATCTCAGGGATCAGGTTGGAGCGAACCGTGTTGTCCTCCAACTCATAGACGAAAGATCTATCAATTTTGAGTATCTGCGGCGAAAGCTGTGTGACGGTTCTGAGGTTGGAATAGCCTGTGCCAAAGTCGTCCACAGCGATCAAAAAACCATGCGCTTTTAGCTGCTGTACTTCGGTGATTAATTCACTGGACAGACTGTGCTCTGTCACCTCTATGCAGATCTCAAAATCTTTTCTTCCGCACTCTTCCAACGCATCCGCCAACAACGGGATCAGTCGGCTGGCCTCTATGTTTTGTGGAAAACAATTGAGTGCAATGCTGAACTTGTCTTGGTCAATCTGCGGCAGATGCTCGGCAAGCTCATGAATGGCCTTGCGCATCACCGCATGATCAAAATTGCGCTCCAGCCCCTGACTCATAATCGCGGGGATCATCTGATCAGGGGGCCACGTTTGATCTCCCTCCTTCAAACGTGCTAAGACTTCACAGCCTATGGGGCGCATCGTCCGCAGATCGAATACAGGTTGGTAAAGCAGCATCAAATGTGCATCATCGCAAAGAAATCGTATGCGATGGCTCAGACGACCAAGCTTTTGCACATAGGGACTTACGGCAGCAATCGCAAGCGCAGCGATCAATAGCAACCCTGGCAAAAAAGCTGGTAGCAACATATCGTGCCGAACTATCGTGAATAGGCTACGTTGCGTCTGCAGCACCACATCTAGCCCAGGCGTCATGCTGATAAGTTCATAGCTCAGCCCTCGCCATACAAATCTTGTTGCATTCTGGCGCGCCACTCGGACCTTCATGTCCGAAGATTGCTCGATGCCAGTACGTGCATGCAGCAAGATCAGGCCCGCTCTCGTGCGTAGCCAAACAACGTCTGCACTCGCATACAGATCATCGGTAACGTAAGGGCTGACAACGACATTGACTCTTGGGCGCTGCACGATGATGGCAGACTGCTTCTTACCTGACATCGTCAGCGGCACATTGACGAGCAATTCTGCACCTGAGCTTGTGATGTGCACAGGGTAGTTGCCTTTGATAGGCTCGTATAAAGCGCCTAGGGCTGTAGAGCACGTGAGTCTGCGTTCATCATCTAACAGACCAATTTCGCGCAGATAGCGAGTACCCAGCAAGTAAGAATTCAGACTTATCAAACCTGCTTCACTGCACCTCAGATCGTCTAGAGCGACCAAACGATCAAGCAGCTCTGTGCTTTCAGCTGCGACTTTCTGGAAAGTTCGCAAAGTGTCCTCATGCTGCTGGCTAAGTCGGCGTTGATCCAACCACACCGTGGCGACCAGTGCTCCCAACACAAGCGCGAAGGCCAGAAGAAGTCCGATCCCGAAAGCAAAAAACCTTGGCATTTCTGCCATTTTCAGAAGCAGCCAGTAACGGATCTTATTCAAACCAGCCCCCCTACTCTCAGCAAATCGGATTGGACAGAACAAGGATGCCCATCACTTCAGCGAACATGAAGGGATGCAGCGTTGTCTGCCGGACTATTTTGCGGCGGTCGAACTGGAAAATTTGACAATTTCTTAGTCAATTGTGTCAACCACGCGATTTCGACCTTCGTGTTTGGCGAGGTATAAATTTTTGTCAGCACGCTCTATGGTGCTTGCCAGCATTTCTTTCTTATTGCGCCGCAGTGCCAGCCCCACGCTGATGTGGATCTGAATCACTTTTCCACCAACACGCACTGGCTGAGATTGCATTGCAAGGCGCAACCGCTCAGCGACCGCACGAGAGCTAGCTTGGTTGGCTTGGCGTAACAATACGATGAACTCTTCACCACCATAGCGCGCCAGCACATCACCTTCACGCAACTGGGCCTGCGAGCGACGAGCGACCTCTCGCAGCACTTTGTCACCGACCGGATGACCAAATCTATCGTTGATTTTTTTGAAATAGTCGATGTCAAACATCAACACCGCCAAGTCCTGGGATGTATCGCTATCAAACGCTATCTTGTCTTGGGAGTTTTGTGCTTGATAGTGGGCTTGGGCTAGATCGAAAAAAGCACGGCGGTTCAACAGCCCAGTCAGGGGATCATGTGACGCCTCTCGTCTCAGCATTCGCTCGAGTCGAATTTGAGCCGTGACATCTTGGAAAAGCCAAACTCGGCCATTGTGAGCATCATTGAGGACAGGATGTGTGTCTACTCGCCAGATGCATTCGTCCAGCTCCCAATTGGCTGTCACCTGAGCATTCAAAGAGTGCTGTAGCGCCTGGTAGACAGGCTCCAAGTCAGCGGCGTTATCGCAACGCGAACGCGCAGCACGCATGGCTTGCGCAAGTGTGTTCAGTGGAACATACCCGGCCGAGATGTTGAGCAAACCTGAGGCGACTTGATTGACTTGGGCATGTTGGTCCAGACCTGATACGACAACGACCCCCTGTGGCACGCTGTTGAAGATGTCGTGAAACTTCGCACCAGACTCAATGGTCTCTTCAGCCAGATGACGAGCATCCAGCAAACGTGCATAGATTGGTCTGAGCAATCCGATCAAGTGCTGCTGCGATAGTGGATTGCTGCTTAGCGTTACCGCTTTGGGTACTTGGGAAGCATCCCACACAAAAAGCACACCACCCTCTGCCCGTTCTCCAAAATCCAAGCAATTCAGATAAGCGACTTTAGCCACGGTGAATGTCAAACCAGCCGTCAGCATGCTGGGTAAGTCTGCAGGGCACAAAAACTGCAAGGCCCCAGCTTCATTGCTTAGTTCTTTAGGAATGCGCCAAGACCATGCTGTGCTGCGCTGCCAGCTCAAAGGAGGCTCGCTGCGCAGCGGTACAACCTGATCAACCGCGCGTTGCTGCAATCCGATCACCAAGCTTGCTTGAGATAGCTGACGCGCCAACTCCAGAAAAGCCGCCAGTGAATTCGCGTGCATCTTCACGGGCAGAAGCTCTCAGCGATCCAAGAGATGACGCAATACGGCAGGGGCCACGATCTGAGGTTGCGTTATGTGAGGCAAGTGTCCTTCCAGCTCCAAAACCTCGGACACACTGCCAGGTATGTGGGCATGCAGCCAGTGGGCAACATCTACTGGCACAGCCATATCCTTGCGACTATGAATCAATCGAGTGTCCGTAGTCACACGGGGCACAAGAGTGCGGTGATCACTTTGAAAGATCATGCGCAGTATGTGTTGTGCGATATCTGGTCGAATTTTGAACAACGTCGCGCTGAAATGTGCAAGGGAGTCCTGCGCTGCCAAGCCCATGACCATGGGCACGAAACCAGCTGCCCAACTCTGATAGTTGGTGGCCATGGCATCGTAGAGTGCATTCAGGTCGTTTTGCTCAAAGCCGCCGACATAAGACGTTGCAGGATCATTCAAGTAGCACGGAGAAGGTTGCAACAGGACCAAGCGATCAAACAACTCAGGACGTGCTACTGCAGCAATCATGCCGATCATTCCACTGACCGAATGACCCACGTAATGCACTCGGCTCACTTGCTGCTCGGCAATGAGTGCCAACAGATCATCGGCGTATCCAAACAACGAGCTGTGCAAGTGCAAGTCATAGCTAGCCTCGCCGTGGTCGCCACAGCCAGCCAAGTTGTAAGAAAGCACCCGGAAATTTGCATCCAAAACGGGACGAATGTACTCCCACGATGTCTGATCGGAACCAAAACCGTGACTGAGCACAACTACTTCATCCCCAGAACCACTCCACGTGGCTTTCAAACGATTGGAAGCAGTTGTCACGTCATAAGGCTGGTTGGTCATCGTCTTTGAATTATGAGGCAAATTACTTTTTGACACAGATTTTTTTGCTATGGCTTTCGATGGATGATCTACGAAACGATGACGAATAGCCTGTGGGCCAAAAGCTACTTACGTAGCAGGCTGCTCTAGACCAACTCAAGCGAGAGCTTGAGCCAACAAGCGCCCCCACCACCACCCTCTGCAAAAAAACGAGCTCTGCCAATCCTAGTAAGCTAGGCTCTACTGAACTCACTTATGAATGCTTGCGATAGGCATGAGTCGCAGGTTTTTTTTCAGCTTTTTGGCACACCCTTTGACCACGAACGACGATGCGTTGGTAGGTTAAGCCTTCTGTAGTGCAGCTCCTTGATAAACAAGTCATCGATCAATTGGCGTACTGTGCAGGCCCGTGACCCAGAATGCTTCTGCAAAGCCAGCGCTAGATCATTGATGGTCAATCGAACAGGCGCGCAACCTTTCTCAAGCCGCTGACGATTGAAATCGACTTCAAGCGCATGTAGCTGCGTTTTCCAATCGTCAGCTGGTAGCAAAGGCTTCAAGAAAAATAGCATCACGCACTGTGGAGCTAACTGATTCGACCTGGTGACTTTGACCAAGTGCCCCAGCAGCGATCCTCTCCAGGCCGTTTTAAACCTTGAGATGTAAGAAGAGGCTGTCTTGAAACACGCCATGTAGGCATGCACAGACGAGTACTCAGTTGACACTACGGCCTCTGTCGTTTGCTGCTGGTCAACGAAGCCTTCAAGCATGTTCATCTCTACGAGCAGCGTGACAGCGCCAGAAATATCACTTTCAAGATAGCGCACATACTTGTCGATAGATCGCTTTGTTTTGAGCATCTCCACGTAGAGATGCCTATTGAGGGTACAAGAGTACGGCCTGCTCATCCATCGCAATGCTGCTGTCAAAGCTCTTTGCAGTTGAGCGACATCTTCTTTGCTCAGCTGTCGGCCATCCACAAAATCCCTGTTTTGCCTGGTACGCACTTGGGCAGCTGATACGGCGAACGTGGCACGGAACAAACTGATGTAGGAGCTTTGGAGATAGACCCTGTCGTCATTCCAGCCCAACGGAATCCTTTGGCTAAGGTATTGCTCCAAAAGGTCTGCACAAAGTAAGAGCCTGCTGCCAAGCTCCGTAACCACAGCACTTTGGGACGTTTCACCCCACTCGAAGTGGGGCCCAGCAATCTTTAAAAGCAATCCCATGTAGGTATGCATAGCCACACAGAGTGCTAGCTGGTCATCCTGCTGAAATTGCATTACTTTGAGAGCGATCCGTCCTGTGCCAGCCAGCGACTTCAAGCGCTCATCCGTCCCCCTGCCACGCCCCTGCTCGACAGAGTAATACTTCACGAGCAAACCGACATTAGCTTCCGTGGCATCCAGAAGGCTTTTCTTTTTTGTCAGTCTTTCAGGCACGTGCAATTGGTGTCTCGCTAAGCGTATGGGTCTACCGTAGCTTCGTACGTAAGACGCCCTCGTTTTTTGTGTAAATGCTGCACTTGCAACAGGCTATGCAGCGTTGCCATAGCGTCAGTCTATGTGAAGCCCTCTCGATTTCCTGAGTCAGTCAGAAGTAGAGGTTTAAGAAAAGTTTGACACGGTACTCGGCCGGTGGGATTCGGCAAAGGGCTTCATGAGGTCGATGGTGGCTGCAGCAGGCTAGCCAGAGGCTGCTTTGCAGCGATTGCTGCAGATCACGTCTGCAAATCGTAGTACCGCTTTCTGCCAGGTAGCAGCCCACCCAGTGGCACTGCTTTCGGTCCTCAATAGCTGCTTTGGAGTGAGTAACGGTCAGTGAGGAAAAGGTCAGTCAATATGGTGCTGAATTTCAGCTATCACGGGAGATCTAGTGGTGCTATCGCATGGGCCCTGCCGCTCATTTCAAGTGTCTGGCTGACATTCGAACCTTCCCCTTGCGCTGCGCTTGGGGTAGGCAGTCATTCGGCAATGTCACGTGATGTCAAGACTTTGGCGTCTTGGGTCATTTCTGCACTCTCCGATGTACGGCACAGTTGATCGTTGACTGATCTCTGAGGAACGTACAGATGAATACTTCGTCCAAGCGCTTGATCACTGCAGCCAAGGTCGGCAGCCTTTCGTTTGCGACTCATGCTGCAGAGACGGGCCTCCCTTACGCGAGCACCCGATTTCTGCCTGTAGATGAAGGCCATATTGCCTACGATGACACAGGCGGCAGTGGCCCACTGGTTCTGGCCGTTCCAGGGATGGGTGATCTGCGTTCAGAATACCGGGCGCTGCGACCGCTGCTTCAGCAGGCCGGATATCGCGTCGTCACCATGGATGTTCGTGGACACGGGGACACGACAGCGCGTTGGCGTGACTATTCCGCGCATGCCGTCGGCCGTGATGCTTTGGCACTGATTGACCATTTGAACGCAGGCCCCGCAGTGATCCTGGGCAATTCATTTGCTGCGGGATCTGCGTTGTGGGCGGCCCACGATGCGCCAACAAAAGTACGTGCCGTCGTGCTGTTAGGGCCCGTGGTGCGTGACGGACAGCCATCATGGTTCGCCAAGACCGCCGTTGCCGTAGGTTTTGCTGGACCTTGGCGTGTGCCTTTCTGGCTGGCATTTTGGAACAGCCTATTTCCGTCTCAAAAGCCAGAGGACCACGCCGAAGCCAAAGCTGCGCTCGCCGCCAATCTCAGAGAGCCTGGTCGCATGGAGGCGTTGCGCATGATGATCGGCCTATCCAAAGCCGATACCGCCGCTATCGTCGAGCAAAGCCGTGTGCCAGCGCTGGTGGTGATGGGCACGAAGGATCCCGACTTTCCCGATCCTGTAGTCGAAGCGCGGTGGTTAGCATGTGCTCTTGGCTCCATCCCTCTGATCGTTGAAGGAGCAGGCCATTACCCGCATCTAGAGATGCCTGAGCGCGTGGCACCAGCACTACTGAGCTTTCTTGCACGCATCGGCACGAAGTGACTCATGTTTGCTTGCCGCAGACACCCATATGGGTTTAGAGGCTCAGTGCCGGGAACGCCGAGCAGCCGCGGGGGTTATCCCAGTCCAGCGTTTGAAGGCGCGGTGGAAAGAGCTAGGGTCTGCAAAGCCCAGCAGGTAGGCCACCTCACCCAGTGCAAGGTGCTCATCGGCGATGTAGCGCATGGCCAGCTCACGTCGCACTTCGTCCATCAAGTAGGCAAAGCGTGTGCCTTGATCATCGAGTCGACGCTGAAGGCTGCGTTCGCTCAGGTTCAGGCACCGAGCCACTGCCTGCAGCGATGTCTGTCCGTGGGCCATGCCTTCGGCCAGTTGTCGTCGCACCAACGTGACAATATTCTCTGGTGGACACTGGCTGGCTGCGAGCAGTTGCTCGGCATGGGCCATGACAATCCGCGACAAACCTGGATCGGCAGCAGGTACCGGGCGGTCCAACAGCTCGCTGGGCAGCACCAGACAAGACACAGAACACTTGACACGGGGTGTAACTCCAAAGACCTCTCGGTACGTCTCGAGCTTGTCCAGTGCTGCATGCGCGAACTCGACGCTCAGCGCCTGCACCGGTTCACCGCAGAGCTGAGACGCAACCACCACCAGCGAGGCCAACGTGAACTCTGCGGCCTGCGGACATGGCCGCACGCCTACCACGTCAAATCTGTGCTCGATCCGTGTGGTTTCACCAATCGGGATGATCTCGAAAGTCGCGAGGTCGTGCAGAAGGCGGTTGTAACGTGCCAGTCGCTGCAGGGCCGTGCGCAAGTCGGGCGCGGTACGCACGGCGTAATCCAGCACATCGAACTCTCCCGGGCGGATCAGACCTGCGGCAAACAAGCCAAACGATGGTTTGTGGGTCAAGTCCGCTGCGCGCGCCCACAGGTGCTCCTCCACCGCAAGCGGCATGCGTGCTTCAGGATCACTCAGCCATTCGGCGTTAAATCCTGTGCTGGACATCAAGTGTGCAGGCTGTACGCCCAAGACGCTGGCACGATGAATGATCAGAGCTCCAATTCGGGCGGAAACTTTTGGACTAGAGGTGCGCGTCGTCATCGTCGGTGCATGTACATCTAAAGGAGTCAATACCCGAAGCACATTCTCTCTTGTGTTTGGGCAGGGCTTCATCACCATTCAAGCCACTGTCTCACCGATTGCAGATGCCGCGTCTCAAGTCAAGCCTCGCCATCAGGCGTCTCTCTACCTGAGCCTTTTGCGTCGCGCACGGTGATGGTCACTTGTGCTTCTTCGCCTCTACGACCTACAGCACCACGCAACAACCGTGACGTCGCTCATCAGATTCACACGTCAGTGCACATTCTCTGCCGACCACGTCAAGGGCATGACCAGCCACGCAACGGAGTTTGGATCCTGCGCTATTCATGTTTAGAAAGCCACGCTGTTGTTATCAGGCAATGAGTTTGACCCTGACGTGACGTCAGACTTGAGGATTGTCTTCATGCAAACAATCGACTCTGAAATCACATCAAACGACCATTCTCGATACGCCGGCGATTTCCAGTCTTGGCTTCAAGATACGCTGAACGCTTTCTCAACTGGACAAGGTGCCTCAGTGCCGTGCGGCGACTGCAAGGCTTGCTGTCGGGCCGGGTATTTCATTCCGGTTCACCGGCAGGAGTGGTCCACCCGTGCGGCCATTCCCGCGCGCTTGCTCGTCACACCTCCCGCCCACTGCGACGATGGCAACTACCAACTGATCAGCACGACCCGGCGCGGTCACTGTGCGTTACTCAAACAAGGTGCCTGCTCCATCTACCGCGAGCGGCCACAGACATGCCGCGACTACGACTGTCGGCTTTTTGCGGCATCGGGGCTTCTGTCTGGCCATGGCGAAATTGACCAACAAATCGCCCGCTGGCGCTTTCACTACGGCAACGAGGAAAGCAGGCGTACGCACGCGGCCATCCGGGCAACGGCAGGCTTTGTCATCAACCACGCAGGGGCGTTCCCAGAAGGGCGCGTTCCCCAGCGGCCCGCCGACATCGCTGTGGTGGCCATCAAGGCACATCGGGTCTTTCTTGACGCCATAGTGCAAAGTGGTGCCCCAGAAACCATTGCCAAATCCATTGTGCAGGCTTGCCGCGCCTTTGATACGACAGCTCGCCTCGCGTTCAGGATGACACCCACCGCATGAGGCCTCCTTTGAAATCATCGAATTTGACAGTTGGCGAGGTCGCCCGGCGTACCGGCCTGACGGTGCGAACGCTGCACCACTACGACGCGATTGGGCTGGTTCAACCCAGTGGCAGGAGTGAGTCGGGCTACCGGCTCTACAACGCGCGTGACATCGAGCGCCTGCACGCGGTCACGTCCCTCAAACAACTCGGTTTGAGCCTGGATGCCATTGGTGTGGCGTTGGCCGGGAGCGGCATCGCCCCACTTGAGTTGGTTGGCCGTCAGATCATGGAAACGGAGCGCGCGATCGAGCAGGCACGGGCGCTGAAAGAAAACTTGCAGCTGCTGCACGATACCTTGCTCACCAACAACGGCGGGGAGGACAACACTGAGGCCTTGCTGGCAGGCGTGCACTTGCTGACGAGCTACCAACGCTTTCTTCCGGGGCATGGCATACGCAAACTACTGGGTAAATGGCGCCAAGAGCGGCCACGCTGGGAGCCTCTCGCCGCAGCCCTCAGCCGCTGTCAAAGCTCTGATGCGCCCGTTGACATGCCAGAAGTGCAACGCCTGGCGCAGCAGTGGATGAACGTGGCCATGGCCGTCTTCGGCGGTCAACTGCGCACCGTCTTGCAATGGGCACAGATGCACTGCCAAGCCCCGGAGACGGCTGCCCATGCCGGGCTGGATCCGGCAATGCTCACGTACTTGGAGCGGGCGATTGGCGCACGCATGGCCGCGCTGGAGCGACACCTGAGTGCCGAAGACCTGGCACGACTGGATGGCTCCTTAGGCCCGGAGTGGGAGAAGTTCGCCGCCGACGGACACGCTTTGCTGCAGGCAGGCACCTTGCCGAACACGCCAGAGGCAGGCGTGCTGCAGGCGCGCTATCTGGATCTGCTTGCCAGAACCGTGCGCCACGACGCAGCGCTGGCCGAGAAGATGCGCCAAGCCTATGTTGCCGAGCCCATCTTGGCCCATGGGCATTTCGTTTCGCCTGAGCTTCGCGCTTATCTCGCTCAAATCACCCCTTGACTCTCACGCTACGTGAGGTTCGAAAGTGCGGTTTTTACTCACTGGAGATCCTGACGATGCACAACCTACCCACGCCTTCCGCCCCCTGTCCGAGCCCATCGGCATTGCGCGTTGCCACCGCGCGTGCCTTGCACCAGTTGCTGGAGCAGCAGCGCGTGTTGGAAGACCCGTTCGCACTGAGCTGTCTCGGGCCACAAACCGCCGCTGCCCTGATGCTGGACCCGGATGCCCACAACGACGTGACGGCCCGATCACTGCGCGCCGGGATTGTGGTGCGCTCAAGGTTTGCTGAAGATCGCCTGCTCAAAGCCATCGCCTTGGGGAGCCGCCAGTACGCCGTCATCGGTGCGGGGCTGGACACCTGGGCCCTGCGAGCCGCGCTGGCACTGCCTGCCATCGACGTGTTTGAGCTTGACCAGCCAGCCATGCAGGCGTGGAAGCAGGGCGTGTACGCCGAAAACGGTTGGGCAACGCCTGCTCGACTCCACTGGGTGTCGGCCGACTTGCGCGAAGTCACGGTAGATGATGCGCTCACCCAGGGGGGCGTCGACATGTCTGCCCCCACGGTCGTGTCGATACTTGGCGTGCTGGTGTACCTCCACCCAGCGGCTGTCGAGCGCACGATCCATGCGCTGCGCACGTTGCCCATCGGCTCGACACTCATCATGGATTACCGTCTGGACGAGCAGTGCCTGCCTCCCATCGAGCGAACGATGATGCAGTTCACTGCGCATGTCATGGCGGCCGGGGGCGAGCCCTGGCAGTCATCGGGCACGCCCGAACAGATGAAGGCTTTGCTGGCGATAGCTGGATTCGATGTCGAAGAGGATCTAGGCCCTGCAGAACTCAATCACCGCTACCTTGCACGACGTCGTGATGGGCTGCAGATCGCCGGTGGCGGCTTCCGCTACCTCAGTGCTATCAAGGCCCGCTGATGGTGCGCCGCTACGACCTCGTCATGTTTGATCTGGATGGCACCCTGGCCGACTCGTTGGGCTTCTTCATACGTACGCACAATCTGCTGTCAGCCAAGTACCACTTCCAGCCCATCCAACCGCATGAGGTCGAGCTGCTGCGGCAGCGTTCGCCGCGCGAAATCATGGATCACCTCGGACTGCCAAGGTGGAAGCTGCCATTTGTTGCTCGGGATTTCGTGCGTTTGATGCGTCTGCACGGCCAGCAAGTGTGCATGTTCGCCGGGGTGGAGCGGGTTCTGCGCGACCTCCATGCACATGGACTCCAGCTGGCAGTTGTCAGTTCCAACTCGGTAGAGAACTGCCTACGCATTCTCGGCGAAGACCTGTGTCTCTTGATGTCATGCATCGACGGCGGCGCTTCGCTTTTCGGCAAGCGCACGAGAATTCTTCGCGTGATGAAGAAACTTAGCATTCAACCGGGACAGGCGATCTACGTGGGCGACCAGTTGACCGATGCTGATGCGGCCCGGGCGGCGAGCGTGGCTTTCGGTGCGGTGTGTTGGGGGTATGGTGCACCGCAGGGTTTGGCTCAAACTTCGCCCGAGGTGACATTTGAGACTGTTGATGCACTACGGTTGTTGGCCTGCAATACGCAGCCAGACGCGCACGTCCACTGATTAGTCTGGGCGAGCCAGCAATGAGCGCCATGCTCGTCAACAAGCCTTCAGTCAGCGCCCATATGGCTCGCTCAGCTGCGGCAGGCGGTTGCCGCTGGTAGCCTCATATCGCTTTTCATCGCCTCGGCCCAGCATGCTGCACCTGCACCCCTGCATGGGGTAATCAGTAGTGACCGCTCGCTATTGATAGTGAGGATGCTTTACGGCGGCCTGAAAGAAGAGGTGCTAATCAGGTGTGGGCTCATAACTCTGCTCGCCTGCGTGGGCCCGCTCCCCGGCCCTCTATTGCCGTCATACCACGACAGCTGCCGTTCGGCCTAACGCCGCGACCAAACACCACGAGTCGATATCACCGCTTGAACGCATGCAAAAGCAGTCATTCGGACTGGGACTGTTTTCACTGACCGCTTTGAGGCGTACAGCGGACCTGCAAGGAATGCTCAGTGCAAAGACTGCTGATCTTGCCCCCGTGGTACCAGTCATTGCCCTTGTTGAGTTGAACGACAGCAATCAGCCTGAAGTTGTCACCTGCGCGGATAGATGGGAAGACTGCTCGTGGCAGAGTCGAGCACATCAGCACTCGGAACCGTGGGCAGAGTTGCTGCTGCATGGGCGCGGCTTGGCTTAAGCTTGCCAAACCAAGCAAGAACAATAAAAAAACAATTCATCTTTTTTTTATCGAATACCCTAAGTTTTTTCTCATGAAAAGTACATAAACTGCGTCTATTGTTTTTTTTCTGTACTCAAATGAAATTCGCAGTTTTAGGTGGTGGCATGGTGGGCTCCTGCTACACGCAGGCACTATTGCAGCAAGGCCATGTACTCGTAGGCCTGTGTGACTTACAGCCGAGCAATCAGATAAGCACCACGGTTCAAGAGGCAGGTGCACAGATCCACAATGCACCCGGAGCGTGGCTGTCCGATGCAGATGTGGTGCTAAGCGCAGTTTTTGGCACTGTGGCGCACGAAATATTTCGTGCCAGCCTCGGGCACTTGAAGCGAGGCACTCTGTACGTCGACATGACGACCGCTGACCCTCTTGAGATGAAAGCTTGTGCTGCGTTGGCCAGAGAGGCGCAAGTCGATTTTGTGGATGTAGCTATCACCGGAGCCGTGAATTTGGGCGGCGCCAAGACGCCTTTGTTGCTGGCTGGCGAGCAAGCTCAAGCTGTTCAAGAACTTTATGCCCCTTTCGGAGGCTCTGTAAGAGTCGTTGGCAGCAACCCCGGCGAAGCCGCTTCACTCAAGCTGCTACGAAGCATCTTCACGAAAGGCATGGAGGCACTCGCCGTTGAGTGCTTGGGAACTGCCGAGGCTATGGGGCTACGAGAGCAGTTGTATGTGGTGCTGGAAGATATTGACCAAACGCCATTACGTTCACTGATGGAGTCGATGGTTCAAACCCACATCCCGCATTCAGGCCGCCGCAGAAACGAAGTGATCGAGGCTCAGCATCAGATCAAAGCGCAGGGCCTGCTGCCTATCGTCTCTCCAGGAGTTGAGGCCATGTTTGCTGCGACAGCGCAGGCACAGGCCACGCATCCGTACTCGGGCACCTCAATCACAGACGCTCTGCACTGGCTTAACAACAGGGTGCTTGCTAGCAAATGAAACCAGAAGCACGGTAGTGCTCAACCTATTCACAAAAGGAGACACGAATGAAATTAACACGACGGGCTGTGGCTTTGGGCTGTTTGCTGGGCATAGCTGGCGTTGGATCTGCCTGGGCAGAGAGCAACTATCCGCAACGCCCCATCAAATTCATCGTCCCATTCCCAGCAGGCGGCGGTACTGACAACTTGACGCGATTGGTTAGCATGAAACTGACGGAGACCTATGGGTGGACCGTCGTGGTTGAAAACAAGCCGGGTGCTGGTGGGAATGTTGCATTGGATCAGACCGCCAAGTCGCCTGCGGATGGACTTACCCTGGTGATGGCCCAAACCGATAACGTTGTTCTCAATCCGTTGCTGTACTCGAAGTTGAGCTACAACCCTGACAAAGATCTACGATCCGTTGCCTTGGTAGCAGCGGGGCCAGCCGTGCTCGTGGTCAAAGCCGACTCACCATACAAGTCCCTGGACGATATTGTGCAGGCAGCCAAACAGAGTCCCTGGAAGCTCACATTTGCATCACCTGGGACAGGAACCATCTCGCACCTGATTAGCGAAGCTTGGCAGAAAAGCTCAGGTGTGAAATTCACCCACGTGCCATTCCGTGGCATGGCGCAAGCAATGCCAGATTTGCTTGGCGGTCGTGTGGACATGTACATGGGTTCGATTCCTACGTTGCTGTCTCACATCCAGTCCGGCAAGGTTCGCGCAATCGGTGTCACTACAGCACAGCGCTCCAAGCTGCTGCCTGAAGTGCCGACCTATACCGAGTCAGGTATCAAGGGGGTCGAATTGGCAAGCGTCTGGGGGGTGATGGCACCAGCAGGTACACCAGACGCCATCGTGCGCCAACTCAATGAAGCAATCAACAAGGTGGTACTTGCACCGGACACAAGCAAAAAGATTGTCGAGTCCGGTGCTGAACTGATCACTGGAACCCCAGAAGAAATGACCAAGCTGTACGCCAGTGACCGGGCTCGCTTGGCACCCATCGTCAAGAGCTCCGGAACGACCCTTGACTAACTTTTGAATAGAGATTCCTATGATTGGTTGTCAAATCCTCAAGCGCAAGCGCGCTGTCAGTCTGCAGCTTGCACAGCAATTCTTAAAAGTCCCTGTAGCAAATGTGAGCGATTGCATGTCGCGAATGACTGCAGGGGGAGCCCGCATTCGCCCTATGCATGACGGTACACCGATGGCAGGGCCGGCCCTAACCATTAAAACCCGACCAGGCGACAACTTGATGATTCACAAGGCCCTGAAGCTGGCCAAGCCCGGAGACATCATCGTGGTTGATGCTGGCGGCGATCTCACCAACGCCTTGATTGGTGAGATCATGGTCGGTGAAGCCAAACTCAGAGGTCTTGGCGGCATTGTGATAAACGGAGCTGTGCGCGACAGCGCCGTTTTGCGCAAAGATAATTTTCCTATCTTTGCTGCGGGGGTCACGCACCGTGGACCCTACAAAGATGGTCCTGGTGAGATCAACGTGCCGATTGCCATAGACGGCATGGTGATTGAGCCTGGAGACTTGGTAATCGGTGACGATGATGGCTTGTTGTGCGTGCCGTATGACCAAGTCGAAAGTATCTTGGCAGCTGCTCATGGCAAACAGGAAATAGAGGCCAAGATGGTTGCAGATATCGCCAGTGGAACATATGACGCAGCATGGATTGATGCTGCGCTGAAGCGCGCTAATTGCGCCGTTGAAGCGTGATCAACGTGCGGTGTAGGTGATCATTTCAAGCAAAGGCCGCCTCGAGGCGGCCTTTGTCTCTTGTGCGGATCTACTTAGAGTTGAGAAAACTTAGACGCGACGATTGCGCATAAAGCGATGACGAGACATTTGCAAGTGCAGCTGCATCACTTGCTTGGCTAAGTCACCATCTTTTGCAGCCACTGCCATGGTTAGATCGCGGTGATGGTGGAGGCTTTGCTCCATATCACTACGAGAGTAGAGCTGAAACGAGCGAGTAATCACTGGCATGTCGATCATGGTCCCAAGCATGTTGATCAAACGCTGGGACCCACTGGCCTCAAGGAGAGTGTGGTGGAACGCCCTATTTGCATCTTGCACCATAGTTGCCATATCAGGCGTGTCGCTGCTGATTGCTTCTTGCATCTTGGCGTTGCTTGATTCCAGCCTCTCCAGAATTTGTGGCGTGCAGCGCTCAGCAGCAAGCTGGGCCGCATAAGGTTCAAGCAAAAGGCGCAACTGAAACACTTCCTCAATGTCCCATTGCGTCCAAGCCGCTACCTGGATGCCGCGGCCAGTATCTGCTGTTGCAAGGCCATCTTCCACCAACTTGCGTAACGCAGCACGAATTGGGGTACGGCTCGTACCGAATTCCTCGGCCAGAGGTTCTTCCTTAAGCTGTGTTCCAGGCTGATAGTACCCAGCGACAAGCCGCAGTTTCAATTGGTCATATGCCTTGAGCTTTCCGGTTGTCATCTAATTTTTTGCAAGTTTTTTGTCATTCTAGGGTATGCCACGAACAGGCAATTCGTTCAAAGATACCTGTGCTGGATCAGCTTAGATGTACCCACCTATGAGGCGACGTTGAGGAAATTCGAGTGACTAACACCTCTGCTGTAAGGGTCGAGGCGTCTAGTTAAACCTAGGCGATTTACGCAGGGCACATGCGCGCATTGGCGAACGTTTCAACACAGGCGCCGCAATTTGCGTTGTGCTAGCAGGTACCCTTGTCAAGTACGTAAATCTTTATGTCAATACTCACCTCTGCCTTGTGCGGAGTGTCCCGCGTGCAGCAACAATCGCCGCCAATGCAGCTTGTGCAGCGCCCATGGCGGCTGTGGTGATCTTACGGAACGTCATGGCATTTAAGACTTCCAGATTGGCTATGATGCGCTCGACTAGTGCAGGGTCATAGTCATCGAGGTTCACCTCGTCGTGACCAGCACAGCCTTATCTTTGATTGCCAGCATATGCAGATCAATTGCAGGAGCTGGCACTCAACGCCATGCGATGACTGATCCGCTTGTACTGACCGCTGACCGCTGCACAGCGGGCGACCATCCATCCAAGGCGATTGACGGGTTTGGGTCGGCAGCACTAGTTCGCAGCTTAGAAGAGCTACCGTTCAGGTTGTCTAGCGCACTGCGATGCAGCCACTTTCCGGTTTGAGGTGCATATCCGACGCCTGGAAAAATAGCAAGTCAACGTCTGGTATTGGCGGCGGCAGTCACAGGCTTACCAAATCTCAGCGGCGGCAACCAGCCTGAAGCCGACTTCTGACTCCTCTGTTGGTTTCGCAGCAATTGCTGCTGCTCATTTATTTCGGGCGAAAAACGGAGCAATTGCACATATCTATCATCTAGAGCATTAAAGCAGCCGCCCCCTCAATAACTGGTTTCAGGCGAACCGTAGCCGTTGTCCAAGTGCCAGAATTTAGTGATCGTGACGGCAGCGTGCAGAAGCTGCTTGTCCAGCGCACCTCGGCGTAAGCCTCAGTAAAAATTCTTGAAAACGTCATTTGGGCATGACATACATCTAGGTAGCCACATGCTGATTGGCTCCCATGAGCAATACAGTAGACCAATCTTTGTGGCATGTAAGGAGTACAGATGAACGCTATTCCTAGATGGTCGCCCAGCATGAGCGTGCGAGACCCTGTGCTGGATGCTCAACACATTGAGTTGCTGGAACTGTGTCGTACGGTACTAGAGTTGATGCAGCACGACATATACAAAGGTGATCTGTGCATACAGCGGTTGGAAGAAATCTCCCATGTGCTGCGCGAGCACGACTGTTTAGAGGCCAGCAAACTTCTGGCTCGCGGAGAGCACTTACCTGACCAACTTCGCCTCAATCGCGCCATGGCCCAACAACAGCTCGAGGAACTGGCTCTTACCGTCAACATGCACGATATGCCACAGGCCAAATTCCAAATGTTGCTTTGCAACTGGATTCAGTACCACCTTCACTGAAAGACCAAGCGTTCGCTAACATGGGGTGTGGCAAGTGCTAACGCTGCCTTCAATCTGCGGACACTTAAGACGCCTTAGCGGCCTTCTGAACCTTGGCAGACGACCGTGAAACCGGTTTGCGCGGTTTTGCTTGCGTTTCCTCTGTCTTGGCAGGGCGTCCGGTTTTGATGGACGGCACGGCTTGCAGAGCTTGCAGCAAGTGCTGATCATTGAGGCTGGACAACAGCTTGAGCCCCGCGCGCAACAGCTCGCTCTTCTTGACGATGTGCCCCTGTTGAGCTGCACGCAATTTCAGCTCGTCAATTGCAGCGTATTCGTCCTTGGGGACGGTGAAGCTGTCACGCACCAGCTTGGGCTTCTTGAATTTGGCATCGACGGTAGCCGTAGTCAAAGTGGCAGCAGGAGCGGCGGTGGGGACAATTGCTGATTTAGTAGCTGGTTTTTTTTCGCTTGTGGTCTTGTCGACAACAACAGCAGCCTTGGATGCGACGGGTTTGGTTTTGTGAACTGGCATTGATGGCTCCTCAATAAACTATACATACTGTTTATACAGTTTCTGAGGTGGCTGTGCCAGCACTGAACCCAGAGCAATTCGCGCCGTGCATTAAATGCTGCGCTGGTTGACCCGCTTGGACAGCTGCTCTGCGCTTTCTCGGCGCTCACTGTAGCGATTGACCAGATAGTCCGCACAGTCTCTGGTCAGAAGCGTGAACTTGATCAACTCCTCCATCACGTCCACCACGCGCTCGTAATATGACGAGGGCTTCATACGGCCAGCTTCATCGAACTCCATGAATGCTTTGGCCACGGAAGATTGATTAGGGATGGTGAGCATGCGCATCCAGCGGCCAAGCACACGCATCTGGTTGACCGCGTTGAAGGACTGCGATCCCCCGCACACTTGCATGACAGCCAAGGTCTTGCCTTGGGTCGGACGCACGGCGCCCACGGACAGTGGAATCCAGTCGATCTGTGCTTTCAGAATGCTGGTCATTGCACCATGGCGCTCGGGCGAGGTCCACACCATGCCTTCTGCCCATTGCGCAAGCTGCCGCAGCTCTTGCACCTTGGGGTGGCTTTCAGGGGCATCGTCAGGCAAGGGCAAACCGCGGGGGTCAAAGATTTTGGGCTCAGCCCCCATCTTGCTCAGCAGTCGCGCAGCCTCTTCGGTCAACAGTTGACTGTAAGAACGCTCACGGGCCGACCCGTACAGCAGCAAAATGCGCGGCGGATGACTCGCTCGCGCAGTGGGCAGCAACCGGGCAAGATCCGGGACATCAAACAAGTCGTTGTCGATATTGGGCAAGTCAGGGTTTAGCAACACGTTGTCCTTTCGAGTCGATGACGGCCTCTCCGTCTTCCTTGGAAAAGGCACCCTGCTGGGGCTGTGGCAGGATATCCAGCACCACCTCGGAAGGACGGCACAAACGGGTTCCCAGTGGCGTCACCACAATCGGGCGATTGATCAAGATGGGGTGCTGCAGCATGAAGTCGATCAGCTGTGCATCGCTCCACTGCGTGTCTGCCAGGCCCAGCTCATCGAACGGAGTGCCTTTTTGGCGCAAGACGTCGCGCACTGGGATGCCCATGGCTGCTACCAATTGCTCCAGCGTTTCACGGTCTGGTGGCGTCTTGAGATATTCAATGACCGTTGGCTCTTCGCCGCTGTTACGAATCAGGCTCAACACATTGCGCGAGGTGCCGCATGCAGGGTTGTGATAAATGGTGATTGTGCTCATGCAATGGCCTCTTTGAGACATTCAAGGTAGGTGGCAAAGGATCTGGACTGTTGGGAGAAACAGTCGTTGGGAGCGTCAAGCAGCAAAACGTGCACGGGTGCGGTTGGCAAATGCCACCAGGGACAACATCACCGGCACTTCGACCAGCACGCCCACCACCGTAGCCAATGCGGCGCCTGAATTCAGGCCAAACAGTCCAATCGCTACTGCCACTGCCAATTCAAAGAAGTTGGACGTTCCAATCATGGCGCAGGGTGCAGCAATCGCATGTGGCAAGCGCCACAACCAGGCCCAGGCATAGCCCAGTGCAAAGATGGCATAAGACTGGATGAGGATCGGAACAGCGATGATTGCAATCAAGGTGGGTTGCGCCAATATCACAGGCCCCTGAAAGCCAAACAGCAGCACCACGGTGAGCAGCAGCCCTAGCATGGAAGCCGGCTTGATGCGTGCTGTGAAGTCCGAAACTGCAGACTCTCCACCCCGTGCGATCAAGCGCTTGCGCGTCCACCAACCAGCCATCAGCGGCAGCACGATGTACAGCACCACGGACAAAATCAGCGTTTCCCAAGGGATGGCGATTTCGGTCACGCCCAGCAGCAGCGCCACGATGGGAGCAAATGCCACCACCATCACCAAATCGTTGACCGACACCTGCACCAGTGTGTAGTTCGGATCACCCTTGGTCATCTGCGACCAGACAAACACCATGGCGGTGCATGGTGCTGCGCCCAGCAAGATCAATCCGGCGATGTATTGCTGGGCATCACCTGACGGGATCACTCCGGCAAACACGTACTCAAAGAAAAGCACCGCCAACGCAGCCATGGTGAAGGGTTTGATCAGCCAGTTGATCACCAGCGTGATGACCAAACCCTTTGGCCGCTGGCCTACTGCTTTGAGCGAGCCCAAGTCGATGGCAATCATCATGGGGTACACCATGGCCCAGATGAGCACGGCGACGATGAGGTTGACCGAGGCGTATTCGATGGACGCTAGTGTGCTGAACAGCCCAGGCATGAGGTTACCCAAAGCCAGTCCAGCCAGGATGCACAGTGCCACCCAAAGCGTCAGGTAGCGCTCAAAAATGCCCATAGGTGAGGTTGATCGATTCATGCCGCTTTCCAGTTCGCCAAGGCTCGCAGGCGCTCAGCCCCCACAGGTTCTTCCGTCAACAGTGGCACCACCGCATACCGCTGGGCATGCTGGGTAGCGACTGCCTTGATTTCGTGCAGCTCGTTGCGCGCACGCTGGCGCAACAAGGCAGACTGCGGGTGAGCAGCTGCCACACTGTTGTTGATGACCCAGGCCCAAGGCTCAATGCCGGCGCGGCGCAAGTCGGCCTGCAAGTTGGCAGCCTCCAGCACGGGCGTTGTTTCTGCCAAGGCCACAATCACCACCTTGGTTTGCTTGGGGTCCTGCAGCTGCATCATCGGGGTTGTGAAGTGCAGGCCCGTCTCCCCCATTTGCCGAGCGATGTCGCGGTGGTAAGCCCCCGTGGCATCCAGAAGCAGCAAGGTATGGCCCGTAGGAGCTGTATCCATCACCACGAATTTCTTGCGCCCTTCGCGAATGGCTCGCGAAAAAGCTTGAAACACGGCGACCTCTTCGGTGCAGGGCGAGCGCAGGTCCTCTTCCAGCAAAGCTCGACCTTCGGCATCCAGCTTCGCGCCCTTGGTCTCCATCACGTGTTGTCGGTAGCGCGCGGTAGCCTCATGGGGATCAATGCGGCTGAGCGCCAAATTGGGCAGCGCTCCTTCCAGCGTGTCAGCCAAATGTGCAGCAGGGTCAGACGTGGTCAGATGCACAGGCAGGCCTCGGGATGCCAGCTCCACAGCAATGGCTGCAGCCAGCGTGGTCTTGCCCACGCCACCTTTGCCCATCACCATGACCAGCCCATGACCATCGGCCGCGATGTCGTTGACCAGCGCCGACAAATCTGGCGCATTCAGCCGCTCTGGCAGCTCAATGCTTTCAGCACTCGGGGCTGGGCCAGCATCGGTCAGCAGATGGCGCAAGGCATCCAGCCCCACAAGGTTGAAAGGTTTGAGCTCAATCTGATCGCGTGGCAAGGCCTGCAGCGCCTGGGGAATAGCAGCCAGTGTCGCTTGCTCTCTGGCATAAATCGCTGCGGCCAACGGGTCGGTTTGCGCCTCGTTTGCAGGAAATACGCCGTTGATCACCAGATGCTGCTGCGTCAGACCGATAGCCGCCAGCTCTTCGTGGGTACGTGCTGCTTCGCGTAATGTCGTGCGCTGCGCACGTGCCACCAACACCAGGCGCGTGCGCTGAGAATCTGCCAGAGCATCAACAGCGGCTTTGTACTGGCTGCGTTGTTTTTCCAATCCAGCCAAAGGTCCCAGGCATGATGCGTCGCCCTTACCCGCTTCCAAAAAGCCACTCCATGCTCCTGGCAGCTGCAACAAGCGAATGGTGTGCCCCGTGGGCGCTGTATCAAAAATAACGTGCGCGTAATCGTGGATCAGTGAACTGTCGGTCAACAGCGCCGTGAACTCATCAAAGGCGGCAATTTCCGTGGTGCATGCCCCAGACAGCGACTCTTCAATGCCTTTGACTACGTCATCTGGCAACACCCCGCGCACCGGGCCGGCAATGCGGTCACGGTAAGCCTGTGCAGCCGCTTGCGGATCAATTTCCAGCGCCCACAAATTGGGGACCGCGCCAATGGCCGTGATGTGGTTTCCGATCCGCTCATCAAACACTTGGCCTACGTTGGAAGCCGGATCGGTGCTCACGAGCAGTACACGCTGACCTTCTGACGCCAGTTGCACGGCTGTTGCACACGCGATAGAGGTCTTGCCTACGCCGCCCTTGCCAGTAAAAAAGAGAAAGCGTGGTGGTTGTTTCAGAAAATTCATCAGGCCTCCTTTGTTAGCAGCAACGGCCACCCGAGCAGCAACCGCTCTGGTTGAAAGACGGGGAGGAGATCTCGATACCAGCCCAGCGTGCAAGTTCAGCACGCGTGGGATAACGGCCTGCCAGCGCAAACTCTCCACCCACTAGCACCAAAGGCAGCGAATCCTGGCCCGAGCGTTCCAGAAAGCCTTTAACGATGGTGTTCTGAGCAAAAGCCATCGGCTGCTGGGCAAGGTTGAAGCGCTCAATGTGCGCGCCGTTTTGCTTGGCCCAGTCCGCGTCAGCCGCAAAACTCACCAGCTGTTGGTCCACTTCAACGCCGCACACGCCGGTGCTGCAGCACAGCGCAGGATCAAAAATCTGAATACTTGGCATGGGATGTCCTTTCATTCCAGATTGGATGGACTTACTGTTCCTGGCCGATCTTGCGAAGCTCGCTTTGCAGCGACATCGCATCCAGACGGTGAAGGGGCAAAGACAACAACAGCTCGATACGACGTCGCAGCATCATTGCTGTGTCCCTGAATGCCTTGACCTGCTGCTCTTCGGTGCCTGTCACTGCTGCTGGATCGGGCAGACCCCAGTGCGCCGAGACTGGGTTGCCTGGCCAAAGCAGGCAGACTTCGCCAGCTGCGTTATCACAGACAGTAAAAATGAAGTCGAACACGGGTGCTTGAGGCGCCACAAATTCGTCCCAACTCTTGCTGCGATAACCCGTGTCCGGCATGTGCAATCGCTTCAGCGTTGCGAGTGCCTGCGGATGAACTTCGCCTTTGGGGTGACTGCCGGCAGAAAACGCACGAAACTTTCCTTTACCCAGTCCATTCAGGATGCCCTCCGCGAGAATGGAGCGGGCAGAGTTGCCGGTGCAGATGAACAGTACGTTGTAAGTGGCGTCTGTGGACATGGTTTGCTTTCTCAGCAGCAGTGGGGATGGGTCGACATACAGGCCTGTTGAGCCCTAGCTAGTCGCATTTGCACAAGGCAGCCTGGTTGGGCATACAGACAGCGCCTTGGCAGCAGTTCTCAGTGAGATAGGTCAGCAGGTCATTCATCGTGGGAAAAGCTGCGCGATACACCAGATTGCGCCCCTGCCGCTCCTGCGTGACCAGCTCTGCATGAGCCAGCTCTTTCAGGTGAAAAGACAGTGCATTAGGCGCAACGCCCAACTGCTCAGCCAAAGCGCTTGGAGTGAGGCCCTTCTGGCCAGCTACAACCAACGCACGAAACACTCTCAACCGTGCTTCGTGGGCCAAGGCGGACAGGGAACGGATGACGTTGGCTTCTTTCATGAATTGAAAGTACAACAAATATTGAATTAATAGTCAATTCAAGCCACTTCTTCTACGTTTGTTGATTTCCACCCAGAAGTGACCCACTAGCCCCCGGCGGGGATGCGGATAAAAACTTGGACTGGTTTTATGCGGCTAGACCAAGTTTTTGCCGGTATTGCACAGGGCTCAAACGCCCCAGAGATACCTTGATACGT
>NZ_VSWF01000030.1:0-40198 GCF_009668305.1 Comamonas sp. CAH-2
CCCCGGCACCCTGGTGCGCGTGCGCCTGGGCACGCGCCCGCTGCTGGGGGTGGTCTGGGAGGCGCCCCAGGACGCCGAGCCGGTGCCGGCGCACGTGCAGCTGCGCGCCCTGGACGCCGTGCTGCCCCTGCCCCCGCTGGATGCCACCTGGCTGCGCCTGGTGGCCTTTGCCGCCCGCTATTACCAGCGCAGCCTGGGCGAGATCGCCATGGCCGGCCTGCCCCCGGCGCTGCGCAGCGCCACGCCCGAGCAGTTGGCCAAGCGCCTGCAGCCGCCGGCGCCCAAAAAGCCCCCCCGCAAGTCCGCGCGCGCCGCAGCCGCGGCCGAGGCGGCGGTGGAACCCGTGGCCGCTTTGCCCGCCCCGCCCGAGGCGGCCGTCACCCTGAGCGCCGAGCAGCGCCAGGTGGTCGACCAGATCGCGCAGCACCCCGGCCCCTTCCTGCTGTACGGCAGCACCGGCAGCGGCAAGACCGAGGTCTACCTGCGCGTCGTGCAGCGCGCCCTGGAGGCCGATCCCCAGGCCCAGGCCCTGGTGATGGTGCCGGAGATCAACCTCACGCCCCAGCTGCAGGAGCGCTTTGCCACGCGCTTCACCCCGCTGTTCGGCCCCCAGTCCGTGGTCAGCATGCACAGCGGCATGACCGAGGTGCAACGCCTCAAGAGCTGGCTGGCCGCCCACCAGGGGCAGGCGCGCATCCTGCTGGGCACGCGCATGGCGGTGTTCGCCAGCCTGCCGGGGCTCAAAGTGATCGTCGTCGACGAAGAACACGACCCCAGCTACAAACAGGAAGAAGGCGCCCGCTACTCGGCGCGCGACCTGGCGCTGTGGCGCGGCCATGCCAGCGGCGCCCAGGTGCTGCTGGGCAGCGCCACACCCTCGCTGGAAAGCTGGCACGCCAGCGACCCGGCCGTGGGCCGCTACCTGCGGCTGCACATGCCCAGCCGCATCGGCGCCGGAGCCCTGCCGCGCGTGCGCCTGGTGGACATGCGCCAGCAGCCCAAGCGCACCGTGTTCGCCCCACCGCTGCTGGAGGCCATCACCGCGCGCGTACAGCGCGGCGAGCAAAGCCTGGTGCTGCTCAACCGCCGCGGCTTTGCCCCGGTGCTGTTTTGCACCGACTGCGGCTGGAAAAGCGACTGCCCGCACTGCAGCGCCCACCAGGTGTTCCACAAGGGCGACCGCAGCCTGCGCTGCCACCACTGCGGCCACACCCAGCGCGTGCCGCCGGCCTGCCCGTCCTGCGGCAACCCCGACATCCTGCCGCTGGGCAAGGGCACGGAGCAGCTGGAGGAAGAGCTGGCCCGCCTGCTGCGCAACGTGCAGCGTCCGGACGGCCAGCCGGCCCGCGTTGGCCGCATCGATGCCGACACCACCCGCCACAAGGGGGCGCTGGAAGCCCAGCTGGCCCAGGTGCACGAGGGCGAGATCGACGTGCTGGTGGGCACGCAGATGGTGGCCAAGGGCCACGACTTCCGGCGCATCACCCTGGTGGCCGCTGTGCAGCCGGACGGCGCCCTGTTCTCCAGCGATTTCCGCGCCCCCGAGCGCCTGTTCTGCCTGCTGATGCAGGCCGCCGGCCGCGCCGGGCGCGATGCCGGCTACGTCAGCGACCAGGGCAGCCAGCCCGAGATGTGGGTGCAGACCGCGGAGCCGCAGCACAGCGTCTTCGCCGCCCTGCGTCAGCACGACTACCCGGCCTTTGCCGCGCGCCAGCTGCAGGAGCGGCACGACGCCGGCATGCCGCCCTTCGCCTTCCAGACCCTGGTGCGCGCCGACGCCAAGACCCAGGCCGCGGCCCAGGACTTTCTGCGCGCCGTCAGCGACGCCGCCCGCCAGGGCCAGCTACCGCACCTGGACGACGTGTTCCTGTACCCGCCCATCCCCATGAGCGTGCAGCGCGTGGCCAATGTGGAGCGTGCCCAGATGCTGATCGAGGCCGCCGACCGCCGCGCCCTGCAAAGGTTTTTGCACGCCTGGCAGCCCTGGCTGCACTGGGTGCGCAGCCAGCCCCAGCACAAGGGCGTGGTGCGCTGGCTGATGGATGTGGACCCGCTGTCGCTGTGAAAAGCGTTTTGCAACACTTTTTACCAGTTCACCCATATCCCGCCTGCGCAGGCAGCTCCTGATTTGTGCACGCCCCGGTGGGCTCGGTGTTTGTCCGAATGCCAGACGGGCGCGGATGTTGCATCGTGCCCACCAGCCACTGCCCGCCGGGCGGTGCACTTTCTTTTTCGGGAGCTTCCCATGTCTCTGACTTCCACCTTCCGCCTGAGCCTGATCTCGGCGGCCCTGGCCCTGGCTGGCTGTGCCTCGCAGGCGGCCGGCCCCGGCGCCGCGGCGGCCCCTGCCGCTGCCGCCCCCGCCACCACGGCGGCGGCCCCCGCCAGCGCCAAGCCCCATGTGGTGGTGCTGGCCACCGGCGGCACCATCGCCGGCGCCGGCGCCTCGGCCATGAACAGCGCCACCTACTCGGCCGCCAAGGTGCCGGTGGACAAGCTGCTGGCCGGCCTGCCCGAGCTGGGCAACATCGCCAAGGTGTCCGGTGAGCAGGTGTTCCAGATCGCCTCCGAGAGCTTCACCAACGACCACCTGCTGAAGCTGGCCCAGCGCGTGTCGCAGCTGGCCAAGCAGGCCGACGTGGACGGCATCGTCATCACCCACGGCACCGACACCCTGGCCGAGACCGCCTACTTCCTGAGCCTGACGGTGCACACCGACAAGCCCATCGCCGTGGTCGGCTCCATGCGCCCCGGCACCGCGCTGTCGACCGACGGTGCGCTGAACCTGGTCAACGCCGTGAGCGTGGCCGCCTCCAAGGACGCCAAGGGCAAGGGTGTGTTCGTCACCATGAACGACGAGATCAACACCGCCCGTGACGTGAACAAGGACATCAACATCCAGACCGGCGCGTTCCAGAGCCAGTGGGGCCCGCTGGGCATGGTGGTGGAAGGCAAGAACTACTGGTTCCGCGCCCCGGTCAAGCGCCACACCAACCAGTCCGAGTTCAACATCGACAGCATCACGGCCCTGCCACAGGTGGACATCGTCTACGCCTACGGCAACGTGCAGCACACGGCCGTGAACGCCCTGGTCGCCGGCGGCGCCAAGGCCATCGTGCATGCCGGCACGGGCAATGGCTCGGTGGCCGACCGGATGGTCAAGCCGCTGCAGGACGCGCGTGCCAAGGGCACCGTCATCGTGCGCGCCTCGCGCGTGCCCTATGGCTTCGTGCTGCGCAACGCCGAGCAGCCCGACGACAAGTACGACTGGGTGGTGGCCCACGACCTGCGCCCCGAAAAGGCGCGCATCCTGACCATGCTGGCCCTGGCCAAGGGCGCCAGCACGCAGGAGCTGCAGCGCATGTTCTGGGAGTATTGAAGCCCCTCTGAGGTGCGGTGCGCCTTTTCCCCTCGCTCGCGATGCGGGAGGGGGGGGGCGACACCGGTGCGGCGGGGTAGCCCTGGCGCGATGTCCACGCGCGGGGCCACGCCAGTTGCGCCGGCCACGCCCGATGGCGCACACAGGCATCTAATCAACGCCCAGCGCAGTCCCTGACTGCGCTGGGCGCTCTTGTTTTCACGAGCATCTCTCGTGCACACCGCCCGCGCAGCGTGCCGCGAGGCCCGCACCGGCACCGACAGGTCACCAAGCCGCCAGGCAGGACGTACCCGGCACCGATACGCATCAAATGACCTTCCAGCCCATGCCCACCTGCGCTGAACGCTCTTATTTTTTCAGCAACAGATCCACCACCAGCGAAAAGCTCACAAAGGCCAGCGCCGTGCTCACCAGGATGATGCGCGCCACGCGCCCGCCGTGGGCGCCGAAGCGCTCGGTCAGCAGCGACACATTGCTGGCACTGGGCAGGGCCGCCACCAGCACCAGGGCCACCACCGTCTCAGTGGCCAACGCGGCGCCGGCCGCCAGCGCCAGCTGGCAGGCCAGCCAGACCAGCAGCGGGTGCAGCAGCAGCTTGGCCAGGGCGATCGGCACGTAGTGGCGCGCGGCCACCTGTTCGTGCTGGTTCATCTGCGAACGCGCCAGCACCGCCCCGATGGTGAACAGCGCCACGGGCGAGGCTGCCCCGGCCAGCATGGCCACGGTCTGGTCGATGGGCCCGGGCAGCTGCAGCGCGCTGGCCGAGGCCACGGCCCCCAGCGCAATCGCCCAGGGCATGGGGTTGGTCAGCATGCCGCCCAGGGCCTTGCGCAGTGCCGCCAGGGCTCCGCCTTCACCCTGGCCCAGGCGCGACAGCGCGATGCACAGCGAGGTGGTGATCAGCATGTCGATGGCCATGGTCAGGATCACCGTGCCGGCGCTGCCCGCGCCCAGCAGCGCCACCAGCAGCGGCACGCCCATGAAGCCGGAGTTGGGAAAGGCCGCCACCAGGGCGCCAAACGCGGCGTCGTTCCAGCCCCAGCGCCGGCGCGTGGCCAGCACCGTGCCGGCCACCAGCAGCAGGCCGCAGCCCAGGTAGACGGCGCCGACCACCGGGTCCAGCAGCTGGGCGATGGGCGTCTGCGCCCCAAAGCGAAACAGCATGCACGGCAGCGCGAAATACAGCACAAAGGTGTTCAGCCCGGGAATGGCGGCCAGCGGCAGCACCCCGCGGCGTGTGGCGATGAAGCCGCACAGCACCAGGGCGAAGAAGGGAAAGGTGACAGCAAGAATGGACAGCACGGTGGGCGATTGTGGCAGCAGCACCCCGACGTTCGCCTACACCGCTTACGCGCAGGCGACAAGTGTTGCCGTCTGCAAACTCTTGGCCTGCGCGGGCAAGGCCAGGGCCCCTCGCGGCACCGGGTGGGCTTGCGTATGATGGGGCACGCCTGCCTGCCAGGCGTTTGTTGTTTGTCCGTCTTTGCTGCCCCCCTTCCTGCCCCATGTCTGCTGGTCTGAACCTCGCCCAACTCCAAGCTGTCCATTACACCGAAGGCCCCTGCCTGGTGCTGGCGGGCGCGGGCTCGGGCAAGACACGCGTGATCACGCACAAGATCGGCCGGCTGATCGACAACGGCCTGGCGCCCAAGCGCATCGCCGCCATCACCTTCACCAACAAGGCCGCCGCCGAAATGCGCGAGCGGGCCAAGGGCCTGATCGGCAAGGCCGCCAAGGACGTGATGATCTGCACCTTCCACTCGCTGGGGGTGCGCATGGTGCGCGAGGACGGCCACGTGCTGGGCCTCAAGCCCAGCTTCAGCATCCTGGACCAGGACGACGTGACCGGCATCCTCAAGGACTGCGCCGGCGGCACCACCGACGTGGCCACGGCGCGCCAGTGGCAGTGGACCATCAGCAACTGGAAGAACGCCGGCTGGGACAGCCGCAAGGCCCTGGCCATGGCCCAGGACGACCACGAGCGCAGCATCGCCCTGATCATGCAGCGCTACGAGGAGCGCCTGACCGCCTACCAGAGCGTGGACTTCGACGACCTGATCGGCATGCCCATGCGCCTGCTGCGCGGCCATGCCGAGGTGCGCGAGAAATGGCAACGCATGCTGGGCCATGTGCTGGTCGACGAGTACCAGGACACCAACGCCACGCAGTACGAGCTGCTCAAGCTGCTGGTGGGCGAACGCGCGCACTTCACCGCCGTGGGCGACGACGACCAGTCCATCTATGGCTGGCGCGGCGCCACGCTGGACAACCTGAAGAAGCTGCCCATCGACTACCCCCACCTCAAGCTCATCAAGCTGGAGCAGAACTACCGCTCGACGTCTGCCATCCTGCGCGCGGCCAACAACGTGATCGGCCCCAATCCCAAGCTGTTTCCCAAGACCCTGTTCTCGGAGCTGGGCGAGGGCGAGCCGGTACGCATCGTCGACTGCGACACCGAGGAGCACGAGGCCGAGCGTGCCGTGGCGCGCATCCTGAGCCTGCGCGCCAACGCCAACCCGCAGCCGGCGTGGAAGGACTTCGCCATCCTGTACCGCGCTAACCACCAGGCCAAGCCGTTCGAGAAGGCGCTGCGCAAGGCCAGCATCCCGTACAAGGTCTCGGGGGGCACCAGCTTCTTCGACCGGGCCGAAATCAAGGACCTGTGCGCCTGGTTCCGCCTGTGGATCAACAACGACGACGACCCGGCCTTCCTGCGCGCCATCGGCACGCCCAAGCGCGGCATCGGTCACACCACGCTGGGCAAGCTGGGCGAGTTCTCGGGCCAGCACAAGCTGTCCATGTTCGGCGCCCTGTTCAGCCACATGCTCGAGGCCGTGCTGCCCAAGAAAGCGCACGAGGGGCTGCTGGAATTCGGCCGCTACATCAACGACCTGGAATACCGCGCCCGCCACACCCTGGGGGCCGAGGCTTCGCGCAGCTTCATGCTCGACTGGCTCAAGGAGATTGGCTACGAGCAGTACCTGTACGACAGCGAAGACAGCGAGACCGTGGCCGCGGCGCGCTGGACGAATGTGCTGGAATTCTGCGACTGGATGAGCCAGCGTGCCGGTGGTCAAATCGAAGACGCAGCCGGCACGACCACGCAGACCGAAACCAAGAGCCTGCTGGAAGTGGCGCAGAACATTGCGCTGCTGTCCACCATCAGCGAGCGCGAGAAAGAGCAGGACATGGTGATCCTGTCCACCCTGCACGCCTCCAAGGGTCTGGAGTGGCCGCACGTGATGCTGGTGGGCGTGACCGAAGGCATGCTGCCCTTCAAGCTCGACGATGACGATGGCAAGCAGGACAAGGTGAGCGACGACATCGCCGCCCGCCTGCAGGAAGAGCGCCGCCTGATGTACGTGGGCATTACCCGCGCCCAGCGCACGCTGGTAGTCAGCTGGACCAAGCGACGCAAGAAAGGCCGCGAGATGGTGCAGTGCCAGCCCAGCCGCTTCATCAAGGAGATGAACCTGGACGCCAGCACCGCCCGTGAAGACCCGCGCGAAAAGCTGCGCCAGTTGCGCGAGCAGCTGGCACGCAAGGCCGAAGCGGCGCCCAAGTCCTGATTTTTTCATAGCTGGTCACGCAAGCCCCACCTGGGCTGCATGGCCCCAAGCGCAACATTTGCACACCGCGACCGCCGGCAACGTCGCCTTTGGCTGACGCCACCGGCTGGACACAGCCCGTATGCTGCGCCAGCATTCCACCGAGGCTGCACGGCAGCACCGCCCCGACACCGCCATGGCACGATCCCTGACCCCTTCCCCTCGCCTGCACTGGACTTCGCTGGCCACCGCGCTGGCCACCCTCACCGCCCTGCCCACCGCCCAGGCCCAGGCGCCCGCCGCCGTGCGCGAGGAGGCCTGGCGCCAATGCGCCGCCACCACCGACAACCAGGCCCGCCTGGCCTGTTTTGACACCTGGGCGCAGCAACAGCAACCCCTGACCCCGCCCCCGGCCAGCACCTGGCTGGCCCCGACGGCCAGTGCCAGCCAGCAGCCCGAGGCCGTGCTGCAGCAGGCCGCCAACGCCCCCATGGTGCAGGCCGACGTGCTGCCCGGCCAGGGCCTGGTGCCCACCAACGGCGGCTGCCGCGATCCGCGCTACAGCGAGATCTCGCGCTTTTTCGAGCTGGAGCCCGGCAGCGACTGCGGCACCTTCACCTTCCGCGGCTACAAGCCACTGTCGGTGTCGGTGCTGCGCAGCGACCACATCAACCAGCAGCCCAGCAGCCCCGGCAAGGAGCCCGCCCCGGTGCGCGACTACCAGCCGCAGGAAATGCGCATCCAGCTGTCGGCGCGCACCAAGATCGCCTCCGGCCTGCTGACCGACTCCAGCTCCGGGCGCAAGGACTCGGTCTGGGTCGGCTACACCCAGCAGTCGTTCTGGCAGGTGTTCAACCCCGATCTCTCGCGCCCCTTCCGCACCACGGACCACGAGCCCGAGATCTTCTACGTCTACCCCACCGACGCCGCACTGCCCGGCGGCTGGCGCTGGCGCTACAGCGGCGCCGGCATGGTGCACCACTCCAACGGCCAGAGCGATCCGCTGTCGCGCAGCTGGAACCGCTGGTACGTGATGACCGGCGCCGAGCTGGGCCACCGCTGGCAGGTCCACGCCAAGCTGTGGAAGCGCATGTCCGAGAGCACGCCCGACGACGACAACCCCGGGATCCAGAACTACTGGGGTCGCGGCGAGGTGAAGCTGCTGTGGAACGTCAACGACGCCAACACCCTGGGCCTGACGGCGCGCGGCAGCCTGGGCAAGGGCTACGGCTCGGGGCGCCTGGAATGGCTGCGCACCATCGGCTCGGGCTGGAACGGCGGCAAGAGCAACCTGCGCCTGCACGTGCAGCTGTTCAGCGGCTACGGCGAAAGCCTGATCGACTACAACAGCAAGCGCACCTCGCTGGCCGTGGGCCTGAGCCTGCTGGACTTCTGAGCGCCGCCACTTCGCAAACGATAGCTTCCAGCGCGCACCAAATGGGTGCTGGAAGCTATTTTTATTAACAATCATCACCGCCGGCGCTTCCGCCCATCGCCAGCGCTTGTGGCCGCCGCAGGCTTGGCGCAGAATCGGCGGCACGTGGGACGCGGGGAGCCAGCGCTCCCACAAACAGGCGGTGCCCGCACCGCAATTTCCTTTGTTTGCATGCATGGACGTTCGCAGACAATGCGGCACCAAGGATGACCATGAATCTGCAATACCAGCTCAAAGCCGGCAGCTACTACCTGTACGACATGCGCGACCAGCCCAGCGCAGTCACAGGCGAGCGCCGCTTCAAGCTGAAGACAGATTTGCTGGCCATCGCGTTCGACCTGTACACCGGCGAGGTGCACCAGCACGGCACGCCGTCGCGCATCCAGTCCTGGGCCACCACCGCCCGCCGCCGCCTGCGCGCGGCCGGCCAGTGGCAGGCCGCCGAGGACATCATCGTCATCAGCGGCCCCTTCCCGGTCGAGGAAATCAACAAGTGCCTGTGGATCCGCGGCTACTGCCGCCGCATGTTCCAGCGGCTGGCCTCCTTGCCGCACGGCAAGCTGCAGCCGCGCGCCGGCACGCGCCAGCAGGCCCACGGCAGCCAGACGCACAGCAAAGGCTGGCAGCGCCGCGCCGCCTGACGCAGGCCCCCGCCGCAGCGGGCGGGTGCCATCACCGGCTCAGGATTCCACCTCTTCGGTATCCGGCTCGTCCCCCAGCACGGCCTGGGCCGGGTCTTCGGGCAGCTTGACCACCAGCACCGGGCGGGTGCAGCGGCTGATCACGGCCTTGGAGACCGAGCCCACCAGCACGCTTTCGATGGCGCCCATGCCGCGTGCGCCCAGCAGCACCAGGTCGGCATCGATTTCCTCGGCCATGTCGACCAGCACGGTGGCGGGTTCCCCCAGCACCACCTCCATGGAGTAGCCAACGCCCGCGGCGTCCAGCAGTGCGGCGCCTTCGGCCATCAGGTGTTCGCCCGCTTCCACGGCGGCGGCGGCAATCGCGTCCGAGTCCTGCGTGGCCAGTTGCAGCAGCGAGGCCGGCTCCTGCACGTTGACCAGGGCGATTTCCGCACGCAGCCCCCGGCCCACCAGGGACAGGGCCTGGTGCACGGCCTGCAGCGATTCGTTGGAGCCGTCGATGGCGATCATGATGTTGGCGTACATGGCGTTCTCCTTGTCGTAGTAGCGGGCTGGGTTCCACTATAGACCCGCCCAGCGCGACCCGCCACGGCTTCTGGGACAATGCGCGCCATCATGCTGCAGTTCGAACTTCTCACCACCGATCCGACCAGCCACGCCCGCCGTGGCACCTTGACCCTGAACCACGGCAAGGTCCAGACCCCCATCTTCATGCCCGTGGGCACCTACGGCACCGTCAAGGGCGTGATGCCCCGCAGCCTCGAAGAAATGGGCGCGCAGATCATCCTGGGCAACACCTTCCACCTGTGGATGCGCCCCGGCCTGGACATCATGAAGACCTTCGGCGGCCTGCATGGATTCGAGAAGTGGAACAAGCCCATCCTGACCGACTCCGGCGGCTTCCAGGTCTGGTCGCTGGGGGCAATGCGCAAGATCACCGAAGAAGGCGTGCACTTCCAGAGCCCGGTGAACGGCGACAAGCTGTTCATGTCGCCCGAGGTCAGCATGCAGATCCAGACGATCCTGAATTCGGACATCGTGATGCAGCTGGACGAGTGCACGCCGTACGAGACCAACGGCCACAAGACCACGGAAGCCGAAGCGCGCAAGTCCATGGAGATGAGCCGCCGCTGGGCCCAGCGCTCCAAGGACGAGTTCGAGCGCCTGGAGAACCCCAACGCGCTGTTCGGCATCGTGCAAGGCGGCATGTACACCAATCTGCGCGAGGAATCGCTGCAGGCGCTGGTGGAGATGGATTTCCCCGGCTACGCCGTGGGCGGTGTCTCGGTGGGCGAGCCCAAGGACGAGATGCTGGAGATCATGGCCCACACGCCCCACCTGCTGCCGGCCAACAAGCCCCGTTACCTGATGGGCGTGGGCACGCCCGAGGACCTGGTGCAGGGCGTGGCCGACGGCGTGGACATGTTCGACTGCGTGATGCCCACGCGCAACGCGCGCAACGGCACGGTGTTCACGCGCTACGGCGACCTGAAGCTGCGCAACGCCCGCCACAAGAGCGACCACCAGCCGCTGGACACCACCTGCACCTGCCACGCCTGTGCCGGCGCCAGCGGCGTGAGCTGGGACAACGGCGGGCGCGACGGCTTCAGCCGTGCCTACCTGCACCACCTGGACCGCTGCGGCGAGATGCTGGGCCCCATGCTGACCACCATCCACAACCTGCACTACTACCTCAACCTGATGCAGGAAGTGCGCAACGCGCTGGACGCCGGCACCTTCGCCCAGTTCCGCGCCCAGTTCAAGGCCGACCGCGCGCGCGGCGTCTGAGCCCGCGGCACGCCCACCAGCCAGCCTCCTGCGGGAGGCTTTTTTGCGCCCGCTGGGCGGGCCTGCCGCCGGTCCAAGTCGACGAACGGCAGCAGGCCGGTCCTGTGTCCTACTTGGGTGCCGCAGGAAATACCGAGAATGGGTGGGCCCCCACTCCTGCAGCCCCTGCGCCCACCCGTGTCCCTGGATGCCTCCGCCCCTTCTGTCCAGCCCCCGTCCGTCTGGCGCGGGCAAGCCGCACTGACCGCCGGCATCCTGTTGGCCTGCCTGCTGGGCGTCTACAGCCGCCCGCTGGGGTCCATGGCGGCCTTCTGGCCGGCCAACGCCATCTTGTTGGGCCTGCTGCTGCGCCACCCCGAGCTGGCGCGCCACCCGGGCAGCTGGCTGTGCGCGCTGCTGGCCTACATCGCCGCCGACCTGCTGACCGGTGCCACGCCATTCATGGCCCTCACGCTGAACCTGGCGAACCTGATCGGCGTGCTGGCCGGCTGGCTGCTTCTGGCACGCGTGCGCAACCAGGTGCTGGGCTTCCAGAACCAGCGCTCCGTGATGACCGTCTTCCTGGGGTGCCTGCTGGCGGCCACGGTCAGCACGCTGGCGGGGGCCTGGCCCAGCGCGGTCGCCTTCCACATGCCCTTGTGGCAGTCGGCGCTGCTGTGGCTGTCGGCCGAGTTCTACAACTACGTGCTGATCCTGCCGGTGTTCCTGGCCGCCCCCGGCGGCTGGCCCTGGACCTGGCCGTTGACCAAACAGCAACGCTCCTGGAACGATGCCCTGCCGCTGCTGGCCCTGGTTCTCAGCGAGGCCCTCAGCCAGCTGATCGGCGGCAACGGCGCGATCGCCTTCAGCATCCCCGCCATGGTCTGGTGCGCGATGAGCTATGGCGTCTTCCCGGTCACCGTACTGAGCCTGCTGGTCTGCCTGTGGAAAACCGGGCTGCTGGCCTTCAGTGCCTTCGATTTTGTTCCGGCGCACCTGGACGATGTGCTGTCCTACCGCACCGGGCTGGCCATGCTGTCGCTGGCACCCCTGGCCGTGGCCAGTGCCTACACGCTGCGCATGCAGGCCCTGCAGAAGCTGCACCACGCGGTGCACCATGATTACCTGACCGGGGTCCTGGCGCGCCGGGCGCTGATGGAGCGCGGCCAGAAGCTGCTCTCGCGCCTGGAGGAGGACGGCCAGTCCGTCGCCGTGCTGATGCTGGACATCGACTATTTCAAGCAGGTCAACGACCGCTACGGCCATGCCCAGGGCGATGTGGTGCTGCAGACCTTCGCACGGCTGGCCAGCGAGGCGCTGCGCCCCGACGATCTGCTGGGCCGCCTGGGCGGCGAGGAGTTCGCCATCCTGCTGCCGCGCACCCAGCGCGAACAGGCCCTGGCCGTGGGCCAGCGCATCTGCGAGCGCCTGCGCGACCACCGCTTTCCGCTGGAGGATGGCGCCCCCTTCCAGGTCACGCTGAGCATCGGCCTGCACGCCGTGGTGTCGATCGGCCCGCAGGACAGCATCGAGCAGCTGCTGTCCAAGGCCGACGCGGCGCTCTACATGGCCAAGCGCAGCGGCCGCAACCAGGTGCGCCAGTACGGGCCGGCGCTGGCTCCGTCATCCATGTAAAACCATAGCGGCTGGCGCACGCTGTGCGCTGAGTTCAAGCACCAAGGCATTGAAAACCCCGCCACAGCGCGCGCCATGCGCTCACTTTTATGAACCTGCGGAGGACGGCGGCGTGCCCGGTGCATCCGGCGCCACCGCATCCGGCGTGGCTGCCGCGGCCCCGCAGTGGAAGCAGAACTTGGCAAAGCTGCTCTTGCGCGCCTGGCAGGCGGTGCAGGGCTCGAACAGGCCGATGCCGCAATGCGGGCAGAAATCGGTCACGCCATCCTTGAGGTCCACGGCCCGCTCGCAGCCCGGGCACACGCCCTTGCTGAGGTGGCCCCAGGCCTTGTCGTAGGTCATCTGCGTGCGCCGCTGGGTGGCCGGCAGGGCCTCGGCCTGGCGCTGGCGCTCCAGGTAGCGCTGCAGCGCCACGATGGCCCAGCGCCCGATCAGCACCGTCAGCACGATGCCCACGGCCGAGCGCACATAGCCGCCATAGCTGGGCAGGTAGGGCACCAACTCGACGAAGAAGGCGAACAGCGCGAAGAAGATGAAGCCCCAGACAAAGGGCCACCAGGGGCTCTTGCGCTTTTTCACGAACAGCCAGCCGGCCAACACCAGCAGGGGCAGCGTGAGGGCCAGGCGGTAGAGGAACACCCGCAGCTCCTGCGCGCGCTGGGCACGCTGCAACGCCTCGTGCGCCGTGTCTTCCAGCGCCTGCAGACGGTCACCCACGCGCGTGGCCTGCTGGCGCGCATTCAGCAGGGCCTGCTCCTGGTCCTGCAACTGCTGCTGGGCCTGGCGCTCGGTCTGGCGCAGCTGCTCCAGCGCCTGGGTGCGGCGGATCACCTCGGGGTCCTGCTCGCTGCGCTGGGTGGCGGAGCGCGTGGCGATCCAGTTGCTGAAGGTGTCGCGCGCCGCCTGCGTGTCGCTGCGCGCCTGCTGCCAGCGCAGCTGGGCCTGGTCGCGGGCCTCCAGCGCCTGGCGCTGCGCCGCGCGCAGCGATTCCTGCTCATTGCGCAGGGGCTGGGCCTGCCGCAGGTCCAGGAAGTCGTCCAGCTCCAGGCGCTGCTCGACCTGGGGCAGGTCGTCCACCACCGCCGAGCCCAGACCGATCAGGAAGCTGGCAAAGACCACCGCCACCAGCCATAGACCCCGGCGAAACCAGGTTTCCGACCAACGCAAAGATTTACCCACGGCCTACCTCCTCATGTACTGCGCGCATTATGCGGATGGCGGCTGCATGCGCCCCGCCAGGCGCAGCAGCCAGTGCTTGCTGCGCCGCAGGTACTGCGGGTCGCGCCAGCACATCAGGGCCACGAACACGGCATTCGCCGCCCCCAGGCACAAGAACAGCTGCGGCACCGTCAGCCCGGCCGCCAGCAGGGCCCCGGCCAGCACGGCCGACGACACCATGAACAGCGCATTCAGGATGTTGTTGGCCGCGATGATGCGCGCCCGGTGCGTGACCGGGCTGCGCTGCTGGATCAGGGCGTACAGCGGCACGCTGTAGACCCCGGCGGCCAGCGACAGACCGAACAGGTCCAGCAGCACGCGCCAGCGCCCCGGGGCATGCCAGAACTCCGCCAGCCCCAGCATGCCGGCCGTGGGCGGCAGGCCCTGCAGCGTCCACCACAGGTCGACCGAGCACACGCTCATGCCCAGCGCGCCCAGAGGCACCAGGCCGGGCTCGACACACCCGCGGGACAGGGACTCGCACAGCAGCGCCCCGGTGCCCACGCCCAGTGAGAACACCACCAGCAGCAAGGCGGCCACCTGTTCGCTGCCGTGCAGCACCTCCTTGGCCAGCACCGGGAATTCCGCCAGGAACACGGCCCCGAAGAACCACATCCAGCTAATGCCCAGCACGGCCCGGAACACCAGGCCATCGGTGCGCGCCAGCCGCAGGTTGGCCAGGGTTTCGGACCATGGGTTCCAGTTCATGCGGTGCACCACCGCCGGCGTGCCCTGGGGTGGAATGGCGCCAGCGGCCCAGCGACCCAGCAGGGCCAGCGCCAGGCAGCTGGCGGCCACATGGATGCGCCCGACCTCGGGCGTGGCGATCAGCACCCCACCGACCATGTTGCCCAGCAGAATGGCGACGAAGGTGCCCATCTCCACCATGCCGTTGCCCCCGGTCAGCTCCGAGGGTCGGAGCACCTGCGGCAGGTAGGCGAACTTGGCCGGACCGAAGAAGGTGGAATGCACGCCCATGCCCACCAGGCACAGCAGCAGCAAAGCCGGCCACTGCAGGACAAAGCCCAGCAGGGCCGCGGCCATGATGGCGATCTCGCAGTCCTTGACGCGCCGCATCAGCACCGCCTTGTCCATGCGGTCGGCCAGTTGCCCGGCCGTGGCCGACAGCAGCACGAACGGCAGGATGAACAACGCCCCGATCACCAGCCCCGCCACCGAGGGTGGCAGCCAGGCCACCTGCAACTGGTAGGTCACCAGCACGGTCAGCGCGAACTTGAACAGGTTGTCGTTGGCCGCCCCCAGGAACTGGGTGGCAAAGAAAGGACCGAACCGCCGCTGGCGCAGCAGTCCGAACTGGGGGGTGTGGTCGCTCATGTCAAAGCCTGCAGCGGCTGGGTGAAAACCAGCAACTGTGCACTCATTTGCTGCAGCGCGGTGCCATCGACTTCATAGGTGCTGGTAAAACCCAGCAGCGGCACGGGCCCCAGGGCATGGCGGATCAGCTGCAACTCCGCATCCACCTGGGCGCTGCGGGGCACCGGGTGGCGCAATGCGCTGCGGATGTAGATGGCCCCGCAGATGCTGCGGCCAATCGCCGTGGCCTGGCCGTCCTGGGCCGGCGTGGGCTCTGGCGCCAGCCAGTCGCCGATCTCGGCGCAGGCCCGGCGCACCTCGGCGCGCGCCACCTGCTCGTCCGCCTGGCACAGGGTCACGGTCTGCCCCGGCTGCGGCAGGCCCTCGACAAACACAGCCTGCCGCAGGGGGTCGATCCCCACCACCGACAGCACGTGGGCCGCCAGGGCCACGCTGGCGCCGTAGACCCAGGGGTGGGGGGGTGACAGCGCCAGCAGCGTCTGCCGCAATTCCCCCGGCAGCCGGTGGGGCGCCGCACCGGGCGCTGCCAGGGCCTCCTGCCAGTTCAAGTGGCCAAACAGCACCTCCAGGGCCGGCCGGCCATCCAGCGCCAGCAGGGCCGCGCCTTCGGCGTGGGTCACGGTGTGGGATGGCCCCATGGGCCGGCAGCCCTGGATGCCCACGCTCAGCAGTTCCACCCCGGACCCGAACAGTACCCCCGACAGCCCGCCTTTTTGCACCCCGCCACCGCCCACCGTGGCCGGCAGGCGGCCCGATGCCGTGCTGCCCCAGGCCCACTGGGCATGGTCCTGGCCCAGATGGCCCAGGCCACCCAGCAGATCCGGGCATTCGAGCTGGCGCGCCAGCTCGATCAGTTGCGGCACCAGCGCGGGGGCCGCAGCATCGCCATGCACCAGCGCCGCCTGGGCGGTCACGCCCGGCTGCGTCGGCTTGTGGGTGGCGATGTCGGAAAACAGTTGGTAGTCGCCCGGCGCCAGCACGGGCAGCATCACCGCCACCGCGCCGGTGTGCCCATAGTCCATGTCCCCGGCCAGCACCGAGTGCGCGGCACAGCCAGCCCAATGCTGCACCTGGGGCAGGGCCTGTGCCAGCGTACCCACGATCTCGGCCGCGTGCGCCGCCAGCGAGGCCGAGACATAGACCAGGCCCAGGCCATGCCGGACCGTCGGGGACTGCATGCTGATCTGCGCCTGCAACTGCACGATCACCTGCCGGGTCGCGTGCTGCCACAACGGATGACCGGCATGGGCGCAAGGGAAAAACGGCATCACGCGATCGCTCCTTGCGCAGCCACCGCCGCGCCGTGGTCAGCCCAGGGACTCAGCGCGCGCCCGCTTTGCGTGCTGCAGCGGACTTGGTCTTCGCCACCGGTTGGGCCGCGGCGGACTTGCGCGGCGCAGGCTTGGCCGCCTTGCTCGCCGTGGCCGTTTTGCCAGCAGCCGGTGCACGCTGGCGCGCCGCGGCGGCGGGCGCCGGCTGGCGGGTGGTTTTCTTCGCCGCCGGCGTTTTGGCGGCCGGCGCGGCCTCCGCCTTGGCGGGCATGGCCTGCAACACCGCCTGGCGCACCATGTCGCTGGCAGTCTGGACGGCCACCTTGGCGAAGTCGGAGCCCATCTGCGTGGCCTGCTTCACGGCCTGCTGCTGGGCCGGGTCCTGCAGGGCCTGCTGGGCGATCTGCTGGAACTGCTGGGTCAGCGCCCCCCACCATTGCATGGCCGTGGCCATCCCGGCGGCCGGGGCGGCCTCTGCAGCCGAAGGGGCCGCAGGTTCGTCCGCGGCCGGCGGTACTGGTGCAGCGGGGGCCGGATCGGCGGCCGCTTGGTCCGGCAGGGGCCAGTTGGACAGCGGCTGGCCCGTGGCCGCATCCGCCGCCGCCTTGGCTGCGCCCGCGAAAGGGAAACCCTGGGCCAGGTCCGCCAGGTTCACATTCATGCCCTGCAAGGTGGACAGCGTCATGCGCTGCACCTGCAAGGCCTGGACCGTGGCGCTGAGGGCGCGGTTGTTCTGTTCCAGCCAGAACTGCACCGCCTTGAGTTCTTCGATGCGTTTGTCGATCTCTTCCACGCTGACCGTGGGGGCGACCCAGTGGGCAAATGGCGGTACCGCCGATGCGCCCTGGCCGGCCTTGCCCAGGTTCTGCAAGAAATCGAAACCGGGGATGAATTTGCCGAAACCGAAAGCCGAGGTGTCACTCATAGCAAGCCTGCAAGCAAGAGCCGATGAAAACCCAGGCGCATCCAGCGCTCCGGGCCGCGTGACACAAGCTTACTGCACAAGGACGCGCCTGGCTTGTCATCTGCAACGCACACCGCACCCCGGCCGATGCGGACGCGGAAGCACGCTTTATTCCACATAAGCATATAAAAGCCCGTAATTATTTTGCAATCAAAATAAGTAGATCCCTGATTTTTTGAACGCTTTGCACCATGCGCCTGCTGTCCCGTCCCCTGTCCCGGTCCTTGCGGGCCGCCCCGTCCTCCCTGGCCGCGATGGCGGCACTGGCGCTGCTGCCCTGGGCCGCCCAGGCGGCCGAACCCGCGGCCTGGCCCCAGCACCCCGTGACCCTGATCATGGGCTTCAATGCCGGCTCCGGCGTGGACATGGTCGGCCGCTCGATCCAGGAGCCCGTGTCGCAGCGCCTGGGCCAGCCCATCATCATTGACTACAAGAGCGGCGCAGCCGGCAACATCGGCAGCGAATACGTGGCGCGCGCCAAGCCCGATGGCTACACGCTGTACTTCGGCACCGCCGCCACGCACGGCAGCAACGCCGCGCTGTACAAGAACCTGCCCTTCGATGTGGAGGCCGACTTCATCCCCGTCGCGCCCATCATCGACGTGGCGAACGTGCTGACCGTCAATCCCAACGTGCTGGACGTCAAGAACCTGCAGGAGTTCGTGGCGGCCGTCAAAGCCAACCCCGGCAAGTACAACTACGCCTCCACCGGCAACGGCGCAGGCACCCACATGGCCTTCGCCGAACTCAATGCCCGCCTGGGCCTGGACATGGTGCATGTGCCCTACAAGGGCGGCCCCGAAGCCATCGGCTCGGTGCTGCGCGGCGAGACCTGCTGCATCATGAACCAGGTGCAAAGCGTGCTGCCCCACTACAAGGCCGGCAAGGTGCGCCTGCTGGGCGTAACCACGGCCAAGGCCGTGGAAGCCGTCAAGGAAGTTCCGACCATCGCCTCCAGCGGCATTCCCGGCACCGAGAGCTTCAACAGCTCGATCTGGTTCGGCGTGTTCGCCCCCAAGGGCACGCCCGCACCGGTCATCCGCAAGCTCAGCCAGGCCATCCATGAGGCGCAGCAACTGCCCGAGGTGCGCGATCGCTTCACCGCCCAGGGCAACACCCTGCGCATCGAATCGCCCGAGCAGTTCAAGCGCACCGTGCACCAGGACCGCCTGAAGTGGGCCAAGGTGGTCAAGGACGCCAAGATCAGCATCGACTGATTCCACGTTTAGGATCGCAGCACTGCCTGCTGCTCTGCGCCTGCCGCTCTCGCGAGCTTCAGGCGCTTTTTGGATTTTGTTATGTCTTTTTCCGCTGCTTCACTCCCCCAGCCGGCTGGTCTGTCGGCCCTGGAAGAACGCCTGCGCGACGATTTCACCACCCTGGGCTGGCCGGCCAAGAACTGGCTGCCCGCCCGCACCCACCACGGCGAGGACGTGCACGACGTGCTGGTGATCGGCGCCGGCCAGGCCGGCCTGGCGCTGAACGTGGCCCTGCGCCAGGTCGGCATCCGCCCGGTGCTGCTGGACCGCTCGCCGCGCGATTTCGAGGGCCCCTGGGCCACCACGGCGCGCATGGAGACCCTGCGTTCGCCCAAGGAACTGACCGGGCCGGCGCTGGGCATTCCTGCGCTGAGCTTCCGCGCCTGGTTCATCGCGCAGTTCGGCCTGGAGGCCTGGACCGCCCTCGACAAGATCCCGCGCCTGCAATGGATGGACTACCTGCGCTGGTACCGCCGCGTCACCGGCGCCGATGTGCGCAACGCACACGAGGTGCTCGCCGTGCGCCCCCAGGCCGATGGCCTGGTGGCCGTGGACGTGCGCGCCGACGGCCACACCCGCACCTGGTTCACACGCCGCCTGGTGCTGGCCACCGGCCGCGACGGCCTGGGTGGCGCGCAGGTGCCTGCCTTTATGCACGGCATCGATCGCCGCTTCTGGGCCCACTCGTCCGATGCCATGGACTACACCACGCTGGCCGGCCGGCATGTGGGCGTGGTGGGCGCGGGTGCCTCGGCCATGGACAGCGCCGGCACGGCCCTGGAGCAAGGCGCCGCCAGCGTGGACCTGCTGGTGCGCCGCAGCGACCTGCCGCGCATCAACAAGTCCAAGGGCTCGGGCGTGCCCGGCCTGACCCACGGCCAGTACCTGCTGTCCGATGACTGGAAATGGCGCATCCGCCACTACATCAACGCCCAGCAGGTGCCCCCCCCGCAGGGCAGCACCCTGCGCGTGGCGCGCCATGCCAACGCCCACTTCCACCTGGGCTGCGCGGTGCAGCGCGTGGAACCCGTGGGCAACAAGCTGCACGTGCACACCACCCTGGGCGTGTTCGTGCTGGACTTTCTGATCGTCTCCACCGGCTTTGCCATCGACTGGCGCCTGCGCCCGGAATTTGCCGACATCGCCCCCCATGTGCGCCTGTGGAACCAGCGCTACCAACCCGCCACCGGGCAGGAGGATGCGGAACTGTCCGCCTCCCCCGACCTGGGCGCGCTGTTTGAATTTCAGGAGCAGACACCCGGCGCCCAGCCTGGGCTGGACCGCATTCACTGCTTCTGCTACCCGGCCGCGCTGTCCCACGGCACGATCTCGGGCGACATCCCCGCCATCAGCGACGGCGCCCGCAAGCTGGCCCAGGGGCTGGCCGCGCTGTTCTACCGAGAAGACATCGAGCACCACTTCGCCCAGCTGCAAGCCTATGCCGAGCCCGAACTGGACGGCACGGAATGGACCGCCGCGGACAGCGCCGCACGCATTCGCCAACTGCACGACGGAAACGTTTTTTCATGACCGACACCATTGACCGCCTGGCCGGCCTCGCCGCCGGCAACCCCGTATTCGCCACCCGCCACGAGCGCAGCAAGGTCGCCGTGGCCACCCAGGCCTGCGAAGACCTGCTGCTGGGCGCCACCCTGACGGCGGGCCTGTCGCAGATCGAACGCCTGGTGCTGGCCGCCGAGCAGGCCCGCGTCAGCGGCGTGGACGCCCTGGCGGCCGAGTACCGCGCCCGCGCGCTGGCCCTGGGCGACGCGCTCTCCCCCGCGCTGCGCAGCGTCCTGGACCAGGCCGGTGCGCAGACCGGCGATGCGCGCCTGGATGCCACGCTGCACTTTGTGCGCACCCTGGCTCTGAAGCCTGCGCACAGCGACCAGGCCACGCTGCTGGCCATCCCGGCGGCCGGCCTGTCGGTGGACGACACCGTGCTGCTGGCCCAGCTGGTCGGTTTTGTGGCCTACCAGGCCCGCCTGCTGGTCGGCGTGCAGGCCATGGCGGCGCTGGGCGGCATCGCCCCGAGTGCGGTTCCCGACACCGTGGCGGCCGCACCGTTTGTGCACCCCGCCAACCTGCCCGCCCCGGGCGAGCCGCTGCGCCGCAACGGCTTCACCAGCGAGACGCTGGACTGGAAGTCCTGGCTGCCGGTGCTGGACCCGGCCACGGCCACGCCCGAACAGCAGAAGGTGCTGGAGATCAGCCACCCCAAGGCCAAGACCATGGACTTCTACCTGCTGCTCGGCCGCCAGCCCGCCGTGCTGCTGGAGCGTTCACAGGCCTTCAACGCCATCATGTATGCGCCCGGCGGCCTGTCGCGTGCGGAGCGTGAAGTGGCGGCCACGGCCGTGTCGCGCAGCAACGGCTGTGTGTACTGCGCCTCCGTGCACGCCCAGCGTTTCGAGCAACTGGCCAAGCGCAACGACGTGATGGCCCAGCTGTTCGATGACCCGGACACGGCCGGCACGAATGCGCGCGAGCGCGCCATCATCCAGGCCTCGCTGGTGCTGACGCGCGCACCGGGCGCGTTCGCCGCCCGCGACGTGCTGGCCCTGCGCGAGGCCGGCCTGTCCGACCTGGAAATCCTCGACATGATGCACTCGGCCGCGCTGTTCGGCTGGGCCAACCGCCTGATGCTGAACCTGGGCGTGGAAATCTGGCCCCAGGCCGCCTGAGCCCAGACGCCCCGAGGACCGGATACGCACCGCCCCCACCTGGCGCACGCCGGCTGGGGGCGGTGGTCCCTCAGTGCTGGTGGCCGCCCGCGGGCATGGCATGGCCGCCATGCCCAGCGGCCTCACCGCCCTTGGGAGCCATGCGCTGCACCGGCACCTGCAGGTGCAGGCGCGACTCCGCACCCTGGGCATCCTGGAACACCAGGGTCACGGGCACCTGCGTGCCTTCCTGCAGCGGGGCCTTGAGCTGCTGGAACATCAGGTGCAGGCCTCCGGGCTTGAGTTCGACGGTCTGGCCCGCAGGCAGGTCCAGGCCATCCAGGGCGCGCATGCGCATCACATCGCCCTCCATCTTCATTTCGTGGATTTCGCCCACGGCCGCGGCCGGCGTGCGCACGCCCACCAGGCGCAGCGGCTCCTTGGCCGTCAGGCGCACAAAGGCGCCCGTGGCCTGCTGGCCGGCCACGCTGGCACGTGCCCAGGCGCCTTCGGCGGCGACATGGGCCGCATCGGGGTGGGCCATGGCAGGGGTTGTCAAGACCGCGCTCAGCAGCGCAGCGGCGATCCACATGGGGTTCTTCAACATCACAGATTGCTTTCAAAAATTCAGGACCCGACGCAAGCAGGTCGCCACGGCGGCGATCGCCTGCGTGTTCTGTGCACGTGCCACCGGCATCCACGCTGCGGGACCGGGGTGACGGCCTGGAAGGTTCGGCGCACACCGCCGATCTCCACGTGGCGCGTGCGGACAACGCCGCCGCGCCCCCAGGCCCCACCCACACCGGCGTACGCCGGCCGTGCACACGTGCAGAAAAGACCGTGCGTCAGCCCGGTGGGCCGCGCGCCAGCGGGCCATAGGTCCAGCGCGCCGGCACCGGCACCCAGGCCCAGTCCACCGGGCGATCCGGCGCTGCGGCCTGGACGCTGGCGGCCTGCAGAGCAGGCGGCGGCGCCAGCACCGGCATGCACAGCGGGCAATCAATCAGATGGTGCAGCGCCGCCGACGCATCGGCACCGGCCGTGCTGGCCGGGCTGGGCACCCAGTGCGGCGCGCTGTCGCCGGAGCACAGGCGCTCCAGGCTGCCCAGGGTCAGATGGGCCCGCGCCAGCGGCGCCCCGACGCCGGCCGCCACCACGCACAGCCACGCCGCCAACACCCAGACGGTGTAGCGACGCCAACGAAGCGATGGGGCCAGCAGCAACATGTCGGCCATTCTAGGGGGAGCGGATATGCCCCAGTGCAGCCACCCCCACGGTGCTATGGCCCCAATCGGCTTTTAGCGCTGACTGGATCTGCGCCAACAGCTCCGTTTTCAGGAATGGGCACTGGCATTCAGCCAGCGCAGCAAGCCGCTGCTGCGCCGGGTCGGGCTGGCGATGGCCGAGGCCAGCAGCCCCGGCGCCTCGGACCACAGCGAGAACGCCTGGCGCGCCCGCGTGATGCCGGTGTAGACCAGCTCGCGGCTGAGCGCATTGCCGCCCTGCGCGGCCAGCACCAGGGCCGTGTGCTCGAACTCCGAGCCCTGGCTCTTGTGCACCGTCATGGCGAAGGCGGTCTCCACATGCGCCAGGCGCGCCGTGCTGACATGGTGCAGGTGCTCGCCCTGCAGGAAGTACACGCGCAGCCGCGCCGGTTCGGCAAAGCCGGGCAGCGCCATGCCGATGTCGCCATTGAACACGCCCAGCTGGGCATCGTTGCGCGTGACCATGACCGGGCGGCCCCGGTACCACTCGCCCTCCTTGCGGATGGCACCCTGGGCCTGCAAGGCCTGCTCAACCGCACGGTTCAGGCCCACCACGCCCCAGGCGCCCTCGCGCACGGCGCACAGCAGGCGGTAGCGGTCGAAGGCGGCCAGCACGGCGCGCACCCATTGCTGGTGCTCGGCCTCGGTGGCAAAGCCGCCCTGGCCACGCTGCACCAGCCGCTCGGCATAGGCCGCATAGCTGGCCCTGCCGCCACGGCCCTGCACGGCGCTGCGCACCACGGCCTCGACTTCGCCGCCTTCGCGCGCCCAGAGTTCGGCCTGCGGGCCGGCCTGGGTTTGCGTGCGCAGCAGCGCCATGGCACCGGGGGCATCGCCGGCATTCACGGCCAGCGCCAACTGGCCAATCGGGCCGCTGAAACGGCGGCTTGCGCGCAGCATGACGGTGTGCTGGGCCAGCGGCAGCGCAGGGCCACTCGCCCGATAGGACGCCGGCAGCGACTGGCCCGTCACGCGCTCGGCATAGGCCACGGTGTCGGGTGCGTAGTGGCCCTGCTGCGCATCGCGGCACAGGTCGCCCAGCACAGCCCCGGCCTCCACCGAGGCCAGCTGGTCCTTGTCGCCCAACAGAATCAGGCGCGCCGTGGGCGGCAGGGCCTGCAGCAGCGCGGCCATCATCTCGAGGTGGATCATGGAAGCCTCATCGACGATGAGCACGTCGACATCCAGCGGATGGCCCGCATGGTGGGCCAAGCGCCGCGTGTCGGGCCTGGCGCCCAGCAGCGCATGCAGGGTGCGCGCCGCGCCCATGCGCTGGACCAGCGCTTCCAGATCCAGATCGCGGCCCACGGCCCCCTGCAGCTCCCGCAGCGAACTGTCAATCGATTGCTTGAGGCGCGCCGCCGCCTTGCCCGTGGGCGCGGCCAGCGCCACGCGCAGCTGCGCGGCATCCGGCGCCGTAGCAAACAGCAGCGCCAGCAGGCGCGCCGCCGTATAGGTCTTGCCCGTGCCCGGGCCACCGGTGATGACGGACATGCGCCCGCGCAGCGCCAGCGCGCAGGCCAGCTGCTGCCAGTCCACCGCCTCCGCAGCCACGGTGGACGCGCTGAACAGCCGCCCCAGCCAGTCGCGCACCCGGGGCTCGTCCAGCGCCAGCGCATCGGCCGCCGTGCGCTGGGCGATGTGGGTGGCCACGCTGCGCTCGTAGTCCCAGTAGCGGCGCAGGTACAGCAGGGGCGCCGGGCCATCCCACAGTACCAGCGGCTGCCCGCGGTCGGCCACGACCGCCCCGGGCGGCACGACGCGCACCACGGGGCTGCGGCGCAGGGCCTGCAGCCAGTCGCTGGTCTGGCGCGGCAACTGCTCCCACAGCGATAGCTGCAAGCGCAGAGCCTCCTTGGGCCAGGCCAGGATTTCATTCGGATGACTGGCCAACGCCGACAGGGGCAGGCAGCTGTGGCCACGCCCCTCCATCTGCGCCAGCACGGCGGTGGCCACCAGCAGCGCGGGCGCGGCCTCGGCATCCTGTTCGGCCACAAAGGCGGCCAGGGCACTGTCCAGGCGGCGCAGCAGGCCGGCATCGGCCAGGCGCTCCAGCGCGGCCAGCCAGTCGGTGGTGCTCAACACCACGGTGTCGCCGTCATCGGCGGCGGCAAACAGGTCCAGCGTTTGCAGATCGGCTTTGCGGCGGCCCTTCATGGCTGCACCTCCTGGGGTTCTTCGGCGCGGTCGTCGAGCAATGCTTCCAGCCCTTTGAGCAAATCCAGCGATGGCTGCAGCACCTGCATGCCGGCGGCCTCGCCATCGAGACCGCGCAGGAAGAAATAGAGCGCACCGCCCAGTTGCTCCTGGGGGTCGTACGCCGCGCCCAGCCGGCTGTGCAGCAGGCGGTGCAGGGCCAGCAGATACAGCGCGGCCTGCACGTCATAGCGGTGCTCCAGCATGGCCTGCGCCAACGCCCCGGGGCCATAGGCCGCCGCATCCTGGCCCAGGTGGTTGGTCTTGTAGTCCAGCACCCAGTAACGGCCGCCATGCTGGAACACCAGGTCGGCAAAGCCCATCAGCATGCCGTGCAGCTCGCGCTCGGGCAGCGCCGGGCGCGGCCGACCGGGCAGGATGTGCTGGCGGCACAGCGCGTCGATGCGCGGGGCCGACAGGCGCTGCGCCGGCAGCCAGAACTCCATCTCGGGCAAGAGCGCATCGCCTTCGCCCAGCTGGGCCAGCGAGACACCGAGCGGCGCCAGCGGCTGGTGCACCACGGCGCGCAGCCATTGCAACGCATCGGCCGCCTGCGCCTGGCGGCCCGCGCGCTCGCAGCGGCGCAGCAGGCGGGCCGCCAGGGGTTCGCTGGCCTCGGGGTCGTCGTCGGGCTGCAGCGCAAAGTGCTCGGCGGCCAGCCATTCCAGCTGGTCGTGCAGGAAGTTGCCCACCACCGGGCCGCGCATGAAACGGTGCCAGACCGCCGCATCGCTGCGCGCGCCGGCGCGGGCTGAGGCCACGCTGGGCAAGGCAGTCATGGCGTCGTGGATGGCACCCAGGTCCAGCGCGGCGTCAGCGGCCTCTTGGGCCTGCAGCGCGCGCTCGTCCTCGGCGGGGCTTTGTGCGGCCACCGGCAGGACCGGCAGGCTGGGGGCGGCCATGGCGCGGGTCAGCGACGAAAAGCTGCCGATGCCCCAGCGGCGGTCGAACTGCGCCGCATACACGGGCGCTGCGGCCAGGACGGGCAAGGCCTGCGCCGGCACATAGCGCGTGGGCACGGGCAGTTCGGCCGGCAGGTCCACCACGGCGATCTGCGTGCAACGCTCGGCCAGGTCCTGGATGCTGGCGCGCCAGCCAGCTACGGATTGTGAAGCATCCCCCGCAAGCAGGTAGCCAGCAGCGCCCTGTTCGTTCACACAATGTTTGCTGCTGCCGCGCTTCATCGGCGCCAGCCCCATCCACAGCGCATGGCGCGGGCGGGTCAGCGCCACATACAGCAGGCGCAGGTCCTCGCGCAGGCGCTCCTTGTCGGCCTGCGCCAGCTGCGCCTCGTTGTAGTCCAGCACCAGCTCGCGCGCGGGAGCGCCATCGATCTGCACGGGCAGCGACAGATAGGCCGCCTTGCCATCCACTGGCCGAAAGCTCCCCGCAAACGGCAGACAGACCACGGGATACTCCAGCCCCTTGCTCTTGTGCACGGTGACGACCTTGACCAGATCGGCATCGGACTCCAGCCGCACGATCTGGGCATCGCCGGCCGCGCCCGGGTTCTCGATCTGGGTGGCCAGCCAGCGGATCAGCGCCTGCTCGCCCTCCAGCTGGGCACTCGCGCCTTGCAGCAGCTCGGCCAGGTGCAGGTAGTTGGTCAGGCGGCGCTCGCCCCCCAGGTCCTGCAGCCAGCGCGCCGGCAATGCAAAGCGGTACAGGGTCTGGCGCAGCATGGCCAGCACGCCCAGGCGCAGCCAGAGGCTGTGCAGCTCCTTGAGCTGCTCGCTGCGCGCATCAAAAGCTTCATCGTCGCTGGCCAGCCAGGCCAGCTCGTCAAACGACAGCCCCATCATGGGCGTGGCCAGACCGGCGCGCACGGCCAGTCCGTCGAGCGGCGCCGCCACGGCGCGCAGCCACAGCAGCAGATCCTGGGCCTCGGCGCTGGCGAAGACCGAGTCCTGATCGGAGAGATAGACCGAGGCCACATGGCGCCGCGCCAGCGCGCGGCGCACGGCAGCGGCCTCCTTGCCCGTGCGCACCAGCACCGCGATGTCGGCCGGGCGCAGGCGCTGCAGCGGCTGGCCTGCTTCGGCAAAGCCCGTGGCACCGTCCATCAGCCATTGCACGATCTGGCTGGCGCAGAACTCCGCGCCGCGGCGACGGATGTCGTCGTTGCTCAACGGCGCATCGCTGCTGCCATCCCAGGCCATGGTCAGCGCAGCCATGCGCTGGCTGCCCTGCATCAGCAGTTCTTTGCGGCCTTTGGCTTTGACGGGTTCGAACGGCAGCGGATTGCGCTGCCCGGCACGGAACAGGAAGGCCCCTTCCCCATCGCGCGCCTCGGCCTGCACGAACCATTGGTTGACAGCATCGACCAGCGCCTGCGTGGAGCGGAAGTTGGTGTCCAGCACATAGTGGCGGCCCTCGGTCGCTTGCCGGGCCTGCAGATAGCTGTAGATGTCCGCCCCCCGAAAGCCGTAGATGGATTGCTTGGGGTCGCCAATCAGCAGCAATGCGCTGTCCGCGCGATTGTCGGCCGTGCGGTAGATCTGGTCGAACAGCCGGTATTGCAGCGGCGAGGTGTCCTGGAACTCGTCAATCAGCGCCACCGGATACTGGGCCAGCATGCTGGCGCGCAGCGCGGGGCCGTTGTCGCCGGCCAGGGCGGCATCCAGGCGCTGCAACATATCGGCAAAGCCAAAGGTGCCGGCCTGGCGCTTGAGCCACAGCAGCCGTTGCTGGACATTAACTGCAGCATGCAGGCGCAGCGCGACATGGAGCGACGGCAGCTCGGCCAACGCTTTCAGCAATTGCTCCAGCTCGGAAAATTCAGTGGGCAGCAGCAAGTCCATGGTCGAGCCCTTGAAGGCCTCGGCCATGCCCTCGGGGCTGAGGCGCTTGCGGGCGGAGTCACTGAGTTCCAGCGGCCGGTGCAACGGGTCTTGCGCCCAGGCGGTGAGGCTCTCGAACCAGCCCTGGTAGTAGCGGGCCTGCAGCTTGCGCTTGTCCCACAGCGCGGCGCGGCCGTCGAGCTCGCCTTCGATCCAGCGCAGCATGCGTTCGGCCTTGGTGTCCCAGCCCGCGGCCAGCGCCTGCAGTCGCAGGGCACGCTCCGCCTGCGTCTGCGCAATGCACGCCCCCAAGGTCCCGGCACCCGCTGCAGCGGGCACGTTCTCACGCAGCAGCGATTGCATGTCTTTGACCAGGGCATGCACGTCGGGCCAGACCTGCAGCGCCGTCTCCAGCACCTCGCCCGACAGCGGGTAGCACTGCTGGCGCCAGTAATCCTGGGCCGCCTCGGTCTGGCGCTGGCTTTCATCGGCCTCCAGCGTTTCGTCGAACAGGTTGCCGCTGTCGAAGGCATGCTCGCGCAGCATGCGCTGGCACCAGGCGTCGATGGTGTGGATGGCGGCATCGTCCATGCACTGCGCCGCCATGTCCAGCCGCCAGGCGGCGGTCTCGCGATCGGCGCCTTCGGCGTAGGCATCGCGCAGATCGCGCAAGAAGCTGTCGTGCGCCGCCGGCTCGGCCTCGCTGCGAAAGCACTGCACGGCCTCGATCAGTCGGGCACGGATGCGGTCCGACAACTCGCGCGTGGCGGCCCGCGTGAAGGTCATGACCAGGATGTCGGGCGGCATCAAGGGCCTGGCAAAACCGTTCTCGGCGCCATGGCCCAGCACCAGCCGCAGATAGAGCGCGGCAATGGTCCAGGTCTTGCCCGTGCCCGCGCTGGCTTCGATCAGGCGCGAGCCCCAGAGCGGGAAATGCAGGGGCTGCAGCGCCTGGCTGGTGGTTGGATGCGCGCTCATGCCGGCTCTCCCGCTGGTTCTTCTTGGTTGGTCATCCCGGGCAGCGCTTCGGTCTGCACCTGCGCAGCCAGCCAGTCATGCAGCGGTCCATAGACCTCCTTGGCCAGTTGGTGAAAACGCAGATCGGCCGTCAGCGCCTCCCAGTCGGGGTAGCAGCGCGCCCAGCTGGGGTCCTCGCACTCGCCGCCCAGCAGGTAACCGCCCTCGTAGGCCTGTGTGGCGGCGTTCAGGTCGTCCTGGCCGGCAGCGATGGCGGTTTTGAGCGGCAGCGGCAAGGGCTCGTTCTGGCCCGCCAACCACAGCTGCATCAAGGCTTGCAAGCGCTGCGTGGCAGCCTGCGGCTCCAGCGGCTGCACCCAGACCAGGGTGTCGCGTGCAATCACGCCCATCAGCGTGTCGCTGCCCGTGCTGGAAAGCGCCAGACTGCGCACATAAATGGGCAGCAGCTTGTGGGCCTGCAGCTCGCCCTTTTTGTTCCGCAGCGTGCGCGGCTCTAGTGTGAACCAGCAACGGCGGTAGCCTGCCTCCGAGGACGGCGCGGCGCGCTCCTGCAAGCCATCCATCCAGTCGTCCAGCGTGACCGGGCCGGCGTGCAGCATCAGCCGCTCGCGCGGCGCCGCATGGGGCCACCGCTGCATCTGCTGCTGCCAGGCCAGCAACGACGGCGTGGCCTGCGCCTGCAAGGCCTCGGCCTCGCGCCTGCCGAGACCTGCCAGCGGCAGCACGCCGGCACGCCCCAGCCGCTGCACCTGGCGCTGCACCTGCAGGCCCACGTCCAGCGCCGCATCGTGCGCCAGCTGCGTGCGCACGCCCTGCTGCAGCTGCTGAATCAGGCCGTAGGCGGTCAGGCCATCGACGCTGAACCGCTCATCGTCCTCCAACAGCTTCTCGTCCGGCTCAAAGCGCACCTGCAGGCGGTTGCGCAAAAAGCTGCGTGCGGGATGGCGCAGAAAGTCCGTCAGTCGCGCCAGCGTCAGCGGCACTTCGGGGTCGGGCTCGAAGGCAGCCACGACCGGCAGCACCTGCGCTGCCCGCTCTTCATGCGCGCCATACCATTCGCGGGCAAAGGTTGACAGGCCCGAGGCCTGTTCAAAGTAACGGCGGCTGAAGGGCTGCAAAGGATGCTGGCGGGTACGCTGGGCCAGCAGCAGATCTCCGCGCTCGCTGGCGCCGAGGCCTGCACTGCCTTCCCCCTGCCAGCCCTGGCGCAGATAGTCGCGCAGCTGCGAGACCAGTACCGACGGGGGCTGTTCGCTGTTGTCGCGCACATGGCGGCCGGCCCAGCTGATGTAGAGCTTGCTGCGGGCCGACAGCAAGGCATCCAGCATCAGCTGACGGTCATCGTCGCGACGCGCGCGATCACCAGGGCGCTGCTGGCCGGGCAGGGCCATCAGATCGAAGTCCACGCGCGTGGCGCGGCGCGGGTAGTCGCCATCGTTCATGCCCAGCAGACACACCACTTCGAAGGGGATGGCCCGCATCGGCATCAGCGTGCAAAAGGTCACACCGCCGGCGCGAAAACGCTGGTTGAGCGCGGGCTCGGACAGGGCTTGCAGCCAGGCCTCCTGCGCCACCTCCAGCGGAATCAGGGCGTCGAAGCCCGCTTGCTCGCAGGCGGCCTGCCAGCCGACCAGGGCCGTGTCGAGTGCGGCGCACAGGGCCTGGTCCTCATCGCCCTGCGCGACAAAGAAGTCGTCCATCAGGCGGCGAAAACGCTGGGCCCAGACCTCGGGGGCTGCCGCTTCACCCGCCGTGTGCCACCACTGCAGCATGCGCCCCAGCAAGCTGGCCAGCGATCCGGCCAGCTCGGCCGTCAGGCCGCCCACTTCGTCATAGGGCTCCATGCCGGCAAACGCCTGTGCATCGTCGAAGGGGGCCTGCAGCGCCGGCCCGCTGGCATAGCCCAGGAGCATGCGGCGCAGGCCGAACCAGGCGCTGTTGGGATCACCACAGGCCGCCAGGCCCAGCTGGGCGCGCTGCGCATGGTTGAGGCCCCAGCGAATGCCGGCACCGGCCATCCAGTGCGTGAGCTGGGGCAGATCGTCGCTCGCCAGTCCCACGCGCGCCGCCACGGCGGGGACATCGAGCAGATCGCACAGCTCGCTCAGGCGGCAGCGCTGCTGCGGCAGCTTGAGCAGCCATTGCAGCGCGGTCACCAGCGGGCTGCTGGCTCGCGCGCCCACATCGGCAATGTCAAATGGAATATGGCGCGCATCGTGGCGGCCGTACTGGCCGAACACGGCGCGGATGGCGGGCGCGGCCTCTTCGATCGACGGCAGCATGACCACCACATCGCGCGGCGCCAGCGCGGCGCGGCCCGCAGCGGCCGGCTCGGCCAGCCATTGCAGCAGCTGGTCGTGCAGCACTTCGAGCTCGCGCACCAGGCCATGGGCCTTGTGAAAGACGATGGACTGGTCGGCCGCCGCGATCTCGACCGCAGGGTGCTCCGACAGGGGCACCAGATCGCGGATGCGCTGCTGCACCTGAGTCAGCAGCGGTGCACCGATCAGCGCGCCCGCATCGGCCTCGTCATACACATCCACACGCGGCCAGCCCCATTGCACGGCGGTGTCGCCCGTGGTGTCGAAGGCATCGAGTTGGCGCACATAGTCGCGGCTCTGCCGCCCCCAGGCCGCCAGCAGCGGATGGGCATGGGCGTGCATGGCTGCCAAGGGAATCTGCGCCAGATCCTTGCCGCCCTTGTCGGCATGGCGGCGGCGCTGCTGGCGCAGCAGCTCGCGCCCGTCGATGGCATCGGCCCAGTGAAAGCGGCAGGGGTTGGGCACGGCAATCAGCACCTGGCTGTGCTGGGCAATGCCGCTGAGGAACTGCATCAGCGACAGCGGCATCTGGCTCATGCCGAACACCACCACGCGGCGCGCCAGCGGCGTGACCGGTGGCTGGCCGCTGTGCAGCGCGTCCAGAACCTGCGCCAACAGGGCGGGGCGGGTGGCGGCACGCTCCTGCTCATCGAGCTCGGCCAGCAGCTTGCGCCACAGCTGGGGCTGCCAGCGCTGCCCTTCGGGCACGGGCACATCGGGGCGGCCCGCGGTGCGCAGCACGTCCTCGCCCTGCTCCCAGGCGGCCAGCCAGTCGGCGCGGTAGATCTGGTACTGGTCGAACAGGTCGGCCAGCTTTTCGGCCAGCTGCAGCAGGCGCTGCGGCTCGCCAGGGCGCAGAAAGTTGGCAATCGGCGCAAACGCCGGCTCGACCAGGCATTGCGGCAGCAGGCGCATCAGGCGCCAGATCATGGGCGTCTTGTCCAGCGGCGATTCACGCGGCACGGCGTGCTGGCCCAGAATCTGCCGGTAGCTGCGCCAGACAAAACGCGCCGGCAACTCGACCTGTGCCGCGGCGCACACGCCCTGTTGCTCGGCCATGCGCATCTTGAACCACTCGGCCATGCCGTTGCTTTGCACCAGCACGATCTCGGGCTCCAGCGGGCCCAGCGGGTGGGCCTGCATCCAGGCCAGCAACGTGTCGGCCAAGGTCTCAGTGCGGTTGCCATGCAGGGCCATCAGGCCCGGTGCCACAGAAGAAGCCACAGGCCCTTCTCCCCTCATCGTTGTTGTGTGCTGGAAAGCCGCAAGCCTGCCATGGCCGCCGCCTGGGGGCAAGGCTTGCGCCAGCAGTCTCAACAAAAAGAGCGGCCTGCGCTTGCCCATCCTAGGTTTTCGATCATTTCCATGATCAAACCCAGATTAGACCAGCGCGGACCGCTCCTTTTTCCGATCAGACAAAGATCCGGACGCCCAGCCCCACGGCGGCAGCCGCACTGCAGGCGGCCAGCACCCGCACCTGCCGCGGCGCATAGGTCAGCACCAGGGCGACGGCCAGGGCCGCGGGCGTCAGCACCCCCAGCCAGGCGGCCACGGCCACCGAAGTGCCCCAGCGCTGCAAACACACCCACAACGCGGCCAGCAGCAACGCCGTGCCAAGGGCCCGCCAGCCCCAGGCGGCCGAGGCCGGCAAGGCCGCGCCCGGCTGGCTGTGGTGGCGCTCCATCGCCTGGCTCAGGGCCGCAAATGCCGGCACCGCCAGCAGTCCTGCCATCCATGCGTTCATGCTTGCTGCTCCGGTGTCGCCAGGCCAGGGGCCACGCTGCGGGCCGCACGCTGCGGCACGGCCGTGCCCTGCAGGCGCAGCCACAGCCGGCGCGCCACCACGGCGTGCAGGGCGGCCAGCGCCAGCATCATCAGGTCAAAGCCTGCGATGCTCCACTGCCCCTGGGGCAGGGTGTGCCACAGCCCGGCCCCACCCGTCCAGGCGTTGAGCAAGGGCAGCAGGGCAAAACCGATGGCCGCCAGCAGCATCTGCTCCAGCCATGCCCGCGCATGCGGGCGCACGGCGGCGTGCAGCAGGCTGGCCGCCCAGGCGATGAAGAAGCAGCGGATCTCGACACTGCTGCGCTCCAGCACGTCGACCGGCACGCAGCGGTTGGCCCAGAAATAGGTCGCCACCGCCACCGACAGGCCCGCCACGGCGGCCACGTTCAGCACCTCCACCAACCGGTGGCCGCGCGGCGTGAAGCCCAGCTTGCGGCGCTCAGGCTGGCGCTTGACCACCCACAGCACCAGCCCGGTGGCCGCCATTGCCGTGCCGATTACGCCGGACAGGAACAACAGCCAGCGCACTGCGGGATCGGCAAAACGCCCCAGGTGCACGCTGACCATGCTGTTCATCACGGCGCTGACCGCCGACGGTGGGCGCACGGGCTGGCCCAAAGTCATGGCCCCGGTCACCCCGTCAAACACCAGGCGTTGCCCCATGCCACGGTTCAGCAGCAGGCTGTCGCTGCCTTGCGCCCGCAGCTCCACCGTGGCGCGGTCTGTCTGCGGGTGCTGCACGCTGATGCTGCCCACGACCAGGCCCGGGTATTCGGCCTGTGCGGCAGCCAGGATCGGAGCGATGGGCGCCAACGGCGCTGGCGTGCTGCGGGCCTGGCGACCCTCGCCACGCTCGCCATTCGGTGCCCCCATGGGCATGCCGCGGCGCTCGGCATTGAAGCGCTGCGGCTGGCCGTCGTAGACCGCCTGGGCGCCCCAGGGCATCAGCATCGTCATCAGCAGCAGCAAGCCGCTGAAGGTGATGACGATGTGGAACGGCAAGGCCAGCACCGCCGTGGCGTTGTGCGCATCCAGCCAGGAACGCTGGCCCTTGCGCGGCCGGAAGGTGAAGAAGTCCGTGAAGATCTTCTTGTGGGTGATGACGCCGCTGATGATCGCCACCAGCATCACCATGGTGGCGATGCCCACGATCCAGCGCCCCCAGATGCGCGGCATGGCGTACAGCTCGAAGTGGAAACGGTACAGGAAGCTGCCGCCACGGGTCTCGCGCACCGGCAACACCTCGCCCGTGCCGGCATCCAGGTGGGCGCGGCGGATGCCTTCGCGGCCGGGCGGTGCCCCTTCGGGGCGCCAGCTCACTTCCACCGCCGTCTGCCGCGCGCTGGGCAGCTGCACGCTCCAGTTGCTGGCACCGGGCGCCAGCGTCTGCAAGGTACTGAATGCCTTCTCAGCCGCCCCTGCCTGGGGCACGGAGGCATGCAGCTCGGGCCGCATCCAGTCATCGATCTCGTCGACAAAGTAGCTCAGGGTGCCGGTGAAGAACACGGCGTACAGCAGCCAGCCCAGCAGCAGACCACTCCACGTATGCAGCCAGGACATAGCCTGGCGCAGGCCCTCGGCCTTGCCATCCGCCCTCATGGCTGGCCTCCGTACAGCCACCACACCGTGGCCAGCAGCACCGCAGCGGGCACCGCCAGCCCCAGCCAGGCCCGCGTGGCCGTGGCGCAGGCAAACACCCACAACACCGCCACGGCATAGACCACGAAGGACAGCATGGTGGACAAGGTCACGGCATCGGCCCTGGTCATGCCGGCGCGGTGGGCCACCAAACCCAGGGCCGCGGCACAGGCGGCACTCACCGCATAGCCCCCGCCGACGGCCGCCACCGCGCGCGAAGCGACGGCCCAGCGGTAACGGGCCAATGCGGTCCCGCGAGAGGCAACAGACGCCACATCAGCACGCATGGAGACCTCCGGCCAGCCCCGGCATCCAGAACAAGGCGCGCACGCTTGGCGCACCTGCTATCGGGTGTGATCGCATGATCGACAGCTCCCAGTGTTATTAATGATAATTATTCTTATTTTATTTATTTAATCTGGGGCTGCCTGTGGCGCTGGACATGAACCCTGGTTGATTTACCAAAGATTTACGCAGACGCCAGGCACAACGAAAAATCCCCTGACCATTGCTGATCAGGGGATTTGAATTTGGTGGCTGGGACGCTCTCGAATCATGCCCGCCAGGCCGCATGAACACTGGACATGGGGGGTTTCCGTTGGAGCGGTTACTGTGAAAGTTACTGCATGCCCAACTTGTACACCCTCTCTGATACCGCCATCCGCACCGTCAAGCCCGGTGACCCACGCAAACGCCTGACAGACGGCAAGGGTCTTTACCTGCTGCTGTTCGTCAAGGGCGGCGCCCACGGCTGGCGGCTGGACTACGCCATCCACGGCCGCCGCAAGACCCTCTCGCTGGGCACCTACCCGGAAACCAGCCTCAAGCTGGCGCGTGACAAGGCCGACGAAGCCCGCCGCCTGATCGCCGCAGGCACCGACCCCAGCGACCACCGCAAAGCCACCAGGGCCGAGGCCCAGCAAGAGCGCCAGGCCGAAGAACTGGTGGCCGCAGGCCAGGCCCTGCCCGGCAGCTTTGAAGCCGTGGCCAAAGAATGGTTTGAGGTACGGCGCTCCGAATGGTCAGACAGCTACGGCAGCAAAGTCATGCGGCGGCTGGAGGTGGACGTGTTCCCCTGGCTGGGCCACCGCCCCGTGGGCAGCATCAGCCCGGCAGACGTGCTGGCCGTGCTGCGCCGGGTAGAAATGCGGGGCGTGCTGGACACCGCCCACCGTGCCCGTGAAAACTGTGGCCAGGTCTTCCGCTACGCCGTGGCCACCGGCCAAGCCCACAGCGACCCCACCCGTGACCTGAAAGACGCCCTGCGCAAACCCATCGTGCGGCACATGGCCGCCATCACAGACCCCGCCCGGCTGGCAGAGCTGCTGCGGGCCATCGACGGCTACAACGGCTCGCTCGTCGTGTGCACCGCCCTGCGGCTGGCCCCCATGCTCATGCTGCGGCCCGGAGAGCTGCGGTTTGCCCAGTGGTCAGAGATCGATCTGGACACCGCCACCTGGGCCATCCCGCCCCAGCGCATGAAGCGGGAGAAGGCCGGCAAGCTGCACGGCAGCCCCCACCTGGTGCCCCTGCCCCGGCAGGCCGTGGATCTGCTGCAGGGCCTGCACCCCCTGACCGGGCGCAACCTGTATGTGTTCAGGGGAGAACGGGCCTACGACCGGGCCATGAGCGAGAACACCATCAACGCCGCCCTGCGGCGCATGGGCTACAGCACCAAGGAAGACATCACCGGCCACGGCTTTCGGGCCACCGCCCGCACTATCTTGGATGAGCGCCTGGGCTTTGACCGTGCCGCCATCGAGGCCCAGCTGGCCCACAGCGTCAAAGACCTGAACGGCCGCGCCTACAACCGCACCGAGTTTGTGGAGCAGCGCCGCACCATGCTGCAGGCCTGGGCCGACTATCTGGACACCCTGCGCCACGGCAACGTACTGCCACTGCGGGTACACAGCTGCTAACCACAGCCCAGCCACCGAGCCCACCACCAGCCGCCCACCCGGGCGGCTTTTTTGTGCCTATGCACCAAAAAGTGTCAGGTTGTTACAACGCCATCCACTTCCGCCCCTGTTCCCGGAAAAGCCTGGGAACGTGGGAACAAACAAGGCGAAAAGTCTGGAAACGCTGATCTGGCAAGCGCCAGACGCTATCAAAAGCTGTGGGAACAGACTGGGAACAAGATGGGAACAGAGTGGGAACATTATTTATAAGTAGAAAAATCCATATAAAAATATAGCGAATTACTAAAAATCATTTCTTGTAAATATGAAAATCGCAAATGCAATAGATTTGGCTTTTGACAATGTTATCAAAGAAGGCTTAACTGATGTGGAAGTATTCACAAGGCCATTTGAAATTGACTTATTAAAAAATGAAAACATTGCAAAAGAAATAAAGCAAGATATAAAAACTTTATTAAAGGAATCGCAAATCAAGGGAATGGGGTTTACTCCAATATCCCATATTCTTGTCCCAAAGAAAGAGCTTTTTGATTTTAGAAAATGCGCAATAACTGATCCAGTTGACGAGTTGAAATATCTATCACTGGTACTGCAAATTGCGGATCAAATAGAGCAGAAGAGACCCAACAAGAGCAAAAACAACGTGTTCTCATATAGATTTTCACCCAACAAAGGGTATCTATTTGATCAAAAATTTAATTACACAGCATTTCGCGAGTTTGTAGCAAAAAAATCCAAGCAAAAAAATATAAATGTTGTTGTCTCTTGCGATATATCCAATTTCTATGATAGGTTGAATCTTCATCGGCTTGAGTGCATTCTTTCATCCAATCCTAAAATAGATCGAAAAATAATATTGCAAATAAATGAGCTACTACTCTTTTGGTCAAAAAGAGACTCATATGGGATCCCCGTTGGATCAAATGCTAGTCGAATATTGGCAGAGGCAGCCCTGATTGAAATTGATAATTATTTGCTATCTCACAAAATATCATTCTGTCGTTTTGTCGATGACTATCGTCTTTTTGCGCCGGATTCAGCAACAGCACATAGATGGCTAGCGTTATTGGTAGATAGACTTTCCAAAGAAGGTCTTTTCTTAAATACTGGAAAGACAGAAATTAAGGATGTTTCAGCTCTCTTAGAGTCGAAAGAAGAGCCCGGGAGTATGAGTGGAACTAGCTCTGAGGCTGACGCTGCTGAGCAGAATGTGTCACCTCAAGTAGAGAATGATTCTGAAGATAATGTATCCAAGTCGAATGAAGAGACATCGAAGATCATAAGAGGTTACTCTGGGTTAATTCCAACAAAATTTAGAGCAATATCTGAATCCGAATTAACAAAACTAGGGAAAGAGCAAATTTCTGAAAAATTAAAATTACTGTCCAAAGCAGTCATAATTGAGCCTGCAAATATAATAAGCATAGTAAAAACTTGTGTTGCAAAGAAAAATCCAGATGGAATAATTGAGGTTGTTAAAAATCTAAATAAGTTTCCTCAGTTCATTCCATATGTTATTGATGCAATCATTAAGAATGATGCTATATTTGACGATTCAAAAATAGCACAGTTATCCGAGTTGCTTGCATATTGGTTGGATAGGGAGCATGCTCCAGAATTTGTATCTATATTTGTCATTAGGTTTTTTGGACACAAAAAATTTATCAGCAAACCAATATTGATGAATTGCTTCAGAAGCCTAAAAAGAAATGATGGCAGTTATATAGGAAGAGCACTGCTTGAGCAGCTTGAGCCTATTGTTGAAAGAGGCGAAGTGATTGAAATTCGAGATTACTTCACTAGAGCAGATTCTTCTGAGAGACGTCAGATAGCTAAAATGGTAGATATTAGTCTTACAAGAGGTGAAAAAAGGCCATTTTTTAAGGATGCATCAGCTCAGTCTCAGGATGTATTTCTGAAGCACATGGAAAACTATTTCAATTCAAAATAAATTTTTGCTCTATCGAGATTTAAGAATAGTCTCCCAAACAGGGAGGTTTTTATGGCCGTTGCGTACAAAGACGCTGTTCACAACCTCTTCCACTGTGTGCTACATTCCATCCCGTCACGCCCGTAAAGCGTGATCGGGATTGGTCTCCCGCTGAACTCGCTGCGACAGAAGCCGCAGTACCGCAATGGATTGCGGCTTTTTTGTCGATGCCCTTTTATGGTGGCTCGGCAGGCAGGCGCAAGCCTGGCCGGTTCGCGCAAGCGGGTTCCCGGTAGACCAACCTGTCGAGCTGCCGCCCTGATTGGTCTCGGAGCGGTGGTTTTAGAAAACCGAACCTGCTTGGAGGCCGTCATGGCTACCACTTCCCCTGCACACGCTGCTGTGCAATCCCATGTGCCCACCACGGGCCACAACACCCCCGACCCCATCCATCTGCAGATGCAGGCGCTCAACAGCCTGAGCCGCTGCAAGGCCATGCTGACGGCCAATGAGCCGATGTACCTGTTTGCCCAGCAGTGGCTGGCCCAGGCGCAGCAGGCCATTGCAGATCTGCAGGCCATCGACCCATCACACAGCACACGGGGGTGAGCCATGCACACCACCCACAACACCGTGGCCCCTGTGACCGCGGATGCAGATCCGCGCCCAGCGTTTGCCCCGCTGCAGACCACGCCCATCGGGCCCAGCACTGACCCCCACCACCCACTGACCGACCGCGAGGCCCGCCGTCTGGTGAATGAGGTGCGCACATGGGCCCGCCAGTTTGATGCGCCCGATGCCAAAGCGCTGGTCAGCGCCATGAACGACATGGAACGCCTGCTGTCTTGGGTCTGGACAGAAATTGATGAAAGCGTGCTGCGCCTGAACCTGAGCGCCACCGCCAGCACGCCCGAGCGTGCCGACAGCCTGCGCCGCGAGGCGATTGGCTACCTGTGCCGCTGGAATAACCGCCGACCGCCGAATCGGGGTTGACCCCCTGTGCTGGTGCAGCTCGCAGGGGCGTGCCCTGCGCTGTGCCTCCGGGGTGGTGTCGATATCAGCGTTTGTTTGCTATTAATTTCATTGTGCAATTTGTTGACAGACAAGCGCTAGCGGGGTGCGAACGAATTTTGTGAACTGTTCGCATGGACTGTTCGCAGCCCCACGCAGAGCATCGCCATCACCTGACCACCACGGACTTAGATGGAGTGAAGAAGCATGCAGCCGCTATCAATTTCATTGTGCAGAGCGTTGCCAGTCAAAGCTTTTCAGGGTGCGAACGAATTTAAAGAACTAGTTCGTCTGGATTGTTCGCAGCACCCCGCAGAGCATGGCCATCACCTGACCACCACGGACCTAGATGGAGTGAAAAAGCATGCAGACGCTATCAATTTCATTGTGCAAACCATTGCCTGCAAAGGCTTCGCAGGGTGCGACATGTTTTAACGACATTGTCGTCTGTCAATGTCGCAGCACCCCGCAGAGCATGGCCATCACCTGACCGCCACGGACTTAGATGGAGAGCAACGACATGCCAACGCTATCAATTTCATTGTTTGAAACATCGCCTGCAAAGGCTTTGCAGGGTGCGACAGAAATTAGTGACATATGTCGCAGTGACTTGTCGCAGCAGTGTGCCCAGCATGCCTAGTGCCTGACCGCCATGGACCTTTACGGAGAGAAACACATGTCCCGCAAAACCAGACTTTCACGCGCACGCCTGACGGCCTGTGCCAATTACTGGCGTAACCACATTGCCATTCGCACCAGCCGTGCCCCGCACAAAGCCGGTTTTGCGGCTTTGCGTGGCCAGCGCCCGCACGACGCCCAGCCCACCGGCCACAAACCCGGCCCAGCCGCCTGAGACCTTTCTTTCTGGAGCACAGACCATGAATGTCCGAGACATCACCACGGCCCCATCCAAGCAGGCGCAGGCCACCTGCAAAAAGCATCGCCGCAGCCGGGGTGCTGCGGTGTACGCCCAGGGGCCTTTGCAGCCGGGCGACCGCCTGCTGTCGATGCGAGAGGTGGAGGGCATGACCTCTGCCAAGAAGAGCTGGATCTACGACCGCATTGGCCGGGGGCAGTTTCCACGGCCCATCCGCCTGTGTGCCAGCCGCCGCGTGGCCTGGAGTGAGCGGGCCATTCAGGCGTGGATTACGGCCCAGGGCACGCCTGCCCCGGCTGCACAAGACGCTGCAGCTACCGCACCAGCCACACCACCTGCAACGCCCGCAGCCCGGTAACGCAGCCCACCCACCCCATCAC
>NZ_VSWF01000031.1:0-39984 GCF_009668305.1 Comamonas sp. CAH-2
GATTGGAAGGCAGCGTTGACCCGATTTACCATTCAGTTCGGAGACCGCATCTCCGTCAACTGAAGTCCGCCCCGTTTACACAAAAGTTCGGACACGCCCACCACCGAGAGGGACACGCTGCTTGGCAAGTCACATGAACAAGCAACCGCATTGATGGAGGCTGCGCAGCGCATCGAGCGTGAACAACAAGCAGCCGAAGCAGCTCGCATTGAGTTGGCGAAGGCTCAGCTCAAAATTGACCAGGCGAACGCCAACGAGGCCCGTTACAGCACCGAGATTTCTGAACTCAAGACAGCGCTCAAGTCCGCAGAAAAAGAAGCCGTAGAAGCCACAAAAACAGGTGCAGTAGCCAACGCAAAATTAGAGGCTTCTAATGCTTCTCTCAGCGATGCTTTAGCACGTGCAGAACGTGCGGAAAAAGCATTGGCAGACGCTACCCAGCAAGCAGCCCTGCACATCGCAGAGGTTCGTGCAGAGCACGCCAAGCTAGCGAAAGAAATGGCGGCGCTGCAAGCTGCACATGCGCAAGAGCTGAAACACTCCAGCGATCACGCTACACAGCAGGCAGAGCGCGCAGCCCGTGCTGAGGGGAAGTTGGCCGCTTTTGAGGAAGCTGCTCAAAAGGCTGAAAAGCTGTCACAAAGCGATTCCAAAGGTTCCCCAAAGGCACGATAGACCACTCATTTTTCTTGCTTTTCAAGCCATGCAGCACCTGCTGCATGCGCCTCTTCTTCGGTAGAAAATCGTTCATCAAGGGCACAGTAAATGTTGCCTTGCTTGGTGTTGACTTCCCAACTTTTGGCATCCCACGTCTGACAGACTGCGAAGGCAAAAAACTGCCCTGTGGCTTTCATTTCATCGTAGGCCGCTTGCAGCTCAGGACGTATCGGCGGAATTTTGTAGTAGCCGCCTCTCATTTGGCAGATTTTGAGGCCATCAGCGCATCACCACGTGCTTTCCATTCGGCCCGTTTTTCTGCAGGCGTGTTGGCATTAGCAAGGCTCACCAAAGCGCCCAAAAGTTCGCCCTTGTCCATCGTTGGAATACCCGTCTTGGTGTCCACCAATCCAGCCAAAATCAAAAGACCTGCAGACTGGTACAGCTCGTGATCTCTTGCCTTGCGCAGTAGGGCTTTTTCCGCATTCATGATGCGAGCTACATCGGCACGGGCTTTCTGTGCCCGCTCTGCCGCCTTTTCGGCCCTAATCAGAGCGTTCAGTTTTCGAGACTCATCGGCACTAAGTGTGCCTTTTTCAGCCAGAATCAGCATGAGCCGCTGTTGGTCATTCGGAGCTTTGAGGCCACGAATGTATGCCAGCCGCTCATTGAGCCATTTGTCTTGCGTCATCGGTGCTACTCCCTTTGGTCGTGATGCACCATTCTATTCAAATGGTGACAGCGCGTGTGCATGCGCTGTATGCTTCCTTCCATAGAAGGCGCGCTTAGTTGTTTCTCCTAAAGGAGAAACGCGCGTCAGGGGCAAGCCCCCGAACCCCAGCGCCTAAAGGCGTGAATACATTAAAGGCATCAGCGTGGCGATTGGACGATTGAGCATGAAGGTTGGCAAGAAGGGCAAAGCCGCGCCTCATGCCGCCTACATCGTCCGTGAAGGCCAGTACGCCAAACGCTTAGAGCGTGGCGAGAAGCTGGAAGCCACGGAGGCAGGCAATATGCCTGCATGGGCCAAGGCCCAGCCGCAGCAGTTTTGGCATGCTGCAGACGTATTCGAGCGGGTCAATGGCACCACCTACCGAGAGATGGAAATCGCCTTGCCGCGTGAGCTAGAGCCAACGCAGCGGGCCGAGTTGGTGCGTGCATTTGTGTGCCAAGAAATCGGAGAGCATCACGCCTACCAATGGGCTATTCACACACCGAATGCTGCTGATGGTGGAGAGCAGCCACACGTTCACTTGATGTTTTCTGAGCGTCAGTGCGATGGCATCGAACGCGATCCTGACCAATACTTCAAGCGTTACAACGCAAAGGCACCAGAAAAAGGCGGTGCTCGCAAGGGTTATGGCCCAAGCGCTGGCAAGACCTTGACCGCCGCTGAGCGTGCTGCTGAACTCAAAGAACTCCGTGAACGCTGGCAGGTTCTTTGTAATGAGTACCTAGAAATGGCTGGTCACGGTCAGCGCATCGACATGCGCAGCAATGCTGAGCGCGGCATTAAGCTTGCACCAGAGCGCAAGCAGTTGCCCAGCGAATGGCGTGGGCAGGGAAAGGCTAAGGTGATCGAGCTGCGAGCAGCTCGCAGGGATGCATTCAAGGCACACCGCGAACTCGCCAATGTGGTGCCCAACGTCAAGGCAGAGATCATCAGCTTGGAAGCGGAGCGTCAGAAACGGGCGCAGGCCGCACAAAATCCCCAAGGCCCAGATCCGCGCAGTCGCTACCACCCGGACAACATCGCCGCCAGGAAGGCGCAAGAGCAGGCCGCCGAGCAGCAAGCGCAAGCCGAGCTGGCGCAAAAACAGGCCCAGCGCACGCAGCGCATAGAGATCGAAAAAGCCGCTGTAGAGGCCCAACGCACCGTGCAGGCACCTTCCCCTGCCCCGACCCCTGTTCGCCTGCCTGTGGCCCGTTTAGACCCCGCAGAGGCCGAAAAACAGCGCCTGTCTCGGATGACCAGCGCCGAGCTGGCCGAGGAAATTCGCCGGCGGCAATTGCCCAGCGTGGATAGCCTGATCGAGCAAGACCGCATGGTCATGGAGTCCACGGCCAAGCGCCGAGAACTGAACAAGCAGCAAGAAGCCGCCAAAGCCTTTGTGCGCAAGGCCGAGCAGGCGGTGCATGCATGGCGTGAGAAGCACCCTCTCAAGGTCAAGATGCATGACGCTGGGATGTTTCGCAGTGCTGAGCTGCTGCAGCTAGAGCAGCAGGCTGAACAAGGCCAGCAAGCGCTGCAGACGCTGCAAGCCAAGTCGCGGGCAGTGTCTGAGCAGGATCAGCAGCTACGCAGGCAGGCCCGCAGCCGTGTCATCGTGGCTCAAAGTGACGACCGGGAAGAGTTGGAAAAGCTGGAGCAGTTGCGCCAGGACAAGGCTCGCAAGGAGCTTGCGGCCGCAATCGCCAAGCGTGAGCTGGAGGCCGTGCCCAAGGACTTCCGCAGCATGGCCGCAAGCCGCGAAGCCAAGGCGTTGGGGTGGAGTGACAGGGGCGGCAAGTGGCAGGCCACGCCTGAACCACTCAAGCAATTGATCGACAGCTACAACGCATCACCCAAGGAGGTTCGCGTCGCCGTCCTTGCACGCCTCACCACTGACAAGGTAAGCAGCCAGCAGCTACGCAAGCTGCTGGACACACAGAAGGCAAACTACCGCGAAAACGATCAAGGCATGAGCCGCTAGCAGCGATAGCTCACGGTAACTATCCTTTATCGGGAGTAGAAAAAAGCGCCTCAAAAGGCGCTTTTTAGCGGGCAACAGAAATTCTGGATGTCTCCTTCAGCGGTTGAGCAGCCGGCCTGGTTGTCCGGGGTCGTTTTCCCTCTAGAAGCAATGGATACGTGAGAAGAAAAGGGGATCGTTGGAGCGCCCTCAGACCCCTTATCTTGTGAAGACCCAAAAGCACCTTTCCCTCTGTAGAGGATCAATACGTGAGCTTTTATGGGACTCTCTTGGACGTGTTGCCCCCCTAGATTGTGCAAACCAGCCAATTGGCCACTGGCGGGGGCGCTTTGGCCTTGGTTTAAATCCGCTTTTGTTCCCGGAACCCTAGATCGGCACGGATGAGCGCTACGTGCTTTTTTAATCTCGACAAGCTAAAATATACGCAACTTGCGTACAATCATCTAGATGAAAGCCGTCTTCGTTGAATTGCCTGCCTTCGAGCGCAACAGAGCTACCTACCTCAACGATGACGAGTTCAAGGAGTTCCAAGAGCGCTTGCTCAAGAACCCTGAAGCGGGAGACATGATTGAAGGCACAGGCGGGCTGCGCAAAGTTCGCCATGGTGATCCACGCAGAGGCAAAGGAACTCGCGGCGGGTTACGGGTCATCTACTACTGGTGGAGCGGTGGTCCGCAGTTTTGGCTCTTCACCCTGTACGACAAGGACGAGCTGGAGAACCTGACCCCCAAGCAGAAAACGACCCTGAAGCAGCTTTTGAAAGACGAATTGGAGGCCCGAAAATGACCAAGCGCGATCTTTTTGCAGAACTCAGCGAAGGCTTTGATGCGCTAGCCAGTGCTCGTGCAGGCAAGCGCACGCTGCGAACACACGAAGTGGAACTGAAGCCTGAAGTCACCATCACGTCCGCAGAACTCAAGTCGATTCGGGAGCATTTGAATCTGTCCAGGCCCGTCTTCGCCAGCTACCTGAGGACGAAAACCCGAACCTTGGAAAACTGGGAGCAAGGCAGGGCAGCGCCCAATGCACAAGCCGCATTGCTGATCCGATTGGTTGAGAAGTATCCGGACACGGTTTCTCGCCTCGCTGCGGTCTAAATGGATTTTCCCAAAAAGCGCCTTTTGAGGAGCTTTTTGTTGATCTCGATAAGCATCACATGTCTTCGTCAACACTTGCCGGGGACGCTTTCCTTCTGAGAGCTGCGAATACGTGAGACGTTTTGGGGGTCATCGAAGCACTCTCATTCCCTCGTATTGGTCACGGATCAGTCATCAAAAAAGCGCCTCAAGAGGCGCTTTTTTTGGTCTCAATAAGGAGTACACATCAATAGAACCCGGTGTGATCCAATCCCACTGAAAGCTTCGCATTACATGTATTCGAATAATCCAAGCACCAAATATGGCTAAAGATGTCCACCGGCCAGGGCTGCGCGTTGTCCTATTAATCAGCTCGGCGCTCATCGGCTTGGTCTTTCCGTACGCTTTCTTGCTCACGATTTTCTTCGCGTGGACGCTCTACGAAGAAATCTTTAACCCAGGGCCGGAAAGCATCCCTCCGCAGCCTCGGTTTCGTGGCACCGAGGCTGACCCTGATTGGCGCGAGTACTACGAGGATCGGTGCGAGTCGGTGGCGGAAAAAGCTTTCTTGAAAGCGATGCTTGATGCCCACGGCATGAAGCCCGTGGATGACGCTTTGGCCAGTGACGACATCCGTTTAGACATGCAAGTGAAGGTCGATAACTATCGCTTGGACTTCGTTGCCAACCGGACTTTCATCATTGAGATCGACGGTGCCGCTTGGCATTCATCTCCCGAGGCGGTGGAGCGCGACAGAGTGCGCGATGCAGCTATGGTGGCGAAGGGCTATAAGGTGCTGCGCATACCCGCTAAGGTGGTACTAAATACGCCCAAGGAGGCGGTGAGGCGTGTAGACGTGTACCTGGGGCGAATCCAGCCAGAACCTGCTGTATCAAATATTAGGAAGTCGTTGAACGAGCTACTCAAGCATCAGCAAGCGCTTTCAACAGATCCAGTGATGAACCCAGCGGCCAAGAATGTTTTGTTTGTGGAGAAGGATGGCGCGAAGCTGGATGCAGAGGTGGATGCACGGACCATGCCCCACGGCTGCATGGAATCCAAGTTCCATACCTAGGCAATTTTCTGACTTACGCTATGCGCCAAACCCAGGAAGGTCGAGATCAGAGGAGCTTGATGCCGCTCCTTTCTACAGATGAAGTGCACCTGTGTCGCCATGCTGGTGTCTGAAATAGTTAACTTAACAAGGCGAGGATCTGGCCTGTAGGCTGTTTCCGCCACGACGCCTAGGCCCAGCCCCTCCGCCACCGCCTCTCGAACGGACTCGCGGCTGCCCATCTCAAGCGCAACCTGAACCTCGACGCCTCGCTCCTTTAGTTCTTGTTCAAACACGCGTCTGGTCGTCGATCCTTCCTCTCGGATGACGAACCTCTGACCCTGCAGATCACGCAGTTTGAGAGTGGCCCGTTGCGCGAGTGGGTGTTGGGTGTTGCCGAATATCACCAATCGCTGGGTACGGTAAGCCGCGCCAAATAGATCTGGGTGAGCGACGTGATTGAGCACCATGCCCACGTCTCCCTGGTAGTCAAGAATCTTTTCAGTGATGGTTCGCGAGTCGCCTACGCCAACAGCCACGTTGACCTGGGGGAACTGTTTCATGAACAGCTTCAACACGGGCAGCACGTTGTGCGGCCCGATGGCATGGATGACCAGTCGCCCTACGTATTGATTTTTCGCAGCAGCGAGCAGTGCGTGCGCATCTTCCTCGCCACTGAAGGTACGCCGGGTGTAGTCCAACAGAGTGCGTCCAAAGGACGTGAGTTCAAGCCGCCGCCCGCGCCGATGAAAAAGCTCCACGCCGAAGTCGACCTCCAGGCGCTGTATGTGTGAAGAAACAGTCGGTTGTTGAATAGCGAGCACTCTCGCGGCAGCGGTCATGCTGCCGGCTCGGGCCGTTGCGTCAAAGGCCTTCAAGGCTGCGAGGAGGCTGAGTCCAGACATTGATGTGATCTATGGGTGCCCTCATTTTTAGGGATGAAAGTTTCATATTCATGACACCTTGGTCACCCAGACTTGAGCTGTGCTTCCACTGAAGCTGTTTCTTCCAGAACCTCCTCTTTCCCGAGAGATACCTCTGACCACTTGAGTCCTGGTGTGCGTCTAGCGCACCACAACAAATGAAACCGAGCTATGAAAACTGCAATTCGCGAGAGCTATCTGAGCTTGCGGGGTATCACGGTGACCTATGCCGATGGTCACACGGCGCTTGCGCCCACCTCGCTGGAGGTACAGCATGGCGCGTTCCTTGTGCTGCTGGGCGCGTCGGGCGCGGGAAAGTCAACGCTGCTGCGCAGCATCAATGGCTTGGTTAGCCCCACAGACGGAGAGGTGTCGGTGGCCGATCTGCCGGGCGGCACCGTCTCAAAACGCAACCTTCTTGAGCATCGGCGCCACTGCGGCATGGTGTTCCAGCAGCACCACCTGATCGGGCGGCAAAGCGTGCTGGCCAATGTGTTGATGGGCAAGCTCGCCACCCGCGGATCTCTGGCGTCGTTGTGGCCTTGGAGCAAGGCTGACAAGCTGGAGGCGCTGGCGGCCATTGACCGCGTAGGCCTGCTTGAGAAAGCCCTAGCACGGGCAGACACCTTGTCTGGTGGGCAACAACAACGCATTGGCATTGCGCGTGCCTTGGTGCAAAAGCCCCGCCTGCTGCTGGCCGATGAGCCGGTGGCCAGCCTCGACCCGGCGACCGCGCAGAGTGTGTTGACCCTGCTTCACGACATCTGCAAGAAAGACCGACTCACGGCCATCGTGACTCTGCATCAAGTCAACCTCGCGCGCATGTTCGCCGACCGCATTGTGGGCCTTCGCCAGGGCCAGGTGGTGTTCGACGGGACAGCAGCGCAGTTGACGGAAGAAGCCCTGTCTGCCCTGTACGCGAAGTCGTCACCTGCCAACATGGGCAGTCAATTTGATTCCCCCTCTCAATCCAAGGAGTTTTTACCGTGCTGAATCGTCGCCGTTTCCAATTTATCGCTGCCGTCACTTTGGCCGCCCTGTTGCCACTTGGCGCCCATGCCGAGGGCAAAAATCCTTCCAAGCTTCGCGTTGCACTGTTGCCGGACGAAAACGCCGCCACCATCATTCAGAACGCACAGCCTCTGAAGCGGTATCTGGAGCAGACCCTGAAGAAGGAAATCGAGGTCATGGTGACCACGGACTACTCGTCGATGATTGAAGCCATGCGCTTCGGCCGCATCGAGGTCGCCTACTTTGGACCGTTCTCTTACGTGCTTGCCAAGTCCAAGGCGCCCAACATTGAGCCATTTGCCGTTGGCGTGGAGCGCGGCTCGCCGACCTACCAGTCGGTTCTCATTGCCACGGCGGGCGGCCCGGTCAAGACCCTGGCTGACGTTCGTGGAAAGCCTTTTGGCTTTGGCGATCAGGCTTCGACGTCCGGTCACCTTGTACCGCGCGCGCACTTGCTTAAAAACCACCAACTGAACGGCGAGACTGACTACCGCCCCGTTCACCTGGGCACGCACGATGCCGTGGCCCGAGCTGTTCAGGCAGGGCAGGTTCCCGCCGGCGCTCTGTCAAAAACCATTCTGGACAACCTCATCGCAAAGGGCATGGTGGATGCCAACAAGATTGTGCAACTTGAACTGTCGGCACCCATTCCGAACTATCCCATTGCGATGCAAGGTAATCTCACGCCGGAGCTCAAGGAAGCCATCCGAGCCGCCTTTCTTCAGATGAAGGACGCCGAGATTCTCAAATCATTCCGTATCGAGGCCTTTGCCGCGACCAATGACAAGGCCTACGACATTCTTCGCGACACAGCACAGATTCTCAAGCTTGATCTGGGACGCATGAAATGACATCGGTAGCCTTGGAATCCATAGTTGCCATCGACGGACAGCAGCGACTCAAACGGCTGGGCGCAGCCTGCGTAGTCCTGCTCGTTTGCACGCTGGCATTGTTTGTCACCGGTTTCTTTGACGCGCAGCGTTTCATCGAAGGGGCTCCTGCCATTCAGCAGTTGGCCTCTGAGATGGTGCCGCCGAATTTCGAGCGCTGGGAGCACTGGGTCATTCCATTGCGTGACACCTTAGCCATGTCGATCGCAGGCACGGCGCTGACCGTTCTGGCGTCGTTGCCGCTGGCCCTGGTGGCGGCGCCCAACACCGCGCCGAATGCGGTGGTTGGGCGAATCGTCAGAACCATCTTGGCTGCATTTCGGTCTGTGCCTGAAATCATCCTGGGCATTCTGTTCGTCGCGGCCGTGGGCTTTGGGGCATTGCCTGGTTTGCTGGCGTTGGCCCTGCATTCCACGGGCATGGTGGCCAAGTTCTACGCCGAAGCCATAGAGCACGTGGACCCGAAACCTCTGGAGGCCGCTAAGGCCGCGGGCGCAAGCCGGTTTCAGGTCATCACCCATGCTGTGTTACCGCAGGTTTTGCCCCAGTTGGCGGACATCACCATCTACCGATGGGAATATCACTTTCGCGCATCGGCAGTGATGGGCATCGTGGGTGCGGGCGGCATTGGCTTCGAACTCATGGCAGCTCTGCGCCTGACCAAGTACGACGAGGTCTCCGCCATTTTGCTGTCCATCCTCATATGCGTGCTCGTGGTCGACGGCATTGGGTCGGCGCTTCGCAAACATCTGAAATAGAAAGAGAGAGGAAGGTAATGATGCCGAAAATTGTGGTGACGCAGCCCATTCATGAAGAGGTACTGGCGCGTCTTCGATCCGCCGGTGATGTAGTGATGAATCAAGGGCCTGAGCCCTGGAGCGAGGAAGAGCTTTACCTCCACCTGAAGGACGCCGACGCCATGATGGCGTTCATGCCTGACCGGGTAGATCAGCGAACCCTGTTGCACGCTCCCAGGCTCAAGACCATCGCTTGCGCCCTGAAGGGGTATGACAACTTTGACCTCAAGGCATGTGCGCAAGCCGGTGTCAGCGTGAGCTTCGTTCCTGACCTGCTCACAGAACCCACGGCAGAACTCGCCATTGGGCTGGCCATCGCCGCCGCGCGCCATGTGCTGGCAGGTGACGTCAGTGTTCGCAAGAGCTACGCAGGATGGCGTCCCCAGCTGTACGGAATGGGGTTGCACGGCTCGATAGTGGCGGTCGTCGGACTTGGCGCCGTTGGGCGGGCCATTGTGGACCGTCTCTGTGGCTTCGGGTGCGCTCAACTGCTGGGCGTGGACCCGCATGGTGATGACGAACGCCTGACCATGGTGAGCCTGGGTGAGGCCCTGTCGCAATCCGACTATGTCATTCTGGCCGTTCCGCTGCTGGACGTAACGCGTCACCTCGTCAATGACACCATGCTTGAAGGTGTTCGGCGGGGGCAGATCCTGGTCAACATTGGGCGAGGCTCGGTTGTGGACGAGGCTGCCGTGGCACGGGCGCTCAAGGACGAGCGCCTGGGTGCCTACGCCGCCGATGTGTACGAGATGGAAGACTGGCTGCTGGCAGACCGTCCACGCCAGATTCATCCGGAACTCTTGCAACACCCCTCCACCGTCTTCACTCCCCACATCGGATCGGCTGTGAAGAAGGTCCGTCTCGCTATCGAGTTGCGCGCTGCTGAAAATTTGCTCGTTGCGTTAAATGGTAATGAGCCGCTTGCACACTACGAGGCATCTCACCGAGCTGAATCGACCAGGCTTTCCTAGATAGTTGCCAGCCTCACGGAATGACGTCTCTCAAACTCTACGGGAGACAGGCCATCCGCAGACGAATGTCTGCGGATGGGGTTGTAAAACATCTCAATGTAGCTAAACACATCGCTGCGTGCTTCTTTCCTGGTTAGAGCGGCCTGTTTGCTCAGCCAAGAGGCTCAGACGCTGGTTCAGCTCTGGGGGTAGGCGAAGAGATACAGACATGGCATCAACTCCTTTTGAGATACATGTATCTCACATGGTAGCACCAGACGCAAAAAAGGCGCTTAAAGCGCCTTTTTTTGTTGCCAGCGATAAGTAGTTATTGCAGCTCGGTCGTCGAATCACTTCAACTCAGATATCGCTTTCTTTAAGCGATCCAAGCTAGCTTTAATGTGCTCTTGATTTTTTCCAAGCTCAGCACCCATCGCCACAAGAAGGCTAGAAGTGTCATTGCCGTTGTCAGCTACAGCAACCTTGAATTTTTCATCCAAGGGAGTCGGTTGACCTCCTGCTGAAGTTTGAATTGCTTTGCAAATCAGCGTCGCTAAATCCAAAACACGGTGAAGCGGAAGCTCTTCAGACTGACGAGACCAGCGTTCTCCTGAATGGCGCCAAACCTTGGCAGACAACTCATTTCGTCCAGCACCGTTCCATTGAGCAATCCCAACAGATAGACCTTGCGCATCAGTGTCATCCTTGTAGGGACCATCGATTTTTTCATAGTCCTCGACCGTCAAGATTGGGCGATGACCGAGATGCATTGGAATCTTCATGATGACCTCCTATGTTGGGAAATTGGTGAACTAATCATATTGACTTTACTAATTTTAGTAAAGTCACTTCTTTTAGTAGCAAAAAAAGCACCCTGATGGGTGCTTTTTTTGCTACTAAACTTATAGCTCGGTAAGCGCAGATTACCGTGACCTAACCGCCCTAGAGGCGGTTTTTTGTGCAATCCCACCCCTTACAGATTGCACTCTGAACGAATGACGATGTAGCACTGGCCGCTACAACACGAGCAACGCGACAAGAGTGTGTCGTGACGCCAGACTCGATGCATGAACACACCAACTCATGCCTCATCCGTGAGCTTGCCTGAGAGTCACATCACCGCTCGTTTCGGACCTCTCTCGGGAACGCACAGAAAACGGGCCAGAAATGACGTTTTGAAGGGTGCAGGATCGATAGCCACTCATACAAAAGTTGCGCTGCAGAAGATCTGTGGCATTTTGAAAGAGACACTTTTTTAAAAAAAATGACGCTCCTCATCATCATCCTCGCAACCCTTTTTCTCGCACTGATCCTTGGCTGTATCGCTCTTCATCCAGGAACTAAAAAGCTTCGTCTACGGGCGTTTGGTATCACTATCTCGACAGAGTAGTGAGCCCAAAATTTTTACGGGCTATGGCGCTTGAAATGCACGCGCACGTACTCGTCATAAGCTTCTTCGGCAACCTCACGAAGATGCTTTTCCTGGATCGACAGCGCATCCAGCTCCGGCGAATCAATGCCCTGGGCAATCATCTGCAAACACTGGTCATTGACAGCCTTCCAGGCACGGTATTGCTCCGGCACAAAGTCTTCACCTTCAGCATCAAAGAATGTGGCGTATGGGTATTGCATGGCATTCGTTCCTGGTTGCCTCTCAGGCCCTCGCATCCTCGTCCAGCAACGCGTTGATCGCTGCATATCGCTGCTCCTTGAGCGACTGCGACACTCCGCGCATGAACCCCATCTTGAACATGATGGACTGCTCGAAGTGCAATGCCTCTCGCTGCTCTGGAGACAGTGGCAGAGGCGGTAATGGCACAAAGCTAGGCGTCAGCTGGTCATCGTTTTCGGTCATGGTCTTCAGCTCAAAGAACCCCGGCAGTTTGCTGCGTTTTCCGCTCTTAGTGAAGCGCTAAGAGGGGGGGTCAATTTTTTACAAAGCTCTCGAGCCCAGGACAACTATCCAACGTTGGATAACGCAGCGCCGCCATGGATGTTGAAGGTCCAACAGCATCCATCAACTGCCAACCAGAACCATGATTAGTCCCTTCTGCCGAGCACGCCATAGTTCCTGCATCACCAGCACCGATACGAACCCTAAAAATCCACAAACCAGTGATCGTTCAAAGCCTGTAGTGCGTCCTAAAAAGGGGGGTCAATTTTTAACAAAGCGCACTCACCCAGGACAAATATCCAACGTTGGATAACGCAGCTCCACCATGGATGTTGAAGGTCCAACCGCATCCATCACTTACCGTCCTGGAGCTCTGCCAGGCCCCTGCTGCTGACCACGCGCCAGCTCCTGAACAGCCTGCGCCGATGGGAACTCGACCAGAGCATGGCGCCCATGGCCCAGATGCAGCACCGCAAAACGCCCTTCAGAAGCCACCAGAGAGCCACCAGAAGCTTCCTGAGGGGTGCAATAGGGCAACGCCTTGTGCTTCTCCAAAAACAGCGCCATGGCCGTTTCTTGATCGTCTGGGAGGTCTCTTCTAGGCTTCTTAGCCGCCATCTCAGCCTTGATCTGTTTCTCAAACGTTGCCAGCCGTTGAGCCTGCTCGATGCGCTTCTCCAGGGCTGTGATTTGGCGGCTGTAGTCGACGTTGAGGCCCTGCAACTGCTGGACCTGCTGCTGCAGCTGGGCGATGGTGCTGTTGGCGGCCGCAAGCTGGGCGGCCAGCTCCGAGGCCTTGCCACCTCCCTGCGGCTTTTCCGTGAGCTTGATGTGCCGGCGCTTGGTCACCTTTGCAGGCACCCCGCGCTGAACCCCAAAAGGCTCCATTGCCTTGGCATAGGAGGTCTGGCGGCGCATCAACTCCGTCCGGGCCAGAACCTCCTTGGCGCACAGCCGACCTTCCTGCGTCAATGGAACCGCCAGCACATGCATATGAGGACTACTCTCATCCATGTGCACAGCCACGTCGATGACGTTCTGCCCAAACTCCTTCCGAGCCCATGCGATGCTGGTATCGACCCACTCAATGAACTTGGGGTGCTGGCGCAACGCATGCCTGTCCTCAGTCAATCCATCGAACCATTCCGGCGTCATCGACAGCACCAGCTCGATGGCCACAACCGCAGCTGTTCGCACTGCAGTGCATTTGAGCCAGCGCTAGAGGCCTGGCTGAAGAAATTGCCGCAGGATGTCCTGTTCCGCCGCATCCCGGTCGCCTTCCGCGAGGACTTTGTGATCCATCAGCAGCTCTACTTCGCACTGGAGACGATGGGCCTTGTTGAGCAGTTGCATGGGAAGGTGTTCCAGGCCATCCACGGTGGCAAGCAACGGCTTGCAACGCCCGCAGATATCGCGGCCTTCGCCGCGAAGAACGGTGCCGACGGCAAACGCCTCGTGGAGACCATGAGCTCGTTCGCTGTCGCCGGCAAGGTCAAGCAGGCAACCGCATTGGCGGGTGGCTACAAAATCGAAGGCACGCCTTCGCTCGGCGTGGACGGCAGATGGCTTACCTCCGGTCCCCAAGCCGGCTCGAACGCACGCTCGATGGATGTCGCCGACCATCTGATCGCGCTGGCCAAGAAGGCGCGATGAGGAGGGTGTGCCGCTTTGGGGCGACGCCACGCGCACGCTCGCTGGACCTAGGCGACCAGCAAACGTGTCTGGACAAATTTGACCCTAGTGAAGTGGACGCGCTGTATTGAGCCTCGTCCTTGATCGTGCTGCCGTTTGGGCAGGTGCAGGCGACAGAGATTGGGTGGACGTGGAGTGCCTCATTGCTCACCTGAACAGCACTGGCTCGCAATTCCGGACCAACGTATGCAGCAACTCCGAGATTCTCTCGAAAGCCGCCAGATTGCGATCTACTTCGCCACCGTGATTGCGGCTGCGGTCTTCGCGATCACTGCAGCACCAGCGACTACAGGCTGGGAGGAGGTGGTCAATCCAGCCCTGGCGCTCATGCTTTTTGTGACGTTTCTCCAAGTCCCCATTGCGGATCTCAAGAGATCTTTCGGCAATGGGCGCTTTCTCGGTGCTCTTGTCGTTGCGAACTTTGTCATCGTCCCGCTCGTGGTGGCGCTGCTGTTGACATTCGCTCCCGACGAACCGATTGTTCGGCTGGGAATCCTGCTCGTGCTGCTGACGCCCTGCATCGACTACGTCGTTACTTTCTCCCACCTTGGCCGTGCGGATGCGCAGTCACTGCTCGCAGCGACGCCCGTGCTGCTCATTGTTCAAATGCTCCTGCTGCCCGCTTACCTGGGTCTCTTCCTTGGCAACGACGCCAAAGGACTGGTGCAGATGGGGCCGTTCGTCCACGCGTTCGCGTGGCTGATCGCAGTGCCGCTGCTGCTAGCGGGTCTCGTTCAAGTGTGGGCCTCTCGCAAGGCGGAGGGCGCGAAGGCGGTGGCGCTGTTGGGGGTGTTGCCGGTGCCTGCAACAGCGTTGGTGCTTTTCGTCGTGATTGCCGCTTTTGTTCCGCAGCTCGGACCAGCATTCCAAGTTGCCCTTAGCGTAACGCCGTTGTACGTCGCCTTTGCTGCCGTCGCTCCGTTGGTGGGCTGGTCAGTCGCAAGAACGTTTCGGCTTGAGACGGCGCAAGCCCGATCCGTCGCCTTCAGCGCCGGCACCCGGAACTCCTTGGTGGTCTTGCCCTTTGCACTCTCGATTCCCGAGGCGATCCCTGTGCTGCCTGCAGTGATCGTCACGCAGACGCTGATTGAACTGCTCGCCGAACTAGTCTACGTGCGCATCATGCCGAGATTCGGAGTAAAAACACTGAAACTGAATCGCACCGGGTTTGGTGGAGGCTAGTTTGTTGAAGTGCAGGCGTTAGCCTGCACGGTATTGGCAACTTGCCGCCAGTAGTTTGCCTCAGCTTCCGCTGGCGGTATATGCCCTATGGATTCCAGCAGCCTGTCATGGTTGAACCAGTGCACCCATTGCAGGGTTGCCAGCTCCAGTGATTCCCGTGTTTTCCACGGCCCTCGTTTGTAGATCACCTCCGTTTTGTACAAGCCGTTGATGGTTTCGGCCAAGGCGTTGTCATAAGAGTCGCCAGTGCTACCCACCGAAGGCATCAGGCCAGCTTCCTCTAAACGTTCTGTGTAGCGAATGGAAACGTACTGACTGCCCCTGTCGGAGTGATGAATGAGCTCCGTGTCACTTGAAGGCCGCCTTGCAATCACCAAGTGTGCCGTCATTGCCGCCTGTTTTGTGTCCAGCCCCCAAATGTGTAGGTCGTGAACACCCTGCCCTCTTTCTCGCCACGGTGTGCGCGCTCTATCACCTCGGACGGCAGCATGATGTAGGCCGAGGGCGCGGTGGCCACCTTGTTCACGATGATCCAGAAGTCGCCCATCACCTTGTCGAGCGACGTGCCCAGCGGCACCGGGTTGCGCTTGCTCAGGGCCTTCACCTGCACACCCACGAACCGGGAGGCATCCCGGCTGTAGGCAATGATGTCTACCCCTCGCGCGTTGCGCGCCGTGGGCATGACGTTCCAGCCCATCAGCGAGAGCCGGTAGCAGCAGTAGTACAGACCGACGTTGCCGGTCAGTTGAGGGTCGAGGGTTGGATGCAGGCTCACGAGAACAGCTCGGAATGCGTCCCGCTGCGCACGAAAACGACCAAGCCGCTTTTGCCCGAGTCGTCGAGCGTGTAGATCAGCAGGAAGTCGCCGCCGATGTGGCACTCACGATGGCCTGCCCAGTCACCCGTCAGCGGGTGGTCGAGCCATTCAGGCGGCAGCGGCCCGTCGTTGGCGATCAGCAGCGTCATGGCCTCTTTCAGCCGGTTCATGTCGTACCGGCCTGAGTGGGACAGGCGCTGCCAGTCCTTGAGGAAGTCCTTGGTGTAGTCCGACGCGCGAGGCAGGTTCGCCCGCTTACTTGCGGCTGGCTTCTTCGAGGTCATTCAGCAGAGCATCAGCGGTTGCGAAGCGAGCGCGACGGCTCTTGATGATCTCGCTGGCCTCGGCGATGGCGACGCGGCTGGTGGCGTTCGGTGCCTTGAGCGCGAAAGGCAGTTCCTTGTCGGCGACGACGCGGGTCAGGAAAACGCGGATCGCATCGGAGACGGTCAGGCCCATCGAGGCCAGCGTTTCCGCAGCCTGCGCCTTGACGTTCTCGTCCACGCGAACGTGAACCATAGTGGTGGTAGCAGCCATGACGGCCTCCTATTGCGACTGATTGAGATACATTGTATCGCACGCCGCGCACAATCGCAAGGCGACACCCCTCCCCCCCGGCTTCATGCGTGCATGTAGGTATATAGGTAGGTATATATATACCTACCTACAGCGACCACGGAAGGAGCTTGGCGATGTTGCGGGCATCGTCGAGGCCGCGATGGTGCGAGCCATCGAGCGGCAGGCCCACCATCTGCAACGCGCGGGCCATCCCCACTTCCTTGATCTTGCGGGCTTTGGCAAACCGGCGCTTGAGGTTGACATGCTCGAACGCTGCGAGCGGGTTCTGGATACCGTGCCGCTCGCAATCGCGGGCAAGCTGCTTGGCATCGAATTGGCCCCAACTGCCCCATGTTGCGCCCGGTGCCTGATGCCGTTGGGCGAAGCTGGCCAGCCTTGCTGCAACGGTCGGGAACAGCAAGGCCCCGTCCACGTCGGCCTGCTGGATGTTGGTGAGCTGCCGACAGAACGGCGTGAGTTGAGGGCGTACCACGGGGCGCACCAGCGCCTGAAACGTGTCGAGTACGCTGCCCTCAGCGGTGGCCCACACCGCGCCGATCTCAATGATCTCCATATCGCTTGCCGGGAGGCCATCGGCATCGTCGCAGGTGGCCTCAAGGTCGATGACCAGCACCGGAGTCACAGAATCCCCGCGAGGGCATCGACCAGCGACTGCCCTCCCCTGCGATCCAGCCAGCGCGCCTGCATCCCGAAGGCCTGCGGCCCGTCAAAGTCGCAGCGCTTGCTGTCGCCCACGAAAACCGTCTCGGCCGGAGCGCAACCCAGCTCGGCGCACGCGAGCCGGTACATCGTCGGGTGTGGCTTGGCCACCCCGACCTCGTAGGAGAGCACGTAGGCGTCCAGCTCGGGCACGAGGCTGCGCACGGCCGGGCCGTACTCATAGGCAAGGTTCGAGCAGACGGCAAGCCGCAGGCCTGCGGCCCGCGCTTTGGAGAGCACGTCGGCCACCTCGGGAAACAGGCGCAGGCCGGACAGCTCTTCGGCCAAGTCTGCTTCCATGATGTCCAAGCTGCTCTCTGCGCCCAGCTCGACGGCGATGGTCGCCATCGGCACGTTGCGCGTGAGGCAGGCGAGCCGATCCACCGGCCGCCCTGCCGTGTCCACCAGACGCCCGTAGGGTGCCGGGCGCGTGGTGTAGCGGATCAGGGTGCCGAAGGCGTCAAAGACAATGGCTCTCGTGGGCTTCATGTATATATATACCTACCTATATACCTATATACCTATATACCTACATACCTACTCGAACAGCTCGCGCTCGAACTCGACGCCAGCTACCACCAGCGGCTCGCCGCTGGGCCAGCGCTTGGGCGGCTGGTGATCGCTGATGACCTGCACGTCGCTGTCGTCGTTGACCACAGCCACGTCGGCGGCGTGCAAAGCGGCTTGCTTGCTCGCGCGCTCGAAGCGGCAGGTGTTGGGGTCGAATGTCCAAAAGCGCATGTCAGCCTCCTTGGTCTTGAGCTTTGCGGCGCTCGTGCTCTTCGAGCAGCCGCTGGTAGGAATCGAATTCCGGGGTGCCGGGCGTGGCGAAGTTGGGCAGCATGACCAGCTCGAACTCTTCTTCAATCACCGGCCGTCCCTTCACCGGCTCGGGCATCAGGTCGGCGAGCAAGCGCAACACCGCTCTGGCCCCGGTGCGGATCGCGACGGCGTTCTTGCTGTCGGTGGCGGCATAGCCCTTTTGGATGCCGGTGCGAATGACGCCTAAGCGCTCGGCCAGCGTGTCGAGTTCGTACTGGGCTACCGACTTCAAGTGCTCTTCGTCCTGTTTGACGCGCCACTCTTTCCACTCTTCCTGCTCGGCCGGGGTGAGGATGGCGGCCACGTCGGCAGGTAGTTCGCGCGCTGCGCGGTCGAACTTGGCCACCACGCGCTGCACGTTCTTCCCCTCGGGGAAATCCGGCGTTACCTCGCGGACGCGGCGCAGGCATTGGACGGTTTTGCCATCGTGGTAGTTGCCATCTTGGTCACGGTGGCGGACGGTCTTGAACTGCATGGGCTGCGTTCTCTTCTTCTAGTTGGTTGCGTATGTGTAGAACTATACGCAAAAGCTCAAAAGTCTGCTACTATTCGCTTGCGGTCGGTAGGTATATATATACTTACCGAGTCACAGGGCCGGGGATGCACCCGGCAGGTCGAGGGCCAGCCGCCGCGCTGCCCATTGGTATGTATATACATAGATAGGAGCACCCATGATCTTCGCGTGTGTCAACACCAAGGGCGGCGTCGGCAAGACCACGACCGCCGTACATCTGGCAGTGATGCTGGCCCGTCAGGGCAAGACGCTGCTCATCGACGGCGACCCGCAGGCCTCGGCCGCGAGCTGGGCCGCATGGCGTCGTGAGACGCAGTACGACCCGTCGCCCACTACCACCTGCCTCGCTGGCAAGGCGATCTTGGCCGAGGGCAAGCAACTGGCCACCGGCTTTGAGCACGTTGTCGTCGATGCAGGCGGCCGTGATTCTGTTGGTCTGCGCTCCGCGCTGCTGCTGGCCCAGCGAGCCGTGATCCCGGTCGGTGCGTCCAACCTTGACGCCGCCGCGATGACCGACTTGCTCGAAGTCGTCGAGCTGGCCCGTGACTACAACCCGGAGCTGGACGTGCGCGTGCTGCTGACCCGTGTCGATCCCCGCACCAAGGATGCGGCTGAGATGCTGGAATTCTTGGCCGAGCAGAAGTTGACCGTGCTGCCCACCAAGGTCTGCGAGCGCGTTGCCTTCCGGCGTGCCATCGGCGAAGGCGCTACGGTGCAGGAGCTTGGCCGCGACCAAGCCGCGATCAGCGAGATGGAAGCGTTCTTCCGCGAGGTGATGGCATGAAGGCAAAACCCGACATCGGCTTTGCCCAGCGCAAAGACTTGAACGAGTTTTTGGAAAGCGGCGCTGCTGATCGCGCCGAAAAGCCTGCTGCGGCACCAGTTGCTGCGCCACCGGCTGCAACACCGCCCGTGGTCGAGGAAGGGCCGCGCTACGGCCGCGCTCGGGTGCAAAAAATCTTCAACTTCCCCGAAGAGCTGGCTGATCGGCTGCGCGAGGAAGCGCTCGCACGATCCAAGCAGAAGGGCGGCAGGGTCACGGAGAAGGACATCGTGATCGAGGCGCTGGAAGCCTTCCTCAAGGGCTGATAGGTATATATATACCTATCTATGTATATATATAACGATTTCCAGTATGGACTATAGTCCATACAAGTGACGACACCAACACCATGCAGCGACAGGCGCAACGAATTCTGATATTGTTGCGATTGGGCGCGGTATAGGGTATAAACGATGCTGACGACAACTGCTAGTGTGGTCGCGCCGAAGGTTTTGAAGGAACTCATCGCCGCTGGGTCGGTTTCCGCCGCCCGAGTGGAACCCGGTGACAAGGGCCTTCTGATCGTGGTGCGGGCCGGAATGAATGAGCGAGTGCTGGGTGCTGCCCGTGGCGGCCTTCGGTACTTCCAGAGTCTCGACGGCGCTGCAAGCGTTTTGCAGGGCTACGGGATCATGAAGTTTGATGTGAACACGGAGCACTGGGTGCCCAAGACGATGGTGCGCGGCTACAAGCAAGCCCCGGCGTCTTTGGATGCCGACGAGTGACCGTCATGGCAAAGGAGAGAGCTGACCAGACAGCAGAAAACTGGAGAGTCAGAAACGACAAAGCCCGCTTTGGCGAGCGGGCCTTGACAGATAAACCGGGCAGGGTGCCCAGACAAATACAGCGTTCGCTTTGGCGGGTGAACTCTGTACCAGTGCAATAAAGCGACTGAAAGTGCTTCCATTGTACGAGTCTTAGCCCCTGCACGCAAGCGTGCGCACGCCCCTACGGGACGTGTGATGAGGGGTTATGGCAGGTACAACGGCACAGACACGAGACAACCAGACCGCAGATCGCTTTTTCCAGTCGGGCACCGCGCTCAATCGCGTGCTCACGGAAGCGCCCTATCTGCCGCGTTGCTCTGACGACAAGACGGCCACCCGCGTCCGGCCGCGCGAATACGCCATTCGCTACCCCTACATGCAGGTCAATCGGCCCGGCTTTGTGAGCTGGCTGATCTTCGACCTCGACCACACCAAGGCGATGATCTGGGAGGACGCTGGGCTTCCTGCTCCCAATCTGATCGTCCGCAACCGCCAAAGCGGCCACAGCCACCTCTACTACGCGATTCCCCCGGTCTGCACGACCGAGGCCGCCCGCAGCAAGCCCATCGCGTACATGAAGGCCGTCTACGAGGCCTTCGCTGCCCGGCTCGATGCCGACACCGACTTCCACAGCGGCCCCGTGGCCAAGACGCCCGGCCATCCTTGGTGGCTGACGCACGAGCTGCACGCCCACGTCTACGAGCTGGGGGAGTTGGCCGACTACGTGGACTTGGCTGTGTCCAGCCCGTGGGGGAAGGGGCCGCAGTTCGACGAGGTGAGCCATTCCCGGCACTGCATCCTCTTCGAGCACCTGCGCCACTACGCCTATTCCATCGTGAACCGTGAGCGCGAGCGCGGCTCTTTTGCCACCTTCACGCGGCTGCTCGAAGCCTATGCGCACAACCGCAACAGCTTCCAGAAGCTGGGCTTCATGGACAACCTGGCCCAGTCCTCACTCAAGGCCACGGTGAAGTCGGTCGCCCGCTGGACGTGGGATCGCTACACCGGCTGCGGCCGGTGCCACCGGGGCGTGATGCAGCTCGACAAGGACTTGCCGCTGATCGAGCGGCAGCGCCTCGCCGCCGCCCGCACCCACGACGTGCGCCACAAGGCCACCGAGTCCAAGGTGCGCGCCGCGTGCCGCCTGCTGCAACAGAAGGGCGAAGCCCTCACGCAAGCCGCTATCGGCCGCGTGGCGGGCCTCACAAGGCAGACGGTGGCCACCTACAAGCATGTGCTCGAAGAAGTGCTCAAGCCCGTCGCCGTGGCGATTTTGGGGGGCGCTTCGGGCAAGGCCGAGGATGTTAAACATGGTGCACATCAGGTAACTGCCGCCCCGCAGGGGGCCGGGGTTCCGGGTGCTGCTTCGGTGTCCCTTGAGCTGTTTCCTGCTGGGCCGGGTGTCGTGCCTGTGCTGGATGGCTGAGATGGAGCTGGTTTTGGTTTTGAGTAGCCCCAGCGTTTTTCAAACGCGAGTAGCCGCAAGTGGGTTGTGGGTAAGTCCGCAGGACTTATCCATCATCCCGCGCGCAGGGCGAAGCCCGGAGGGTGTTTCGCCGCGCGTCAGCGCGGCCCCCCTGTCACTTTTCGGCGTGGCGGCCGTGTCGGTTGAATGGAGTTCGGAGGATGTAGCGTATGGCTCGACGGTCTTTTGACGATGAAACGCTCGCATGGGTGCGAGAGATGCCGCTGTCGCAGGTGCTCGACAAGCTGCGCGATGATGGTCAGTTGTTCTGGCGTCGCGATCCTGACTTCGTGCCGGAGAAGGACAAGCGGACGGTGCGGCTGTTTTTGTCGTCGCCCTCGGGCTTTGCTTGGGAAGTTCTGGTGACGGGCCTCAAGTGGTTTGACGTGCGCGCAGGGAAGGGTGGAGGTGGCGGCATCGACCTCGTGATGCACCTGTTGGGTATCGACTTCGTGAAGGCCGTCAAGCTGCTTTCGTCCGGTGCCGGTGTGGCTGGCCAGCGTCGTCCAGTTCGGCCGCAGTGAAATTCGGGCGGCTCGCTGCTGCGCATCGACCGGGCTCTCGTGCTTCGCATCGAGCCTCGTGCCGAGTCTCGACCCCTGCGGGCTTCGATCTTCCCTCCCTGTCGGTCGGCCTGCCGCTTTCGCCGTCCCGGCGACCGAAACCCCTTCGGTTTCGGCTTCCCGCGTGGGGTCTTGCCCCACACGTCGCGGGGGAATGTGGGCGGGCTTTGCCCTTGACATCCCCCTCTGACGTGAGGCTCTGGTCGTTCCAGCCGCATCAAGGGTGCCTTTGCGCGTCCTCCCCTCTTTGCTGAGGGCGGTATACCTATGTCTATTGAAAAAATCAGAACCGTGTGGTTCTCTAATGTCCGTGGCGATTTGCTGGCGGGCGTCGTTGTTGCCTTGGCACTTATTCCGGAGGCCATTGCTTTTTCCATCATTACTGGCGTTGACCCCAAGGTGGGTCTGTATGCCTCCTTTGCGATTGCCACGCTGATTGCTTTTGTTGGCGGGCGGCCTGGCATGATTTCAGGCGCTACTGGTGCTATGGCGCTGGTGATGGTGACGCTGGTAAAAGAGCATGGACTGGACTATTTGCTAGCTGCCACCATCCTTGCTGGTGTGCTCCAAATGCTGGCAGGCTTCTTACGCTTGGGCCAGCTCATGCAGTTTGTCTCTCGTTCCGTGGTGACGGGCTTTGTGAATGCATTGGCCATATTGATTTTTATGGCTCAACTGCCGGAGCTGACCAATGTCACTTGGCATGTCTATGCGATGACGGCTGCAGGGCTTGCCATCATTTATGGCTTGCCCTACATCACCAAAGCCGTTCCTTCGCCTTTGGTTGCCATCATTGTTTTAAGCATCGCTTATGTGGTTCTCGGTCTAGACATTCGCACGGTTGGCGATATGGGCGCACTCCCTGATAGCCTGCCGAGCTTCTTCATTCCCAATGTCCCCTTCACTTGGGAGACGCTCCAAATCATCCTGCCGTATTCCGCCACCCTGTGTGTCGTTGGCCTGCTGGAATCGCTCATGACTGCCACCATCGTGGATGACATGACAGACACTACGAGCAACAAAGACCGTGAATGCGTCGGCCAAGGTATCGCCAACGTTGCTACAGGTTTTGTGGGTGGTATGGCCGGATGCGCCATGATTGGTCAGTCGGTCATTAACGTGAAGTCTGGGGGGCGTGGGCGTTTGTCTACGCTGACCTCAGGTGTAGTGTTGCTGATACTGGTTGTGTTTCTTGGCGATTGGGTGAAGCAGATTCCCATGGCCGCCTTGGTCGCCGTGATGATCATGGTGTCGATTGGCACCTTCAACTGGCGCTCTATCAAGGACTTGGTTGCCCAACGCATCGGCCACAGCCTGCATTTCATCGACACGTTTGGCCTGCGCCGGGCTGATCCGGCCGGTATAAATGGCGCGCTTGAGGGCGTTAACAGCCTCGCCCCGATTGAGCACCCGGCGCAACTCGTTCCTGAAAGCGTCCTTGACAAAGTAGTCAGCCAAAAACGCCGTACGCAGCAACCGCCCCAATTGCACGCCAGCCTCATAGATTGGATCGCCCTGGGCGGCAGAACCGAACCGCGCAAGAGCTGCCACCGCACTGGCATGTCCGCTCATGACCGAGGCTGCCAGGTGCACCAGACTATCCCAATGCTTTTCGATCAAAGCGACGTCGACATTGGCTTCGCACACCGCAGCGATTTCTGCGGGCACTTTGGTGCCGCGTGGCACAAAGAGGTGGCGCTGTTTGAGTTCCTTCAACCGCGGGCAAAGATCAAAACCAAGCAAACGGGCATGTGACATGGCAAAGTCGGTGTAGCCATGGGTATCCACAGCAAGCTGGCTGGTCTCCAGCTTTTCTTGGCGGATGACACCTTCAATGGCCACGCCCGCCTGGCGCTCATTGAGCACAAAGGGCTGCGCATGGAAGATGCCCCACCGGTCTTTTACATGGGAGTAGATTCCAATGGAAGGTGTGTTGCGCCGAGGATCAAGCCGGGCTTGCCACACCCGTTTGGTGGTCTCCATGGTCATCATGTCAGAAGATGCCAAATCGGACCGCCCCCAGGTGGCGGCAATCGGGTGTCGCTGCATGAATTCCAGCACAGCCTGGCAGGCCTGGCTCAGACGCCGTTCGTCCCGCGCCCAGCGCATGGCCTGGCGAATGCTGGTGGCAGACAATTGCGGAATCATGCGCGCGCATTCGACCGCAGTCAGACTGGTGCCGTGGGCCATGATGCCGGCATAGACCATCAGCAGCTCGTCGGTAGAGCGCGGCTCACGTCCGAGCATGATCCAGCTAAAGCGCACCTGGGCGTCAACGGCCAGAATCACTTCCGGCAATTGAACCTCACCGATGCGGTGATCCAAAGCCGCGCGCAGCTTGGTCACTTCTGGGTCTTCGTCCTCTGCGGGCAATGGCGACAAATGGAGTTCATCATCCACGCGCAGTACGCCACTGCGGGCTGCAGCGGCCACCGCATCGACACCGGCAGTTACTCTGGCCAGCAAAGGCTTCAAGAAAGTGGCAGCCTTGCTGGGTAACGATAGACGGGCATAGTGTTTCTTGGACTCTGCCTGCCAACGCTCGTCCGTGAAGAACAAGCGCGCACGACCCCGAAAGCTCAGGCTGTGCTCAATCCAGACCGAGCCATTGCGCACCGCGCGGCGCAGGGCAAACAGGGTGGCCACCTCCAACGCCTGAAACGCCCGTTCCCGGTCTGGGCTGGAGATCGAAACCTGCCAGATCATTCCCAGACTTGGTGCCACCACTTCAACTGGCAGCTTTCTGGATCCTTTGAGATATAAAGCTTGCAGCTTGGCAAGGTACTCGATGGCAGGATGCTCGCCGGTGGCCTGCCAGGGCAGCTTTGCAATGGCGACGAGCAACGACCGCACGGGGCGAATTCCATCAATCAATCCCTCGCGGACCAGGGAGGCCCTGCTCGGTGGTTTGCGTTTCTGGGTTTCGGTGATCAAGGCTTCAAGACGGGCACGCAACTCAGCATCTGGCACCGCACCTTGCGCGCTCAAGGCAACAAGTTCGCCGAGCAGCGTTTTGTACATTGCGGCCCAATTGACGGTAGCGGGGACATCGGCGGCAGCCTGACGCCACAGATCGGCGATCCGGCGCTGCACCATAAGGATCAACTGGTCTGTGGTGGTGAACAGGCAATACCGAAGAAAGCATGCGACCTCCACGGTGCGCGCTGGCTCTTTGATCTTGGCTCCGGCTGAGGGCGGCCTGGAGACAAGTCGGCGCGCGTAGCGGCGCAAGATGAGATCGGGGATGTCTGCCAGGTGCTTATGAACGTCCAGCGTGTAAAGCAGGTCGATGCGCTCCAGTACCTCGCTGATTTGGCGGGTTGAGTGTTTCGCCGGTGCAGCCCATAGCCAACTCTGCTGGGTTTGTCTGAAGCCACCTCGAAAACCTGATCCAGGAGGAAGTAGAGAATTTCCTGCAACGGAGTCTCTACATGAAGAAATCGCGATTCACAGACAGCCAGATCGTGGCGGTGCTCAAGGAGGTTGAGCTTGGCGCCAAGGTCGGCGAGACCTGCCGCAAACACGGCATCAGCGAGCCGACCTACTACAAGTGGAAGAGCCAGTTCGCTGGCATGAACGTCTCCAGCCTGGCGCAGCTGCGCGAGCTGCAGGAGGAGAACGCCCGGCTGAAGCGCATGTATGCCGAACTGGCCCTGATGCACACCGCACTGAAGGACGTCGTCGAGCGAAAGCTCTGACCCCGGCGCGTCGCGAGCAGCTCGTGCAGTCCCTGGTCAACGGCCATGGACTCAGCCAGCGTCAGGCCTGCAAGGCCAGCGGCATCGCCCGCTCGACACTGCGCTACCGAGCCGTCCCACGCGACGACGCCGGGGTGATCGACTTCGTCAACCAGCACATCGCCCTGAACCCTCGGCATGGCTTCGGACTCGTGTACGACAGCGCCCGGCACCAGAACCAGCCTTGGGGCAAGACGGTGCTCTGGCGCGTGTACTGCCAGCTCAAGCTCAACCTGCCGCGGCGTGGCAAGAGGCGCCTGCCCGCGCGCGTGAAGCTGCCGCTGGACCAAGCCCAAGAACCCAACCAGCACTGGAGCTGCGACTTCATGGCCGATGCCCTGTGGAGCGGACGACGCTTCCGCACCTTCAACGTCATCGACGAGTTCAACCGCGAGGCCCTGCGCATCGAGGTCGACACCAGCCTGCCGGCGGCGCGCGTCGTGCGGGCGCTGAGCGAACTCGTCGAGGTGCGAGGTGCGCCGCGCTCCATCCGCATGGACAACGGCCCCGAGTTCATTGCCCACGCGCTGCGCGAATGGGCGCAAAGCCACGGCATCGAGCTGCGCCACATCCAGCCTGGCAAACCCACGCAGAACGCCTATGTCGAACGCTTCAACAAGACCTACCGCACCGAGGTGCTGGACTGCTACGTCTTCGAGTCGCTGGCCGAGGTGCGGTCCATGACGGCCGACTGGTTGCATCGCTACAACCACCACCGACCGCACGAATCCCTCGGCCGCATCCCGCCGGTCGAATACCGAGCGAAACTGTTCCCCAACCTCTACTTCTGACTGGTACGGAAAACCGAGGTGGCTTCATGTCCATCTGGGCGCAGCTCTGAAACTGAGGCTCGCCAGCGATCAAGTGTTGCTGGATCAACGCTGGCGGCGATGGCGGTGCCTGTTTCAACTTCAAGCTGGGCAAGTGCCGCCGCAATCAGTGTCCGAATTGCCCGCTCGTGCACGATCACCAGCTTGTTCTTGTACAGCCATTGACGCGCCCGCACGAGTAGCTGATCGCGGTCGGCGCAGCGCGCCACTTCGTCGCGCAGTTCACGTACCAGTGAGCGGCGCTGGTGCTCGCTCATCCACTGGAATCCAAGGACCGTGCAGGCTACTTGTTGGTGATCGAATAGCGTGCGCCCGCGTTCATACATGGCTCTCAGCGAGGCGACTTCTGGTGCTGCAATGCCAAGCTCGTTGCCAAGGTGGCGCCACAAGGCTACTGGAATTACCCGAAAGGCACCGAGCAAACGCCCACTCATGCGCAGGAAACCAATATGGAGCGCCAGACCAAGCTTGTGGGAATCACCTCGGCGTGCATTGATTGCGTCGCGCTCGGCACCATCGAAGGTGAAAAATGCCTTCATCTCGAAGTCGCTGATATCGCGGGGGAGCCCACGCATCCCCAAAAACGTTGTGTGCCAACCCTGCATCGTGAACCTCAAAAGTGGGAGGCCACCATACCCGTTTACAAAGCGAACAGGAAAGTCAATGAAATCAACGGTCTACCCAGACCACCCCCGCGCCAGTGCTAGCTTTGCGTACCGTCACTTATTGCACTGAAAACGAGGAGACCCCGCTGCGCTCAGGCGAATACCGCGCGCGTGGCGCTCGAACAGCGGCGCGCCAAGTTCTTCCTCAAGTTCAAGAATCTGGCGGTTCAGCGCTGAGGACGACAGGAAGACCGTTTCGGCGGCTGCGCGTATCGACTTGCTCTGTGCGACGGCGACGAAGCACTCCAGCGACCTCAGATGCTGCATCCGGCTATGCGCTCATCCGAAGCGGTGGGTAGGTCTCGGTCGAGAAGAAGGAGCTACCCGCAACGTACGCACGACCAGGCGACATGTCAGGCGACGGGCCGTCTTCCGCAGAGCCCTCGAATGTCAGCTCGAGCTGCACGCCGCTGGGGTCATAGACGAACAGCTGCCACAGGCTGGTGCCTGGCACCAGGAACTCCCTCCAGTCTAGACCTGCGGCTTCGAACCGAGCCCGGTACGCATGGTAGCCACTGCAGGCAAGGGAGACATGGTCAATTGCGGCAGTGCCGGACTGAACCACGCTGGCTCCGCCGAGCGCCGGGCCACCGGCGTACACGTGGATGATGGCTTGGCCCCCGGGTTGGGGACATGCAAGCCACGCACCGGGGAAGCCGAAGTCAGGGCGAGCGACCTCACGCAAGCCGATGACCTGAACCCAGAACGCTCTGGTCGCGTCTAGGTTCGACGTCTTGATGGCCAGGTGAAACAGTCCAAGGGTGATGGCGCCGTCGTGGCTCATGAACTCTCCAGTGGGGTTGTGGCCATCAAGTTGATGGCGTTTGGAGGGCTGTCCCCCGGAGAGGGCAGCGGTAGTCGGCGGAGTCAACCGGCGGCGGGTGCAAGCAGGCTCACGTGGGCCGACACGACCCGCCAACCTTCAGGCGTGCGGACCCATGTCTGGCTCTGGCGGCCGGTACGGTCGCTGCCCGTGCGGCGGAACTCGATATTGGCGGTGGCGAAGTCGGTGCCGTACGTCGTGATGACGGTCTTCAGGACCTCGCGTGCTAAGCCGTTCGAGGGGCGGGCCGCGCGGAATCCTGCGATGGCGTCGTAGCCATACAGGTTCTCGGTCGCGCCATAGCGCAGCGTGTGCGGACTGCGCCAGAAAAGCTCGTCGAGGACAACCACGTCGTTGGATGTGAGAGCGCGCTCGTAGCGGTCGAACTGGGTGGTTACCTCGGCAACGACTTCAGGAAGGTTGATCTGCATCTGGTCCATCATTTCTTCAAGCGGGCGACGCCCGCTTCTTCAAGAGCGCGCGCCGCGCGCAGACAAAGGGCTTCGTTCCAGGGCGCTGCGATCAGCTGCACGCCAATCGGCATGCCACCGGTTCCGTCGGGCCACATGGGTGCGGCCACCACAGGGCAACCTGCGAACGAGATGGGCTGGGTGAGCAGGCCCACTGCTGGACGACAGGGATGGCCGGTCGCGTTGACCTCGATCCATTCGGTGCCGATGGTCGGCGCGCTGACTGGCGTGGCGGGTGCAATGAGCACGTCCCAGTCCTGAAAGAGCGCGTTGACCTTGTCGCGGTACGAACGACGGAATCGCTGGGCCCGGAGATACCAGTCGGCCGGCTGCAGCACGCCGGACATAAAACGGTCAACCGACAGCGGCTCGAAGTCCTGCGGTCGCGTTCGGAGGTCATCCAGGTGCAGACTGCCGCCTTCGCTGGCTGTGACGATGAAGGCGGCTGCGCGTCCGAGGGCTGCGTCCGGCCAGAGTACCTCGTCGCTTGCGCCGAGGGCTCGCGCGACGGCGTCCGCGGCGGACCTGGCGGCTGCGGAGGCGAAGTCGCGGAAGTACCCTCCGAGGACACCAATGCGCAGGCCTTCTACACCGCCTGCAAGTTCCGGCATCGCAGGTTGCACCCGCAGCGCGTGGCAGCCGGGATCAAGAGGGTCGGGGCCCTGCATCGCGTCATATGCCAGTGCGAGGCACTCCACGCTGTCAGCGAGCGGACCGAGGTGGTCCAGGCTGTGCACGAACGGATAGGTGCCTCGCCGTGAGAGCCGGCCGAACGTCGGCTTCAATCCCCAGATGCCGCAGAGCGACGCCGGCACGCGGATCGAACCGTTGGTGTCCGATCCGAGCGTCAGCGGCACCTGGCGGGCAGCTACTGCGGCCCCCGAGCCGCCCGACGAACCACCCGCGATTCGGGTAGTGTCATGCGGGTTGCGGGTCGGCCCATAGTGGGTGTTCTCAGTCGTGAACCCGTACGCGTACTCGTCCATGTTGAGCGCGCCGACCAGGATGGCGCCAGCCGACTGAAGCCGCTGCACAAGAACCGCATCCTCCCGCGCTGCGGGTAAGTCGCGGTTGATCTTCGAGCCCGAGAGGGTCGTGATGCCTTCGATGTCGAAGAGGTTCTTGACCGCGTAGGGGAGTCCTGCCAGCGGAGGCAAACTCTCGCCGCGCGCGCGGCGCGCATCGACGGCCGCAGCCTCAGCACGCGCCCGCGCCGCCGTCACCTCGGTGAACGCGTTGATGGTGCCGTTTGTCGACTCGATGTGAGCCAGCGCCTCGTCGCAGACCTCCCGGGCACTGCGCTCGCCACTGGCAACAGCTCGCAAGATGGCGGTGGTGTTCATGCCTGCGCCTCCTCTGTGGGGAAGGGCGCCGCACGGTAGATTTCGGCCAGCTCATGCTCAGGCGCGAGCTGCGCCTGCTCCAGGAGCCGCGCCATCGCGACCGTTCGGCCGAAGTGCTGGGCAACGGCAACCGCGCGTTCTGCGTCCAGCTTCAGGCCGACAGCGGCCGATGCTGCCTTGACGTAGTTGAGGACTTCTTGTTCTTCCATGTCCAACAGTTCCGGTGGATGAGGTTGGGTTGCAAGTTCTACGCCCGCAGGGACGCTTGGTAGGCACGCCAGCCACCATGATGGGAAACATCGAGCGCATCCTCGGTAGCAAGTGCTTCGCACGTGAAGCCTTGGACTTTGCTACCGTCCTGCAGCGTCAACGTACCGATGCCGAGAGGACCAGGAATCTCCGCCACGAACGAGCCATAGTGCTGCAGCGGCATGGACCAGACCTCCACCACGATGCTCGTGCCGCTGCCTTGGGGGCCCCGAAGCAGTCCCGGCTTGGGTGGAACGGTTCCGGGGAGCGCGAACAGGCGGTAGTCGGGAGCCGTGCGCGACTCGCGGATGAGCGTTGCACCGCGATCCGTGAGCTGCCGGTTCAAGGGCATTCCGGACAGATGGGCACCGACGACTGCAACCTGCACCGACGCGGCGGGCGCAAGTCCGGCGATGGCTTCGGGCGGTGGCAGCGCATGCGCCGTGGCGCCCTGAAGCAGCCCCGTTGCGTGGTGGTAACGCTGGCCGAGGTCTGCGAGCTGCAGGTCGCTTGCGCACTGGCCGATGAGGGTGATGCCGAACGGAAGCCCGTCCTCGCGGATGCTGCTCGGTACGGCGAGAGCGGCATAGTCCAGAAGGTTGACGAAGTTCGTGTACTCGCCCAGATTCCGGTTCAACTTGACCGGGTCGGCCTGCATCTCGGCAATGGTGTAGTGCGTGGGCGCGGTCGGAACGACAAGCACGTCGATCTGGTCCCACATCCCAGCTGCCTTCTGCCCAAATGCGCGCAGGCGCGTCTGCGCATCGAAACAGTCCGCCGCGGAGTAGTTCCGCCCAGCACCGATGATGGTTCGAACAGGCTCGACAATATCGTCGCTGTTGCCGTCGAAGAAGGGGCGGATCGCTGCGTAGCGCTCTGCGACCAACGCGCTCTCGTAGAGCAGCTTGGCAGCATCTGCCAGGGGCGTGTAGTCGACCTCGACAGGGGTGCCTCCCAGCGACTTCAGGCGGGCGATTGCGACCTCGAACTCGGCCTTTGCAAGGTCGTCGTCGAAGAATTCGAGCTTGCTGGGAACGCCGAACCGGAAGCGTGAGGGGAGCGGTTGAGCTGCGAGGTCAAGCTTGCGAGAGTAGGGGTCTTCGGGGTCGTAGCCCGCAGCTACTGCCAATACGCGAGCCGCAAGGCCAACCGTCGTTGCGAAAATGGAGACGCAGTCGACGCTCTGGGCTGCTGGCACCACACCATTCGCGCTGAGAAGACCACGCGAGGGCTTGAGTCCGACGATGTTGTTCAGCCCTGCCGGTACGCGGCCAGAGCCTGCGGTGTCGGTGCCGAGCGCGAAGTCCACCTCACCGGTTGCCACCGCCGCCGCTGAGCCAGAGCTGGAACCACCGGAGACGTACCGCGCTTCGAATGCGTTAGGAACGGGTCCAAAAGGCGAGCGCGTGCCGTTCAGGCCGCAGGCGAACTGGTCGAGGTTGGTCTTGCCCACCAGCTTCGCGCCCGCGTCCAGCAGCTTGCCGACCACGGTTGCGTGTGCGGCCGGCATGTTGCTGTAGCTCGGACAACCGGCAGTGGTCGGCCAGCCGGCAACGTTGATGTTGTCCTTCACCGCGAAGCGCAGTCCGGCAAGGCGGCCGTCCGTCGTGGTTTGAATCGGACGGTCCGGTCGGACGATCCAAGCTGCCGCAGGGTCGCCTTTGAGTTGCTGAGTCGTGGTCAACATGTCGTTCTCGCTCTTTGGTGCTCAGGCGCGCGCGATGACCGCAATCGGGCCACCGCCGGCGGGCCCTTGATGCTCGGCTCCGCCGGACACGTACACCATGCCGTGGCCAACCACCGACGCGACAACAGCGCCCGTCACGGCTCGGGCATGCCGGGTGGAGTTGATGTCCGAATCGCCAAGCATCGTGTGGCGCATGCCACGCACCCGTCCGTCGGGGCTGGCCTCGGCCTTGCAGAACACGTTGACGATGCGGTCCAGTCCTTCGTTACCCTGCAGACCCAGCGACTGCATCGTGCGACGCACGGCCTCGGCGTCAATGGCGTCCGCCATCACGTCGTGGGCGATGACCAGATCGCTGGTCGCCTGCGCGCTCATGCCGATGGCGATGACGACGTTGTGCTCCAGTTCGATGCCGGCAGACACCGATGCGACGGCAGAGGACAGGCTCCAGTCGTGCAGCACCGCATCGTCGACCAGCGCCGACGAGGCGGCCTCCTCGGTGGCCAGGGCGATCCCCAAGGCGGTCGCCCCGCGTGAGTAGCCCATGGACTCGTAGGTGTCGGCCGTGACAGGCTCGCAACCACGTTCGCGCGCTGCAGCGATCTTGCTTGGAGTGAGCAAAGGACACTTCACCTGGACGAAATGCAGGTCGTCTATCGACGCGATGCCACCGTCCCGCATGGCGCGCACGACGGCTTCAGCGGTCTCTTCGATCTGCGCACGCCGACCGATTTCCTCGGGCAGGAAGTCGCGGGTGAAGGCGATGCCAAGAGTCAGCCGCTTCGAACCCGCGACAGGGACTCCTTGCGCGGGCCGCCTGGTGAATACCGTCTGGTGTGGAGACAGAACCCCCTCGGTGCCGCCCGACATAACGAAGGCAACACGCTTCTCGACTTCACTGGGCTCCAGTTCCAGGTGGCGGCCGAGACATGCGGCCAGCATGCTGGTCGCGTACTCGCGGGTGTAGTCGTTCACACAGCCGTTGCCCTCTGTCTTTCCCATCACTGCGACGATGTCGCGTGCGGCCACCCGTCCCGACGCGATCAGTTCTTCAAGGCCGGAGATGTCGCCAGGGCTGCGACTTGGGATACGGATGACGTCGACGTGATGCATGTTCGGTTGTCTTTCGGTGGTCAGGTGGCGGAGACCCCGCGACGAGCGAGCTCGACGAAGGGATTGAGGTACCTCCTGTCGTTGCTCGGCACAGGTGGTGCGCTTCGGAGCAAGGTGGACGGAGGTGTCCTGTGGCGCTGTTGGGACGCAAACGGTATGCCATTGAACGCTCTCGACTGAGGCCTTTTCAGGCGCTCTGCGCTGCCGTTCCGGCATCAGTCTTGCATTGGGCTTGGCATGCAACACCTTCGCTTCCTCCACTACATCGATGCAGTCGCCCGCAGCGGCTCAATCCGCGCTGCAGCCGAAAAGCTCCACGTTGCGTCGTCCGCCGTCAACCGTCGCGTTCAAGACCTGGAAGAGGAGCTGGGCACACCCATCTTCGAGCGGCTCCCGCGTGGGGTGCGCTTGACGGCTGCGGGTGAGCTGTTCCTGGGATACGCCCGTAGGCGCAAGGCCGACCTGGACCAAGTGCGCTCTCAGATCGAAGACCTTGGCGGCGTGCGTCGTGGCCACGTCACGCTTGCTGCGAGCCAGGCTCTGGCTCCTGCCTTCCTGCCGAAGGCGATCCATGAATTTCAGACGTCACGGCCGGGCATCGCATTCGACGTCAAGGTCCACGACCGCGAGCGCGCAGTCGACGCCGTCACGGACTTCGAAGCGGACCTCGGCCTCATCTTCAATCCGCCAGACCTACGCGGCTTGGCGGTGCTGGCCCAGGCCCGACAGCGCACCTGCGCGATGGTGGCGCCGGACCATCCCCTGGCCAAGCGCTCGAGCGTGCGTCTGAAGGACTGCCTGGCGTATCCCATCGCGCTGCCGGATAGCAGCCTCTCGGGGCGCAGCGTCCTTGAGGACCTGTTCGAGCAGTCGTCCGCACAACCGCATCCGCCGCTGGTGTCGAACTCCTACGAGATGATGCGCGGCTTCGCCCGGGAAGCGGGTGGTGTGAGCTTCCAGATCGAGATTGGCGCAGGCCCTTCGGCCGGCGCCGTGGCCATTCCCATCGACGAGCGCAGGCTACCGACCGGAAGACTGGTGTTGGTCGCGCTGCGTGACCGTGTGCTCCCAATGGCAGCAGCTGCTTTTGCCGAGTTCATCACCGAGAAGCTCAGGGAATCGAACCAAAACGGGGAGTGAATCTACCAACATGGTGCACGCGAAAGATGCCATGCACCACAGTGAGAACTGCTGCCGTTTTGGCATCGGTGTGATTCAAAAATGGCAAAAAGTGAGACCAGTTCAGGTGCGCCCGAAGACTTGCATCAGCAGGCTCGTCATGCGGCCTGAATTGGCCTGCTTTTTGCACTGAGCTCAGTACCTCACACAAGGACTTTGCCCATGTCTTCGCCCGTTACCCGTCGCTCCTTCTCCACACTGACCATCGCTTTGGCGTTTGGAGGCATGGCCTCCGCAACGGTCGCCATGGCGCAAGGCCAAGCCAAGGTGGCGATGCTTCTGCCTGGCTCCATCAACGACCAGAGCCACAACGCCAATGGCTACGCGGCCATCATGAAGTTGAAGGCCAATGGGGCGGAGACGGCGTACTCTGAGAACGTGCCTCCGGCGGACCATCTGGAGACGATGAAGGACTACGCCCGTCGCGGCTTCAATCCGGTCATCGGCCACTCTGGTCGCTTCCTGTCGGCAGCACAGCGTGTCGGTCCGGAGTTCGAGAAGACCACGTTCATTGTCGGTGCCGGTTCGCAGGGCTTCGGCAAGAACGTCACCTCGATCAACTACGACGATGCGCAGGTCGGATTCCTGATGGGCGTGCTGGCTGCGCGCCTGTCCAAGACCGGCAAGATCGGCTCGGTCAACGGCCTCGAGGGGCTGCTGAACGTTGTGCAGCAGGTCGGCGCGTTCCGCCAAGGCGTGAAGAGCGTTCGCCCTGACGCCGAAGTCCGCGTCATTTACATCAAGGACATGGAGGATGCGGCCATGGCGAAGGAGGCCGCACTCGCGCTGATCGCGGGCGGTGCCGATTTCGTGTTCGGCAAGCTGAACGCCGGGCAGAACGGCATCATCCAGGCAGCGAAGGAGAAGAACGTCTTCACCACCGGCCGCTCGTTCGCGCATGCCCAGGCCGCCGCTCAGAACGTGGTCAGCTCGATCATTGAGAACTGGGAAGCGATGTACGTCGCCGCGGCCGCCGAGGCGCGCGCTGGAACGCTGAAACCGGCCCTCATCACATACGGCTACGAGTCGAAGACCGGCCCTGGTGCAGACCTGATGTTCAGCAAGGAGGCTGCGTTCGCGCCTTCGGTACCCAAGAACGTCGTTGCCGAGATTGATGGCCTGAAGAAGAAGTTCTCCGCCGGCGAACTGAAGCTGACGGTCAGCAAGGAAGACGCGCGCGGAGGCGTATGAGCCAGGCACTGCTGGAGATGCGCGGCATCTCCAAGTCTTACGGCTCGGTTAGAGCCAATCGCGGCATCAACCTCACGGTTATGCCTGGGCAGATCGTGGGTTTGCTCGGCGAGAACGGCTCGGGAAAGAGCACACTGATGAAGGTGCTCTTCGGCATGGTTCGCCCCGACGAAGGGGGCATCGTGTACGAAGGCCGGGAGCTTGAAGCCGGAAGCCCGCGTGCTGCCTTGCAGAAGGGCATCGCGATGATCCACCAGCACTTCACGCTGGTGGAGGCGATGACGGTGACGGAGAACCTGATGCTGGGCTGGAGCGAGCGCGGCGGCGCCTGGCTGGACCATGCTGGGACCGCCGCGCGCGTGCGCGAGGCCGCGACGCGCTACGGCCTGGAGATCGACCCCGACGCGCGCGTCGAAGCGCTCGCGCTGGGTGAGAAGCAACGCGTGGAGATTCTCAAGGCCATCCTGCGCGGCGCCCACCTCCTGATCCTGGATGAGCCGACCTCAATCCTGTCGCCACCGGAGATTGCGCTGTTGCTTGCCTTCCTCAAGCGCTTCCGCGCCGAAGGCCACTCCGTCGTGTTCATCACGCACAAGCTCGGAGAGGTGCTTGAAGTCGCCGACCAGGTCGTGGTGTTGCGCGATGGCCAGGTCGTTGGCGATGCCCCGACGGCCGGTGCTACGCGGGAGTCTCTGGCGCGGATGATGGTTGGGCGGGAACTCGCGCCGACGGCTCCACGCAGCACTTCAAACCCAGGCGCGGTTCGCCTGCAGATCGAAGGCCTGAGCGCAAGCGACGCAAGTGGTGTGGAGCGTCTTCGCGGCGCGAGCTTCACCCTGCGGGCAGGTGAGGTCCTTGCTCTCGCCGGTATTGACGGCAACGGACAGGCTGAGCTGGCTGACGCCCTGGCGGGCATCATCGCGCCGTCTCATGGCCGGATTTTGTTGGACGGAGTCGACGTCACCCGTGGCAACGCACGTTCGCGGCTCGCGGCTGGCATCGCCTACATCCCTGCCGACCGCGCTGGAACGAGCCTCGTGCAAGGCATGTCGATTGAGGACAACCTCGCATTGCGGGACATCTCAAGCACCCCGTTCTCGACGGCTGGACGCATCGCACGTGGTGCACTTCGCAAACTCGCACTCCAGCGGATGCACGACTTCGACATTCGTGCGGCGTCACCCAACGTGCCGGCACGGACGCTCTCGGGTGGTAACCAGCAGAAAGTAGCACTGGCGCGCGAGTTGAGCCGCGGACCACGCGTGGTCATCGCCTTCCAGCCCACGTGGGGCCTGGACCCCGGGGCGACACGCTTTGTGGTTGAAAGCTTGCTCAAGCTGCGAGAGCAGGGGGCCGCGGTGCTCTACATCTCGTCGGAGCTGGAAGAAGTGCTGCAGGTGGGCGACCGCATCGGTGTGCTGTCGGAAGGGCGGGTCGTCGACGTTGTTGACCGAGCTGATGCAGACCTGGAGAGCATTGGCCTCGCACTGGCAGGTGCGCGCAAGGAACAAGAGAAGGAGTTGGCATGAGTTCGCATGCACAGCCATTGCCAGCGCCTGGCGCGCTATCCGCTTTCATAGCTCGCGCCGGCAGTGCGGCTCCGCTGTGGCGGGCCATCGGCTCCGTCGGCATGGCGTTTGCCATTACGGCCGGCCTGATTCTGCTGTCCGGGAAGGACCCGTTCACGGCCTACTGGTACCTCTTCACGGGCGCGTTCGGTTCGTGGGACCGCATCGTCGTCGGTCTGAACAAGACCACTCCGTACCTCCTCTGTGCGGTGGGCATTGCGCTCTGTTTCCGCGGGCGCGTCATCAACATCGGCGCAGAGGGACAGCTGGCCGTCGGCGGTGCTGCCGCGTCGGCGGTCGCATTGGCGATGGGCGGTGGCTCTGCCTGGCTGGTGTTGCCCATGGCCATGCTCGCAGGCGCTGCCGCGGGTGCCGGCTGGGCGAGCATCGGCGCAGGGGTTCGCGTGTTTCGCGGCGTTCACGAGGTGCTGGTCACGCTCCTGATGAACTTCGTCGCGCTGCTTCTCGTCGCTGAGCTTCTCCACGGGCGCATGGGCGAGGAGGGCGCCGGGTTCCCGCAGTCCCCTCTGTTCGATCCGAGCGCCTGGCTGCCGAAGCTGGTGTCTGGGACTGACCTGCATTTGGGGATCGCAATCGCGGTCGGCGCGGCGCTTCTGGGGAACTTCGTCTTGTGGCGAACGACGCTGGGCTACCGGTGGCGGGTCGCGGGCGCAAGCGCCTCTGCTGCGCGGTATGCCGGCATCTCGCCAGCGCGCACGGTCTTTGGGCTCATGGCGACCGCTGGCGGCCTGGCTGGTCTGGCAGGAGCCATCGAGTGCGTCGGGGTGCACTACCGCTTGATCGAAGGCTTCTCTGCTGGCTTCGGCTTCAACGCGGTGGCGGTCGCCCTGATGGGAGGGCTGAACCCTCTCTACGTGATCCCGTCGGCCTTGTTCTTCGGGTTCCTTGAGGTCGGGGCGCTGTCGATGCAACGACAGATTGGTGTGCCCTCGTCGCTGGTGCTCGTGATTCAGGGGATGACGATGATTTTCGTGCTGGGCGGCCTTGGCCGCGCTGGTCAGGACAAGGTGTAAGGCATGGATTCCGCCCAGCTTCTCGACTTTCTGGCGGCTACGCTGCGCATCGCAGCCCCGCTCATTCTGGCCGCCCTTGGCGGCATCATCTGCGAGCGCGCCGGCACCTTCGCCGTAGGACTGGAAGGGCAGATGCTGGCCGGGGCGTTCCTCGGGGTCTTGGCCACCCATGCCGCATCAAATGCAGGCTTTGGATTGATAGCAAGCGCAGCGGGCGGCGCCATGATGGCCGGAGTGGTTGCCATTGCCACCGTGCGGTACCACGCCGAGCACATGGTGACCGGTATCGCTTCGAACATCCTGGCGCTCGGGCTCACGAGCTTCTTGCTTCGCGCCGTGGCTGGGAACGGCGGCGCACCCACTATTCGCGTTCCGCTACTGGAGGTTTGGGCGATTCCTGGTCTTTCGGAGCTGCCGTTCGTTGGAGCGCTGCTGTTCCGACAGCCTCCGCTGACCTATCTGGCACTGGCGCTGGTCGTACCCCTGTTCCTGTTCCTGTTCCGCACACGAGTTGGTCTCGACCTCCGCGCGGTGGGCGAGAACCCCGTGGCTGCGTTTGCGGCCGGGGGCGATCCTGCGCGTGTCCGTACCGCGGCAATCCTGGCTGGCGGAGCATTGGCGGGCCTGGCTGGTGCGGTGCTGTCGCTGCAGCAGGTTGGCACCTTCACCGACGGGATGACGGGTGGGCGGGGCTACCTGGTTCTGGCTGCCATCATCGTCGGCCGCTGGATGCCGCTCGGCAGCCTGTTAGCTTGCCTCATGTTCGGTGCAGCGGAAGCCATGTCGCTGCGTGTGCAAGCCTTCAGCCTGCCGGTGTCGTCGTATGTGATCCAGATGGCTCCATACCTTGCGGCATTGCTGGTTCTCGCGGGCCTGGGCAGAGGCACCCGGATGCCAGCGGCCATCGGGCAACCGTTCCGGCAATCCTGATCCAGCGGTTCGTCGGTTCTCGAAGGAGTTCAACTTGACCGTCGTGAAGACACCGGGCTTCTGTGCCCTGTGCAAGTCCCGCTGCGGCTCCGTCATGGTCACCGAGCATGGAAATCTCATTGGCCAGGAGTCCGACGGGCCTCTTGGCAGGCTCTGGAAAGGTGACTCAAGATGACCAATGCCGCAGCATCGCCCACGGTGGTGGGCGTTCAGATCAGCAAGAAGCACGTGTTCAGCAAGACAGCCGAACCAGTGATCCGGCTGATCGAAAACTTCGGCGTGGAAGGCGATGCTCACGCCGGCCCGACCGACCAGCACCTGTACCACATGCGCCGGTTTGGGCAGCAGCCGAACCTGCGCCAGGTGCACGTCATCCATGCCGAACTGTTCGATGATGTGCTGACCAAAGGCCACAACGTCAAGCCTGGCGACCTGGGGGAAAACATCTCCACGCGCGGCGTCGATTTGCTCTCGCTGCCCACGGGCACGCGCCTGCACTTTGGCAGCGAGGCCGTGATCGAGCTGACCGGCCTGCGCAACCCCTGTGTGCAGATCGAGAACTTTCAGCCGGGCTTGCTACAGCACGTGGTCGAGCACCGACCGACCGGTCTGGTGCGCAAGGGTGGCGTCATGAGCATCGTGGTGCGCGGCGGCGAGGGAGGGTGTGCAGAATTTTGTGTAAACGGACAATCCACCGCAGGCGCAAGTCTGCATGTCCGTAAGCACAATGACAGCCAAGAAACACGAAGTCCCTGAAGAACTGCTGGCGAAACTGCTGGCTGATTACAAGAAACCTGAAGACCTGATCGGCGAGAACGGCCTGCTCAAGCAGCTGACCAAGCTGCTTGTAGAAAAGGCGCTGGACGCCGAACTGACCGAGCACCTCGGCCACGACCGACACGAACCGGTGGTCAACACCGGCGGCAACACTCGCAACGGCAAGAGCAGGAAGACGCTCAAGGGCGAGTTCGGCGAACTGCCCATCGAGGTGCCGCGCGACCGCAAGGGCACCTTCGAACCCCAACTGATCCCCAAGCACCAGACCCGCTGGGCCGGCTTCGACGACAAGATCATCTCCCTGTACGCCCGCGGCATGACGGTGCGCGAGATCCAGAGCCACCTGGAGGAGATGTACGGCACGGAGGTCTCACCCAGCCTGATCTCATCCGTGACGGATGCTGTAAGTGAGGAGGTTAAGGCCTGGCAGGCACGCCCGCTGGACGCCATCTACCCCATCGTCTACCTGGACTGCATCCACGTGAAGGTGCGCGAGGGCGCCATACGGGTCAAGGCC